>CALCNV010000038.1 GCA_937897645.1 uncultured Lysobacteraceae bacterium
GGATGAAACCAGCCCCGCCATCGAGATATTCGACCCCGCGCGCAGGGCGCACAACCACGAAGGCGACTGGTACGGCGAACACGCGGGCAAGTGGCTGTATGCGACGGCCAAATCCGCCGCCCGAAATCCCGATCCAGTAGTGGTCGCCAATCTGCTGCGCGTGGCGGACTACCTCGTCAGCGTGCAGGAAGCGGATGGCTACCTCGGCACCTACGCGCCTGATCATCGCTTCATGCGAAAGCAGCCGCCCAAGCCCGGGACCTGGGACGGTGCGCCCAGCGTGCGCACCTGGGACATCTGGACGCACAGCTACCTCATCCTCGGCTTGCTGGAAGTCAACCGCCATTTCCCCAAACCCGAGTACCTGCAGGCCGCACGCAAGATCGGCGATCTGTGCTGGCAGGTGCTGAGTGAAGGCGGCATCGACATCACCGAACTCGGCAACCACCACGGCATGTCGGCCACGGTCCTGATGGATCCGGCGGTAGAGCTCTATTTCGCTACCGGCGAACCGCGTTATCTCGCACTCGCGGAACTGGTATTGCAGCAAGCCGATGCTAATCCCGACCTAGCGCTGCTAACGCGAGCGCTGGCTGGCGCTGACGCGTCAGAAATCGCCACCGGCAAGGCGTACCAGCTGGCATGGAACCTGGTCGGCCTGGCCAAACTGCACAAGGCAACCGGCATCGCCGCGTACCGCGAGGCCGTCGACAAGGTCTGGCAAAGCATCCGTACGCATCACCTCACGCTCGGCGGCGGGCCGTGGGGCGGGGTGGCGCACCGTTCGCGTGAAGTATTCAATCCCGCTGGCGTGTTCAGTCCCCATGGCTACGTGGAAACCTGTTCCGTCCTCGCGTGGATACAGCTCAATCGCGAATTGCTTGCCATCACCGGCGAAGCACGTTACGCGGAGGAAATCGAACGCACCGCTTACAACGATCTGCTCGGCGCGATGGCGCCCAATGGCGAAGACTGGTGCTACTACTCCTTCCCCAATGGTCGCCGCGTGCACACCACCTATTGGCGCTGCTGCAAATCAAGCGGTGCCATGGCGATCGAGGAGTTGCCGGCCATTGCTTACACGCAGTCGGCAGATAGCAATGTCTCGGTCAACCTGCTGGGCCCAGGCCTCGCTGAGTTCAACTCTGTGAGGGCGGGAAAGCTGCGATTGGAGCAGAACACGGTCTATCCCTTTGATGGCCGGATCGCGTTGAAGGTCACTCCCGAACGCAGCGCGCGTTTTGTGGTCTCGATCCGCATCCCGCAATGGGCTGAGGGCGCGAGCTTGCAGATCAATGGCGAGCCACACGACGCGCCACTCGTCGCAGGCAGCTACTCCATGATCGAACGCGAATGGATCGCCGGCGATGAAATCGTGCTGGACTTGCCAATGGTGCCGATCGCCCACGGCCAGGTGCAGCAGAACACCCAGGAATCGTTTGCGCCGGATGGGTCGCCGGTGCGCCAGCAGGTCATGCACTACGAATACATCGCGGTGACGCGCGGCCCGCTGGTCTACGCCAGCGATCTGGTCGATGGCTACAAGACCGGCGAGACCTTGCGCCTGTCCGACGCGCCGCCCGAGCAATGGCTGCGGATGGCGCAGGCGGACAACGCGCAAGGACCCGCGATCCAGCTGTGCAGCCTGGGTCGCACCCCGCTCACGCTGGTGCCGTATTACCGCGCCGGTGGCCGCATTGACGGTGCATGGCGGCTGAGCTGGATGTCGCTGGCGCCCGCCTTGTCCCGGGACACGGCGGAATGAAATTCGCTTCTCAAGCAAGAATTTGTGCCGTCAGAACATATCCGGCGATCCTGTTAAAGCGGGCGACCATGAATCAGACTTTCGGCCGACGTTGTTGGTGAGGTAAGGGAGACGGACCTTATGGCGACTACATCCGCTTTTACGTTTGCAGGACGCACCGGTGCGGCCGGGCCGCTGAGCGGCGTGCGCGTGCTCGACCTCAGCGCCTACATCGCCGGGCCGTACGGCTGCACCTTGCTGGCCGACCAGGGCGCCGACGTGCTCAAGATAGAGCCACCGGATGGCGACAACCTGCGCAAGTACCCGTCCACGCTGCAGGCGGAAAGCCGTGCCTTCATCGGGGTCAACCGCAGCAAGCTGGGCATGACCCTGGACCTTAAGAAACGGCAGGGCTTCGCCACGCTGCTGAAGCTGGTGCGCGAGGCGGACGTGCTGGTGCACAACTTCCGCCCCAGCGTGCCCAAGCGCCTGGGCATCGACCACGAACAGTTGAACCTGATCAATCCGCGCCTGATCTATTGCGCCGTGACCGGCTACGGCGAGACCGGGCCTATGAAGGACAAGGCCGGTTACGACCAGGTGCTTCAGACCATGACCGGCATGTGCGCCTTGCAGGGCAAACGCGGCGGTGCACCGGAGATCATCTACGGATCGGTGGTGGACTACTATGCGGCGGCACTGGTGGCTGCGGGTGTGTCGTCGGCCCTGTACGAACGCGAGCGCAGCGGTCTCGGCCAGTTTGTCGGCGTGTCCTTGTTGCGCAGCGCGCTGACCATGCAATCCGCGCGCATGATCTGGGCCGAAGGTGAGTCACTCGATATCGGCCGCGACATGCGTTCCGGTGGCGTGACCGGCATCCATCCCACCCGCGATGGCCATATCTACATCTCCGCCAACACGCCGCGGTTCTGGAAGGCCCTGTGCGACAAGACCGGCCTGCAGCAACTCGAACAGAACGAACGCTACGACACCGTGCGCAAGCGCGCCCATCATGCCAACGAAATAGTCCCGCACCTGCACGCGGCACTGATGCAGCACAGCGCGCTGGAATGGGAAGAGGTGTTCGGCGATGACGTGCCCTGTGCCGCTGCACGACGGGTCGAAGACATGTTCGATCATCCACAAGTTCTGGCCGAAGAAATGGTCGGCGACATCCAGCATCCAGTGATCGGACGTTACCGCGGCGTCACCCGTCCGATTACTTTCGGGCGAACGCCAGGGCCGGATCCGTTCGCTGCACCGGTGTTCACTGCAACCGATGCGCCGCAGGAAGATGAAGCAGTTCCGTCACAGAAAATGCGGAATGCCTGAACGGTGCTGCATGCGATGCTGCCCGGCACGGATAAATTTTCTCCGCGAAACTGACCGAAACCTGTTCCAGAAGCCTTGAAAACGCCCATCCGGAAGGATGGCGGCGAGGCAGCTGGTACCATTGCGGCCGGTTTTCAAGCGGTATCTGCTGATGACGTTCGGCCTTGGCGAGTTCGCCACCCTGTTTGCCTTCGCGCTGTTTGGCCTGTTGCCGATCGCCAATCCGCTGTCCAGCGCGGCGGTGCTGCTGGGCCTGACCGCGGGCTATCCCACCCGCGAGCGCAACCGCCAGGCCAATCGGGCCACGCTGTATGTGGCCATCACCATCGTGGTCACGTACTTCGTGGGCCAGGCGATCATGAGTGCATTCGGGGTGACCATCCCCGGCCTGC
>CALCNV010000039.1 GCA_937897645.1 uncultured Lysobacteraceae bacterium
CGAAGCCTGGGTGAACCTGGATATCTCGATCTGGTTCATGCTCAATTTCTGCATGCTGATGCTCAGCAGCTTCCGCGCCGGCGAATCGTTCCGCCTCAGCGCATTGTTCGACCCGCTCACCGGCGCCCTCAACCGCCGCGGCCTGGGCAGCGAGCTGCGCACGCGCGTCGAGCCGCTGCCGGCGGATACCGGCCTGGCCGTGATTGCGCTGGACCTGGACAACTTCAAGGCCATCAACGACCTGCACGGGCACGAGACCGGCGACGTGGTGCTGCAGCGGTTCTCCGACAGCGTGCGCAGCTGCATCCGCGGCGATGACCTGTTCGCACGCGTGGGTGGCGAAGAATTCGTGGTGGTGCTGCCGGACAGCAGCCCTGACATCGCCCGGCAACTGGCGGAACGCATCCGCGCGCAGGTGGAAGGCCTGGAGTTTTCACCGCGCGAGGCGCGGGTGCGGGTGACGGTCAGCCTGGGCGTGGGCGCATCGACGCAGCGGCACGGGTTCCAGGCCTTGATGCGGCTGGCCGACCAGGCGCTCTATGAAGCCAAGCGGCTGGGCCGCAACCGGGTTGAGGTGCAGCTGCTGCAGGCTTGATGGGGGGAATTTGGGAATCAGGAGGAGGCTGGCGGTTCCTGGTTCCTGGTTCTTGGACAAGATCAAGATCCAGATCAAAAGCACCCCTCCTCCTCAGTCGCTAGCCGCGGCTTCGATCTCCCCTGCTTCGCAAGGGAGGAGGCCAAAGCAACAACCAAGAACCAACAACCAAAGCATCCCCCCTCCACCACCCCGCCCAACAAAAAACCCCGCTTCCGCGGGGTTTTCTGCATGACGCATGTGAACAGGCTTGATTAGAACTTGTACTGCGCCGACACGCCGAACAGGTTGGCGCCGCCGTCGAAGTCGCCTTCCAGGCGCGCGCCGCTGGACGAGCGGATGTCGATTTCAGGCGTATCCGCCAGGTCCACCTTGACGTAGCTGGCGCTGAGTTCGAAATGCTCGCTCGCCGTCCAGGTCAGGCCCAGCGAATACCACATGCGGTCCTGGTCGGGCATGCGCGGGGTGCGGTACGGACGGCTGATCGGGGAGTCGTCGCGCGCCACGCCGGCACGGAAGGTGAAAGCGTCGCTGAACTTGTATTCGCCACCGACGGAATAGAACCAGCTGTCACCCCAGTTGTAGTCTTCGGCCGAATCGGCCTGCAGCGGGTTGTCGAATTCGATGCGGATTTCGCGCAGCGAATCCCAACCGGTCAGCGAGGCGTCGGCCATCAGCGCGAACTTGTCGTTGAACTGGTAAGTACCGCTGAAGGTGCTCACGCTGGGCGTGGTCAGGTCGGCGCCGCCGCCCGATCCAGCCGCATTGCCGGGCAGGTAGACATTGGGGCCGACCACGGCACGGACCGAGCCGGGCACGGTGAAGTCAGCGGTACCGCTGATTTCAAGGTCGATCTCCGAGCGGTAGGAGTAGCCGAGCGACAGCTTGTCGGTCGGACGCCAGTTGATGCCGGCGATCCAGCCGAAGCTGTTGTCGGTGCCGTTGATCGACACGAAACCGTCGTTCTTCTGCGGACCATACGGGCCCTGCACCGGGTTGGGCATGAAGCACAGCGGGCGCGAGGCCGGGTTGGCGCAGATGGCCGTGCCGAAATCGATCGCGTTGGACAGGGTGACTTCGCCGTGCTCGTAGATGGCGCCAAGGCCGACCGACAAGGTGTCGCTGAGTTCCAGCGACGCGGCCAGGGTCAGGTCGATGATGCGCACGTCGGATTCGACGGCGTGGTAACGGCCGACCCAGTCATGGTCGTATTCGGTCTTCAGGCCGAACGGCGCGCTGACCATGGCACCGAGGGTGAGGTATTCGAACTGACCACTCAGCGGCATCACGAACGACATCGCCGGCACGGCGCTCACGCCGCCGGCGTTGCCGCCGTTGCCACCCGTCAGCGGCTGGGCGAACGGGCTACCCTCGGCGGCACGACCACCACCCGTGAAGTTGAAAGACAGGTCGATGGCGGTGACGTCGGCCTGCACCGTGGTTTCGGTGAAGGTGGACATGACGGCCGGGTTGTTCACCACGACCGAGGTGTCGCCAAACGCCGAGGCCGAACCGGCCATCGCGCGGCCCTGGGCCTTGACGCTGTTTTCTTTCAGCTGGAAGGCCGAGGCCTGGGCCTGGCCGCAGGCCAGCGCGGCGGCAACGCCAAGCGCCAGCGCGGAAATACGGGTGAGGTTGCGTGCGAATTCCATTGTTGTATGTCTCCGGGTACGTGGGAAAAACTTGCCTACGCCGCTGCGAGGGCGATGCTTCGCCCTACGACCACGTGCCGGAATCCCCTCCCGACATACGACGCCGTATGCAGTATACCTTTCCGGCATAACCAAACGCTAACAATCCGGCGGGGTCTGGATTAGCCTTTGGTTCATGCTCGCGCGCCTTTCCGGCCGCAGCCGCCACCCGCAACCCGGTACATTCCCCCGCATGTTCGTGTCCCTCCCCTCCCGCAAGAAACCCGCGCTGCGCTGGGCCACTCCGACCCTGTTCGCCGCGCTGTGGGTGGCGTTCCTGTGGGCCGGCACGCGCCCCGACGCCCTGCACGACAGCCTGGTGCTGGAATGGGGCGCGCTGTCGGGCGGCCTGGCCACGCCGCAGGACTGGCAGGCGGCGCTGCGCGACGGCAGCGTGCTGCGGCTGTTCACCGCGCTGTTCCTGCACGCGGACTGGGCGCACCTGCTGGGCAACCTGATCTTCCTGCTGATCTTCGGGCTGCCGGCGGAACGCACGATGGGACCGTGGCGCTTCCTGTTGCTGTTCCTGCTGGGCGGCGCGGTGTCCAACCTGGCCGCCATGGTGGCGATAGGAACGCCGGACAGCGTCATCATCGGCGCCAGCGGCGCGGTGTCGGCGGTGATCGGCGCGTACCTGGCCTTGTTCCCGAATGCAAAGCTGGGCGTGGTGCTGCCGCTTGGATTGTTCCTGGAATTCGTGAAGGCGCCGGCGTCGCTGTTGATCGGCATCTGGGCGCTGCTGCAGGTGATCTTCGCCTACATCGGCCCCGCCTTCGGCGCGGTGGCCTGGTCGGCGCACATCGCGGGCTTTTTGTTCGGCATCGTGTTCGCGTTGTTTGTGCGCGCGGCGATCGCGCGGCGGTTGCGGAAGCGGCAGGGGTATTGAAGCAGGAGTGAGTGGAGAGGAGTGAGGAGTGTGGAGTGAGTGGCCAGGTCGACCCGCAGACTCCGAGGATGGCGCTCACTCCTCACTCCTCTCCACTCACTCCTATAATCGACGCATGGCCAAACCCCTCTACAAGATTACCTTCCTCAACCACGGCAAGATCTACGAGCTCTACGGCCGTCACGTCGCCGCAAGCAGCCTGTGGGGTTTCACCGAAGTGGGCGAGCTGGTGTTCGACGTGCACGACGGCATCGTGGTGGACCCGACGGAAGAACGCCTGCGCGACGAGTTCGCCGGCACCAAGGTGCTGCACCTGCCCATGCAGAGCATCGTGCGCATCGAGGAAGTGGAACGCAAAGGCCAGTCGGTGATCCGCGACGCGGAAAGTGGCGAGCGGGTAGTGACGCCGTTTCCGTTGCCGGCTAAGCCGCGGTAAGCAATATGAAAAAAAGCCGCGTACAAGCTACATTCATTTCACTTTTGTCCGCTGGTTGGGTGATTCCACTTTGGCTCGCAGTCGACACTTATCTGGACTACTGGCAATCGGTCGGATTGACACTAAATCCTGGCATGCGTCCGATTAGCTCATTCCCATATCTTGAGTTCGCTTCAGACTGTTTTGGCATTGCCATGTTTTGGCTCGGGATTGTCGTGGCCTGCTGGGCCTACGCAGGCCATGTGTATTTTAGTCGAAGGAATGCGACCTAAAAATTGATTCAAGGAGGACAAACAACCGAGCAGGCAGTCGAGTCATTGGGATGCATGCAGAGTGCGGCATCATCTCTGAGCTATTGAAAATCAAAGCGTCACCCCAGCGAAAGCTGGGGCCCATTTTGATCTTGCTCTTGGTGACGTGAAGTCAAGATGGATTCCAGCGTTCGCTGGAATGACGGCCGTGAAAACGAGCTTGGACTAGAGAAGCATCCCAGCCTGTGGGAGCGGCGTCCCGCCGCGAGCCTTTCAGCGGGGGACTGCAAACCAGCGATTAGCTTCAGATCAGGAGCAAGAGCTCGCGGCGGGACGCCGCTCCCACGCCGACTGCTCTTACGTCGATCGATCCCACATCGAGCGGCGCACATAATGACAAGGCTGCACGAGAGTCTTCCAATCAAGGCTTCGCGGGCGCGCTCGCTGCTTTTGGTTCTGCTGCTGCCGCTGCTGGCGGTGCTTTCACTGCTGCCGGTGCTACCGCAGCGCGTGCAGTCACCGGAAGCTTCTTCTTCAACTCCGCCAGCGCCGCATCGATCGGCTTGTCGCCGT
>CALCNV010000040.1 GCA_937897645.1 uncultured Lysobacteraceae bacterium
GTCGCAGCTTGCGCAGCTCCTACAGGGCACAACTCATGAAAATCGCCAGCTGGAACGTCAATTCGCTCAACGTGCGCCTGCCCCACCTGCAGGACTGGCTGGGCACGTTCACGCCGGACGTGGTCGGCATCCAGGAAACCAAGCTGGAAGACCACAAGTTTCCGGACACCGTTCTGGCGGAAGCCGGCTACCGCAGCGTGTTCGCCGGGCAGAAGACCTACAACGGCGTCGCGCTGGTGTCGCGCCTGCCGATTGATGACGTGCAGGTCGGCATTCCGGATTTCGAAGACGAGCAGAAGCGTGCGATCGCCGCGACGGTGGGCGACGTGCGCATCGTCAACCTGTACGTGGTCAATGGCCAGGACATCGGCACGGACAAGTACGCGTACAAGCTGCGCTGGCTGGATGCGGTGCATGCGTGGCTGGAGGCCGAACTGCGTGCGCATCCCAAGCTCGTGGTGCTGGGTGATTTCAACATCGCGCCGGATGATCGCGACGTGCACGACCCGGCGGTGTGGAACGACGGGCACATCCTGACGTCCACCGCCGAACGCGATGCCTTGAAGCGGATGTACGCACTCGGCCTGCACGATGCGTTCCGCCTGCATCACCAGGACGGCGGCATCTTCAGCTGGTGGGACTACCGCATGGCCGGCTTCCGCCGCGACCTGGGGCTGCGCATCGACCTGACACTGGTGTCGGATGCACTGCGGGACAGCGCACATGCGGCCGGCATAGACCGCGAACCGCGGACGTGGGAACGACCGAGCGACCATGCGCCGGCATGGGTCGAGCTGGCGGACTAAAGCAGATTACTTGTGGGAGGGGCTTCAGCCCCGACAGCTTTTAGCAAAAAGCTGTCGGGGCTGAAGCCCCTCCCACAAAAAAACAGCATCCTGCAGACGAACAAAGGCCCGGCAGTGCCGGGCCTTTGCGGTGCCACGGACCCTGGGTGCGTCTACAAGCGCACGCGGCCGCAGCGAAACGTTTAGCGCGCTTTGCCGCGCGTAAACAGGTTGACGATAAGCAGAAGGACTACGGCACCGATGAACGCGGTGACCAGGAAGCCCAGCGTGCCGCCCATGCCCAAACCGAGCATTGGCAACAGCCAGCCGCCGAGGAAGCCACCGATGATGCCGACGACGACGTTGAGGATGATGCCTTGCGAGCCATCACGCTTCATGACCAGGCTGGCCAGCCAACCTGCGATGCCACCGACAATCAGGTAAATAATGAAATTCATCCAGTGTTCTCCTTGTACTACAGATGGGAAGGCGCTCCCGCGTCACTGCGGGAACAGTTGAACGAAAATTTCAACTGCGACGAGTCTACGGCGTGGTCGTGTTAACTGACTGTAAAAACCGCGTCCTGGTGGGGCCTTCTCCTTCTAATGCTCTAGATAGCGCAATTCATCGGCACATGCATACCGCGACGCAGCAGTACGGATTGGGGCGAGGGCGGGCATCGGCTACATTGGCGGCATGCCGTCGCTTCCCATCCCGCTGCCCGTGCGCCTCTGGCTGTTGCCGCATGCCCGCCATCAACGCGGGGAGCCGGCCATTCGCCCCGTGCTGGCGGCCGCACTGGATTGCGCCGACGAGGAACTGCCGCTGGTCCGCGATGCCTTGGGACGCCCGCAGCTTGCCGCGCCCTTCGAGCGTTACGACACCAACTGGAGCCACAGCGGCGAAGCCTTGTTGCTCGCACTGGGCGAATCGATGGAGTTGGGCGTGGACATCGAACAGTTGCGCCCACGACCGCGTACACGCGAATTGGCGCAGCGCTTCTTCCACCCTGACGAAGTGGCGTGGCTGGACACGCAGGCAGAGGACGCCAAGGTGCTGTCCTTCGTGCGCCTGTGGTGCGCGAAGGAAGCTGTGTTGAAAGCGCACGGCAAGGGCGTGTCCTTCGGGCTGGAAAAGCTGGTCTTCGTCGAAGAGGGCGCACGCCTGAAGCTTGCCGCCTGTGACCCTGCGCTCGGTACGCCCACCGACTGGACGCTGCACGAATGGTCGCCGCTGGACGGGTATCGCGCCGCCGTGGCGTGGCGCGCTGACCGCACGGTAGGAGCGCCCCATGGGCGCGAGCTGGTGACGTTGGTACGGTGAATCGAGAGCTCGCGCCCATGGGGCGCTCCTACCCCTGCTGCCTGCGATAATGCGGCCGATGACAACGTCTTCCTTCCCCACCGCATTGCAGGACGAACTCCATCGCGGCCTCACCGCCCTGGGCCTGCATGCCGCCGTGCTGGCGCCGCCGCTGCTGCAGTACCTCGCCCTGCTGGACCGCTGGAACCACACCTACAACCTCACCGCCGTGCGCGACCCGCGCGAGATGGTGACCCGACACCTGCTGGACTCGCTGGCCATGCATGCTTTCGTGAGTGATGGCACGCTCGCGGACCTGGGCACTGGCCCCGGACTGCCCGGCATTCCCCTGGCCATCGCCAAGCCGGGCCTGCAGGTCACCCTGGTGGAAAGCAACGGCAAGAAGGCGCGCTTCCTGCGCGAAGCCGTGCGCACATTGGGTTTGTCCAATGCCCGCGTGGCCGAATCGCGTGCCGAAGCGGTGGACGTGCAGGCCTACAACGGCGGAGCCGCCTACGATGCCCTCACCGCGCGCGCGCTGGACACGCTGGCCGGCATCATCAAGGTCGGCGGCCACCTGTTGAAGCCCGGTGGCGCCCTGCTGGCCATGAAGGGCGTCAGGCCTGACGAGGAAATCGCCGCGCTGCCTGCCGGCTGGACGGTCTCCGCGCTCCATGTCCTCTCCGTTCCCGGCCTGGTGGGCGACCGCCATCTGGTCATCGTTCAACGCAATGCCTGATTCCTGCCTCCCCCTTTGAAAAAGGGGGATCGAGGGGGATTTGCTCTCCGCGCCAAGAGCAAATCCCCCGTAGCCCCCTTTTCCAAAGGGGGCGAAGCAGGGGTCCATGCGTTTCACACCGCTATGGACGGAAAAAATTCAAGCGCCCAACCCCCATTCCCCAACCTTGCCACCTTCATCCCGCATAATCCCCGGCCCACCACGGTTCCACGAGGCGCAGCACGCATGGCCCGCATCATCGCCATCGCCAACCAGAAAGGCGGGGTCGGCAAGACCACCACCGCGGTCAACCTGGCCGCCGCATTGGCGCGCGCGCCCAAGCGCGTGCTGCTGGTCGACCTGGACTCGCAGGGCAACGCCACCATGGGCAGCGGCGTGGACAAGCGCGAGCTGGACGCCTCCAGCTACGACGTGCTTTTGCAGGAAGCCGAAGCCCGCGCAGTGATCGTGACCACGCCGGAAGACTTCGACCTGCTGCCCGGCAACATCGACCTGACCGCCGCCGAAATCCAGCTGATGCAGGTCGATGACCGTGAGCAGCGCCTCAAGGCCGCGCTGGACCCGCTGCGCGACGACTACGACTTCATCATCATCGATTGCCCGCCGGCGCTGTCGTTGCTGACGCTGAATGCGCTGACCGCCGCCGATTCGGTGCTGGTGCCGATGCAGTGCGAGTACTACGCGCTGGAAGGCCTGAGCGCGCTGCTGGAAACCATCGACGCACTGAAAGCACGCCTGAACCCGCAGCTGGAAATCGAAGGCGTGTTGCGCACCATGTTCGACGTGCGCAACAACCTGGCCAACGCGGTGTCGGGCGAACTGACCACGCATTTCGGCGACAAGGTGTTCCGCACCATCGTGCCGCGCAACGTGCGCGTGGCCGAAGCGCCCAGCCACGGCCAGAGCATCGTCGGTTACGACAAGGCCAGCCGCGGCGGCGTCGCCTACCTGGGACTGGCCGGCGAAATCCTGCGTCGCCAGCACGAACGCAACAAGCCACGACCGAAGCATCCGGAGAACGTGTAAATGTCAGCACCCAAGCAACCTCCGGCGAAGAAGCGCGGCCTGGGCCGCGGCCTGGAAGCCCTGCTCGGCCCCAAGGCCGCCGCCGCGGCTCCCGCCGAAGTACAGCCCGGCGAACGCCTGCGCCAGGTTGAAGTGAAACAGCTGCAGCCCGGCAAGTACCAGCCGCGCATGGCCATGGACCCGGCCAAGCTGGGCGAGCTGGCCGAGTCGATCAAGGCGCAGGGCGTGATCCAGCCGATCGTGGTGCGCGAGTTGTCGCCAGGGAAGTTCGAGATCGTCGCCGGCGAACGCCGCTGGCGCGCCTCGCAGGAAGCCGGGCTGGCGACGGTGCCGGTGGTGGTGCGCGACCTGGACGACCGCACCGTGATCGCGATGGCGTTGATCGAGAACATCCAGCGCGAAGACCTGAATCCGCTGGAAGAAGCGCAATCCTTGCAGCGCCTGATCGGTGAGTTCTCGCTGACCCACGCTGAAGCGGCCGAAGCCGTGGGTCGTTCGCGTGCGGCGGTGTCCAACCTGTTGCGCCTGCTTGAACTTCCGCCGGCGATCCGCGCCCTGCTGGAAGCGCGTCGCCTGGAAATGGGCCATGCACGCGCCTTGCTGACGCTGTCGCCGGAGTTGGCGAGCAAGCTGGCCTCCGATGCCGCCGACCAGGGCTGGTCGGTGCGCGAAGTGGAATACCGCGCCCAGCAGTTCGCCGCCGGCAAGCTGCCGGCCAATGGCAGCAAGAAGCCAAAGGCCGGCAAGCCCGACCCGCAGGCTGACATCGCCGCACTGGAAACCGAATTGTCCGAATCGCTCGGCGCCAAGGTCAGCATCGCCCACAGCCGTGGCGGCAAGGGCAAGCTGGTCATCCACTACACCGACCTGGACACCTTGGACGGCGTGCTGGAACGCCTGCGCCAACGCAATCCCTGACAAGAACACGGTAGGAGCGCCCCATGGGCGCGAGCTCTTGGCCAGATATCCAACGAAGAGCTCGCGCCCATGGGGCGCTCCTACCGACAGCCATTGCGCGCCTGCATTACCATCCTGATTCCGTTTTCGCCGGATCCGCGTCTTGAAACTTCGCACCGCCACCCTGTTGCTTGCCTGCCTGCCGATGCAGGCGATTGCCTTTTCGCCTTCCAAGACCGACCAGGCCTTCCAGTCCATCTACGAAAAAGAATGGAAATGGCGCCAGGCCAACCTGGGCATCGCCGACGAAGACAGCGACAGCACCGGCAACAACCACCGTTTGCCCGATGTGGGCGCACAGGCACAGGCCGCGCGCTTGCTGGTGTGGAATGACGTGCTGCGCCAGCTCGACGCCATCGATGCCGCGCAGTTGTCGGCGGACAACCGCATCAACCTGGCGATCTATCGTGCGCAGGTGGAAAACCTCGCCGCGGAAGTGCGCTTCGGCGCCTACGAAATGCCCTTCAACGCCGACTCCTCGTTCTGGTCCAATCTGGCCTTCATGGCGCGCGGTTCGATGAAGAGCGTGGCCGATTACCAGGCCTATATCGATCGCCTCAACGACGTGCCGCGCCACTTCGGCCAGCAGATCGACAACATGCGCGCCGGCCTGGCCCGTGGCTTCAGCGTGCCGCGCGCGGTACTGGATGGACGCGAGGTGTCCATTTCCAACGTGGCGAATTTGAAGGACGCCACCACGTCGGCCTATTACGCCCCGTTCAAGAAAATGCCTGCAAACATCCCCGCCGCGGAACAGCAACGCCTGCGCACTGAAGCCGCGGCCGCGATACAAAACAGCGTGGTGCCCGCCTTCGCTGGGCTGCTGACGTTCTTCCGCGACGAGTACGTGCCAAAAGCGCGCACCACGCTCGCCGCCGAAGCCATGCCCAACGGCGCCGAGTTCTACCGCCAGCAGATCCGCGAATACACCACGCTGGACCTGACCCCGGAACAGATCCACCAGATCGGCCTGGACGACGTGGCGCGCATCCAGGCACAGATGGACGAGATCATCCGCCAGGTTGGCTTCAAGGCGCCGGCCGGCGATAAGGTGTTCCCGGCCTTCCTGCATTTCCTGCGTACCGACCCGCAGTTCTACGCCACCACCCCGCAGGCCTTGCTGGATCGCGCCGCATGGATTTCCAAACGCGTGGACGGCGAAGTCGGAAAATACATCGGCACCTTGCCGCGCGGTCGCTTTACGATTATTCCCGTACCCGACGACATCGCCCCGTTCTGGACGGCGGGCCGTGGCGGCGTGGGCACGTATTGGCTCAACACCTACAACCTGCCCTCGCGTCCGCTCTACAACCTGCCGGCATTGACCCTGCACGAATCCTCGCCCGGGCATTCACTGCAGGGCGCGCTGGCCGAAGAACAGGGTGCGCAACCGGACTTCCGTCGCAAGAACTACATCTCCGCGTACGGCGAAGGCTGGGCGCTGTATACCGAAAAACTCGGCAAGGAAATGGGCATCTACGAAACCCCGTACGAGGATTTCGGGCGCCTGACCTACGAAATGTGGCGCGCCGCGCGCCTGGTCATCGACACCGGCCTGCATCACAAGGGCTGGACCCGCGACCAGGCCCTGTCCTACCTGCGCGACCGCACCGCGCTGAGCGAACACGAAGTCACCACGGAAGTGGACCGCTACATTTCCTGGCCCGGACAGGCGCTGAGCTACAAGCTGGGCGAAATCGCCATCGTCAAACTGCGCGCCGAAGCCGAGCGCGAACTAGGTGACAAGTTCGACATCAAGGCCTTCCACGACGCCATCCTGCGCCAGGGCTCGGTGCCGCTGCCGGTGCTGGAGCAGCAGGTGCGCGCGTTTATCGCCGAACAGAAAGCCGCGAAGGCGGCTGTCACGGCAAGCGCGTCCCCGTGATGGGTTTGCGGCGTTTCAGTCTTGCGTGATTGAAAGCAACGACATCGCCAGCAGCAGGATCTGCTCCGGTGTCGTGTCGATTTCAAGCGTGATTACGTCGGGTTCGCCACGCGGATCCTGCAATGCTTCGAACTGGCTGCCGAGCAACGAGGCCGGCATGTAGTGATTGCTTCGCGCCTGCATGCGCGAGGCAATCAGATCGTGATCTCCGTGCAAGAACAGGAACTTCAGCGGCAGGCCCGCAGCCCGCAGCATGTCACGGTGCTGGCTGCGCAGGCCTGAGAATGCGAGCACGACCCGCTCTCCGACAGTCGTCCGACGCACCAGCTCATCACGAAGCCGCTGCACCCACGGCTCCCGCATCTGGTCGGTCAAAGGCTCGCCCCTGGCCATGCGCGCTTTCGCCGCATTGCCGTGGAAATCATCGGCGTCGAGGAAAGTAGCGGGCCATGCCTCTGCAAGTGCGTGCGCCACGGTGGTCTTGCCACTGCCGGACACACCCATCACCACCACGACCTGCGACGGCAGGTTCACTCCGGCAGATCCACTTCGACGCGATAGTCGTGCCCCGGCAAGATATTGCGCAGCACCGGCTCGTCCAGCACGACATCGTTGACCCTGACTTGCATCGCCTGCACTCCCGCCATGCGACGCGCCTGCATCTGGATGCGTGCACCACGGAAACGACGCGTCACCGAGGCAGCATTCCAATGCGAAGGCAGCTGCGGCGCAATGCGCAATGCAGCGCCTTCGCCGCGCAAGCCAAACAGGCCTTCGATCAGGCAGCGATACAGCCACGCGGCCGTGCCGGTATTGAACAACTGGCTGGAACGGCCCGCCGTACGCGGGTGCCCGCGCCAATCACCGCGATAATAATTGGGCACGAACACCGGCAACTGCCCACGCTGCAGCAGGTCGCCGGCATCAGGACCCGGCAGCATGGCGCGCAGCACGCGCCAAGCGCGATCCGCATCGCCGATCCTGTACAGCGCATGCAGGTAGAACGCGGCGGCGTGGTTGTAGATGGAGCCATTCTCGGCCGAACCGGGGAATTTCTGCGTCAGGCGCCCGACGTCCTCGCGCATGCCGGTGTAGGGCGGGTCCAACATGGCCACACCGTACGGGGATACGAGATGCGCATCCACCGAAGCCAGCAATTGTTCCGCGCGCGCCGGGTCTGTCGCATGGCTGAGCAATGCCCAGCTCTGCGGATTCAGGAATATCCGGCCTTCGCTGTCGGCCCGCGTGCCGAACACGACGCCGTCATCGGTAATGCCACGCGCGTACCACTCGCCGTCCCAGAGATGCTGGTTCATTGCCGCATTGAAGTCGACAGCACCTTGGCGGAACTCTTGCGCAATGTCTGCCTGGCTGCGTTCGCGAATATCCGCCCACAGCTGCAAGGCATGCGCGGTCGCCAAGGTCAGCCAACCCGACACGCCGCGGCCCTTGTAGCCCACCATGTTCATCGGATCGCACCAATCGCCCTGCGCGATGTAGCACAGCCCACGCGCATCACGCGCGGAAAGCAGCCAGCGCATCGCCGCGTCCATGCGTTCGGCGACCGTGAGGACAACGCCAGCATGATCGGCCACCGCAACATCCAACAGAGTCTCGTCACCGGTCTCGTCGAGATAGGCCTGCAGGAAGATCGGCAACCACACGCAATGGTCGGTGTGCGGGACCTGGTTGATGTATTTCAACTGCGCGCCTTCCACCAGCAGGATGCCATCCGGCATCGCGCCACTGGCCTCTTGCTGTGACAACGCTTGCAGGAAAGCCGCGCGTGCCGTGCGCGGCTGCAGGTAGACCATCCCCATGTGGTCCTGCAGCAGGTTGCGGGTCTGCGGGTCGGTAGTCAGGCGATTGACGTCGCCGTGGTAGTACACCTGCCGCGGCAGCCAATGGTTGGCGAAGTCGTCCAGCCACGCGTCCGGCGTCTTGATTTCAATGCAGCCAAGGCCCGCAGCCAGATAACCCGCATATTCATTGGAAGCTGATGCGAAACCCGCTTCCGACAGATAGCGTGCGCGCAGAAATACGATCTCCGCATCGTTCCGCGCCGGACCGAACAGGAAGCGATCCACCCGCGATTCGCCATCCGCCAATATCACTTGATACTGCAGCGCCGCGGTGGGCATTTCGTAATCCGCATCCCCACCCTGCAGACGCTCTACATCGGTGATTGCGGACGGCGCATGCAAACCACCCTCGCCTTCAAACGCGGCCTGGCAGGTTTCCCAGCCATCCGGGCTGTTTTCGTGCAGCAGGAAGGTGCGGTCCTTGAAGTCGCGGTGCAGGAAGTAGTCCTCGACCTTCTGGTACGGGGTGACGCTGTTGCAGACGATGCCGCCCAGGTCGGCGCGGTAGCGGGCGGACTGGTTCATCCACGACAGGTAGCCCACCGGGAAATAGGGATACAGGCTCAAGCGGCGCGTGCGTCCACAACGATTGCGCACCCGCAACGTCCACAACTCGACTACGTCGTCCACCGGCAAGGTCATGCACCACTCGATTTCGATGCCCCGGTGCTGGATGCGCCAGGTGATGGCATCGGTCGCGGCCTCGAATGCGAAGGCCTCCGGCAAGGCGCGCACCGGTTCGTACGGCACCGAAAACAGCGCGCCATCCTCTTCATCCTTGATATAGCAGAAGCGTCCCGGATGGTGCGCGTAGTACGGCTGTTCCGGCTGCATGAAGCTGCGCGCTTCCAGCGTGGGCGCGTGCGCGTACTTTGCGGGTTCAGGCTGCATGAACTGCGCGGTGGCGAAGCCGCGGCACGTCGCCTGCACCATCATCCGCCGATTCCACAGGAAGCTGGATGCATGCGGCATCGCCGTCGGGCTGTCGATGGAGAAGCGCCTGCCGTCGTCGTGGAAACCGAACTCCAATCTGCTCATGCCGCCTGCGCCCTGCGTTGCGCCAAGGTGTCCTGCATGCCGGCCAGCGCCGCGTCATCCAACGGGTAGGCGCGCATCACCATCGCCGCGACGAACGCCACCACGCCCGGAATCACCGTCAGCAACAGCACGATGCCCGTCTGCGACGCATCGGACTGCGCCTGGTTGGCCACGTAGCCCATGCCGGCCAGCACCCAGGCAATGACCGCCGACGCCAGCGCACCACCGAGTTTCTGCGAGAACGTGGCGGCGGAAAACGTCAGCGCCGTGGCGCGGCGCCCGGTCTTCCACTCGGTGTAGTCCGCGCAATCGGCATACATCGAGAAGGCCAACGGTGACTTGGGCCCGAGTGCCAGGCCGATGAGTATGTTCAGCACGAACATCAGCCAGACCATGTCGCGCGGCACGAAGAACATCGCACAGCTGAGCACGCCCACGATCGTCATCAAGATCACCATCAGGCGCTTCTTGTCGATCCATCGCGTCATCAGCGGCGTCATCGCCGCACCCACCGCCAGTGCCACCGAATACGCACCCAGGAAAGCGCCGGTCAGGTCCGGCCGGACCACGTAGTACTTCAGGTAATAGACCGTCGCGCCACTGCGCATGACGATGGTGACCATGATCACCAGCGCGAGTGCGAACAGCACCAGCCACGGCCGGTTGTTCAACAGGTCACGGAGATCCTGCCTTACGTCGCTGTCCTGCTGCGGCGGTGGCGCGATGCGTTCGCGGGTGGTGGCGAACACGGTGGCGAACAGCACGGCCGCCACCGCGCCGTACAGCGCCAGGGTCAGTTGCCAACCCAGCGCTTCGTCGCCGCCACCGAACCACTGCACCAGGTCCAGCGTGAACGCATTGACCAGGGTGGTGCCCGCGAACGCGGCGATGAAGCGGAAGCTGATCAGGGTGGTGCGTTGCTGGCTGTCGGCGGCCATCACGCCGGACAGGGCCGAATACGGGGTGCTGAGCACGGTGTAAGCCAGCATCATCAGGCTGAAGGTCAGGTACGCCCATATCAGCCGGCCACCTTCGCCCAGGTCCGGCACGGTCCACGTCAACACGCCGCTGAAGGCCATCGGCAACGCACCCCAGAGCAGGTACGGGCGAAAGCGCCCGAAGCGCGTGCGGGTGCGATCCGCGACCACCCCCATCATCGGATCGGTGGCCGCATCGATGATCTTGGTGACCAGGATCATCGTGCCGACGGCCGCGGCCGCCAGGCCCATCACGTCCGTATAGAAGATCAGCAGGAAGGCCGAGATGTTGGCCCAGTACAGGTTGAAGCCGAGGTCGCCGATGCCATAGCCGGCCTTTTCCCGGAACGACAGGCGCTGGGAGGCAGGCTCGCCATGGCGGGTCTGTGCTTGCATCGTGTGTGCCCCTGTCTCTGCGCAATGCCGTGGGTGCGTGCCGTGCCGTTCCCACCGATCCGCGCATCCAGCACCGAGGGACGATGACCCGCCCGATGGTCCCCCATGCCGGCACATTCCTGCAAGCCAGCTTGCCGGTGCCTGGCAACGGCCAGTCTTTTCTGGCCCAGGTAGACGCAAGCGCTCGCGGGCAGGTTGGCCGCAAGCTGGCGATGACCCCGCAAGCCAGGCGAGCGGGCCCACCGTGCGGGCGCGGGCGACCCCGGAGTTGTATGGCGAGGCACATTGGCGAGGTCCATTCCAACCCAAGGCCAGCCCGGCAAGACGCCTGGAGGCGCACCCGTCCTTGCTCCGGCAGGCCCCAATCCAATCAGCTAAGTGCTTGCGCCACAAGGGGAAGATGGGCATAATGCGCGGCTCGCTGCGTCCGGCTCGTCCGGATTTGCGCCCGGAAGTGCGATTCCGGCCCGCCCCGGCAGTGGACCCTCTACCCGTATCGCGTGATGCCTGCCTCCACCTGGAGCCGTCATCGGGGCCGCCGTCTCCCTGGCTAAGGGCGACAAGATCAACTATCGAGGTGCGTAATGTCCCGCGTATGCCAAGTGTCCGGCAAGCGTGTGATGACGGGTAACAACGTCAGCCACGCCAACAACAAAACCCGTCGTCGCTTCCTGCCCAACCTGCACGAGCGCCGTTTCTGGGTCGCCAGCGAAAACCGCTGGGTCAAGCTGAAAGTATCCGCGCATTCGCTGCGCACCATCGACAAGAACGGCATCGACTCCGTTCTGGCTGAGCTGCGCGCGCGCGGCGAAAAGGTCTGAGGAGATAAGACATGGCAGGTAAACGCGACAAGATCCGTCTGATTTCCTCGGCCGGCACCGGTCACTTCTACACGACCGACAAGAACAAGAAGAACACCCCGGGCAAGATGGAAATGAGCAAGTACGACCCGGTCGTGCGCAAGCACGTCGTCTACAAGGAAGGCAAGATCAAGTGACGCATTGGCCCGCGCGCTAGCGCGGCTTTGCCAATGCGTCATCCCCGCGAAAGCGGGGATCCAGCGTCTTATAAAGAACCCGCTCCCAAGGCGGGTTTTTTTTGCCCAAAGCTCCAGCACCCACTGTGGGAGGGGCTTCAGCCCCGAAGCTCTTCACGGGAAAGTCGTTGGGGCTGGCTTTCAACAGCCGAATGGCTGGTCAGCCCCTCCCACAACCGCCGCTAACACAACTACCCGCCCCTCTGCCTGGCCTGCAGCGCCAGCCAGCACAGCGCCGTCGTGGTTGCATCGCCCAACGCGGTATGCCGACCCAGGATCGGCACCCCCAACTCCCCCGCGATCCGCTGGAAGCCCAGGTCCGGCGGCACGTCAGGCCGTGCCTGGCGTTCGCGGACGGCGAAGGCATCGGCCAGGTCGATACGCGCGTTGGGCAAGGCAAAGCCGGTGATGGACTTCACGTGCGGGGCCAGCATGGACACGTCGAAGTCCAGGTAATAGCCCAACAAAGTGCGGCTGCCCAACCACGACAGGAACTCGCGCACCGCCGGCGTCACCGAGATACCCGTGGCACCCTCGTCGGGCGTGATGCGGTGGTGGCGGATGGATTCGATGCCGAAGTCGCGATCCGGACGGATCCGTCGCTCGAAGCGTTCGGACAGCATCAGGCGCCCTTCGCGCACCGGCACCGCGGCGAGGCTGAGGATATGGTCGCTGGACGGGTCCAGCCCGGTGGTCTCCAGGTCCAGGCTCACCCATTCGCCCGGCGGCGGAGCTTGAAGCAGGCCGGCCCACTCGCCGCCGCCATGGCGTCGGCGCAACCACCAGCGGCGCAATGACGACACCGGATCAGTCCGACAGGTGGAACGCGGTGCGCACGTGCAGGCGGAAATCCTTTACCACCCGCAGCGCATCGCGCAGTAGTTCGCGGTCCAGCCGGCGCAGTTGTTCCACCACCACGAAATTGTCCGGCATGCCCCCGGCCTGCAGTGTCGCCAGTTGCGTGTCCAGGCGCAGGCGGTGGAACACGGACAAAGCCTGCGGCAGGTCGCGACCCAGCATGGCAGGCAGCGCACCGGTCGCAACGAGGGCTTCGCAGCGCTCGAAACTGTTGCGGATCGCCAGCCCCTCGCGCAGTGCCAGGCAACGCAGGCCGTGGACGACCGGGAAGATGCCGCCCTTCTTCAGGTCCGTGCCGCGCGCTTCGGTCTTCACGTTGCCCAATAGCGTCAACGGCGTTTCGAAGTTCAGCGTGGCCTTGGCCAGGTGGTGCATCAATTGGTCATCCTGGCCCAGCGCCATCAACGCGTCCTGGACGGGCGCAAACAGCGCGGCGTTGCCGGCAATGGGGCGCGCATCCAGCGCGATGGACAGATCCAGTGCCGACTGTCCGGCGTATTCGCGACGCCACTGCAGCACACGTCGCTGCCAGCCGGTGGCGGTCATGCGCCAGTGCGCGCGATTGACCATCACCCCGCCCGGGCACGGCGGATAGCCCACCCGCTCCAGCGCGGCGCTGAACCCGTCCATGGCATCCACCAGTTCCGGCCAGTCGAAGCCGTCGGCGACGATCAGCGCATTGTCCTGGTCGGTCTTCAGCAACTGCTCGCGCCGCCCTTCGCTGCCCATGACCAGCAAGCACACTTGGTCACGGGCGTGGGCCGGCAACAGCAGTTCGAAAATGCGCCCCATGACCCGGCTGTTGAGCGCGCTCACCAGTTCCATCAGGTAGGGAATGCGCGCGCCCTGCGCATGCAGGCTACGCACCAGCCGCGGCATGCTCTGGGCGGCGTCGGCGATTTCCTCCATCGTGCCGGCGCGTGCCAGGCGCAGGCTGATGAGGTGGGAATGGCTGGCGTAATGCGAGAGCACTTCGGCCATGCCCAAGGTTCCGGCCACGCGCCCGTTGTCATGCACCGCCACGCGTTCGATGTGGCACTCGGTCATGGCGACCAGGGCCTGGAACAGCACGTCCTCGTTGCGCACGCTGACCAGTGGCCGCTTGGCCAGCGGACCTACCGGCGAGTCCAACGCAAGCTGTTGCAGGGCCAATGCTTCCAGCAGGTCGGTGCGGGTCACGATGCCGGGTTCGCCGTGTTGCGGATCGTCCACCAGCAGGCAGTCCACGCGACTGTCATGCAGGCGTTGGGTGGCGTCCGCGATGCTGGTGGACGCCGCGACGGTTTCCGCCGGCGCTAGCTGTGCGTCACGCACCTGGGTGACCATCAACTCCGCCAGCTCCGAGCCCTTGGCCTGGTCAGCAAGCTGGCCTTTGACCGCAAGTCCTTCGTTGAACCAGGCGGCGAATCGCGGATTGTCCGACAGCAGATGCCGGAACACCTCGGCCGGGATCAGGAAGCTCAGGCAATCGCTGTCGGTCCTGTAGCTGTGGCGGGCACGCCCGGCCATCACTGCCCACGCGCCAAACAGGTCGCCCGGACCGTAGTCGGCAAAGCGCTGGTCGCCATGGACGTCGTCGCGATCGTAGGCGTGCAGCTGCCCCTTCAACACCACGAACACATGCGGCGAAGGCTGCCCGGCTTCGATCAGGACCTGGCCGGCGGCATGGAAACCCATGTCCACGTTGGCCAGCAATCGCGCACGCCCGGAATCGTCGAGCAGGTCGAACGGGGGGACGGAAAGGTCGAGGCCGGGTACCGGATCCATGCCGGCAGTGTCGCAGTTAAGGGCCGCGCGGTAAGTCCTACTTTCGGTGCATGGGTTGGGTGCCGGGGCATGGCTTCTTCCGCAGCCACCCCGCAGAATCGCCGGCATGACCCGCACGCCCTGCCCACCATGAACCTGGACTGGTCGTTTGGCGCCTGGTTGCTGGTGCTGGACTGGGTGATCCGCCTGGGAGCGCTGCTGTGGATCCCCGCCCGCAGCACGCCCGCCGCCGCACGCAGTTGGCTGCTGCTGGTCGGCTTCGTGCCCTTGCTGGGTTTGCCGCTATACCTCCTGTTCGGCCATCCGTGGCTATCGCGTGAGCGCGTCGAGCGCCAGGCGCGGGCATCGCAGGTGATCCGCGAGGAACTGTCGGCGCTGGGAACCCTGCGCTGGTCCGCGCCCGCGGACCAGCCGCTCGCGGCGGAAATAACCCCGCTGGTGGAACGCCTGGGCGACTTCACGCCCACCCACGGCAATGCGATTGCGTTGCTGGACGACTACGACGATTCCATCGCACGACTGGTGGCCGACATCGACGGCGCCAGCGAACGAGTGCACCTGCTGTATTACCTGCTGTTCGAAGACGCCGTCGGTGAATCGATCTGCAGCGCGCTGGAACGCGCCGCTGCGCGTGGCGTGCAGTGCCGGCTGCTGCTGGATGCGGTGGGCGCCAAGCGCGGCATCCGCGCCTATGCGCAACGCTTGCGTGCGAACGGCGTGGAAGTACACGTGCTGTTGCCAGGCGGCTTGCGCTGGCGTCGCAGCGGGCGCATGGACCTGCGCAACCACCGCAAGATCGCGGTCATTGATCGCAGCACGGGCTATGTGGGTTCGCAGAACCTGGCCAACGCCACCTTCGTGCAAGGATTCCCGAATCGCGAACTGGTGGCGCGCGTCGAAGGGCCGGTGGTGGCGCACCTGGAAGGCGTGTTCGCCAGTGACTGGTACATCGAAACCGGGCAACGCCTGCAGGTGCGCGTGGACCTGCCGCCCAGCCATGACGACGTGGCCATGCAGTTGCTGCCCAGCGGCCCTGCCTATCCGTTCGAGAATGCGCGCGACACCGTCAATGCGCTGATCCACGCCGCACAGCGCAAGGTCGTGCTGACCACGCCTTACTTCGTGCCGGATGACGCCACGCTCAGCGCGCTGCGCATCGCCGCGATGTCGGGCGTGGACGTGCTGCTGATCCTGTCCGCCAGCAACAACCAGCGCCTGACTGCGTGGGCGCAGGAATCGCACTACGAGGAGCTGCTGGCCAGTGGCGTCAGGATTGCGCTCTACCGCCCGCACTTCCTGCATGCCAAGCACCTCAGCGTGGACGATGAGATCGCACTGGTCGGGTCGATCAACCTGGATATCCGCTCGTTCGCGCTCAATGCGGAAATCGGCCTGCTTTGCTACGACGCCGGCGTGGTGGCGCGCATGCGCGAAGTCGAAGCGGACTATCTGGCCAATGCCGACATCGTGCAACTGGATGGGTGGAAGCAGCGCCCGGCCTGGCACCGCAGCCGCGAGGGCATCGCGCGCCTGGCCGACTCGTTGATGTGAGCCTGGGCGGACCTGCGGGAAGCCGCAGGCCATCACTTACAATAGCCACCCATGAGCATCGAACCCACGCGCGATTTCGATATCGCCATCATCGGTGGCGGCGCGGGCGGCGTCCTCACCGCCATCCACGCATTGCGACAGGTGGACGCAGGCGTCCGCATCGTGTTGATCGAACCCGTGGCGCGGCTTGCGCAAGGCGTGGCCTATGCGACGACGCATGCGGAACACCTGCTCAACGTGCCCGCGCGGCGCATGAGCGCCTTCAACGACCTTCCGGATGACTTCACCGATTTCCTGGTGGACGATGCAGGCGAAGGCGCGCGCGATGCGCTGGCCGTGTCGTATGCAGAACGGCGCCGCTATGGCGACTACCTGCGCGATCGCCTGCAGCGCGCACGCGATGCAACCCATGCCCACTTCGAGGTGTTGCAGGATCGCGTGGTCGCCCTGGATGCAGGAGGCGACGGCCTGCATCTCGCGCTCGCATCGGGCGGTTCACTGTGGGCGCGTGGCGCAGTGCTGGCCGTGGGCAACAGCTCCAAGCCCTTGCCGGCACGTGGCGCTTCAAGCCTGGTGCCACAAACCCGCCTGGATGCCTGGGATTTCGATGCGATCAAGGACATTCCGGCCGATGCCGCGGTCTGCATCGCCGGCTCCGGCCTGAGCATGGTCGATACCGTGCTGAGCCTGGTGGCGAACGGGCATCGTGGCCGCATCCATGTACTGTCGCGGCATGCGCTGCTGCCGCTTGCGCACACCGCGCATGCGGTGGCTGCGTTCGATGCGGATGCTTTGCAATCCATGACGCTGCGCCAGCGCATGCGCTGCCTGCGCGACGCGGCAAGAGATGCAAAGGCCGCCGGCCTGCCGTGGCAGGCGGTGATGGAAAGCGCGCGTCCGCTGGTGCAGACGCTGTGGTGCACGCTGTCGCATGACGACCAGCGCCGCTTCCTGCGCCATGTGGTGCGCTATTGGGATGTGCACCGCCATCGCATTGCCGCGCAGGTATACGCACAACTCGAAACGCTGCAAGCCAACGGCCAGATGCAGCTGCACCGCGGCCGCCTGGACACGGTGGCACGCGAAGGCAAGCGCATCCGCGTCACCATGCTCATGCGCGACCGGCGCGCGCAGCAACTCGACGTGGACTGCGTGGTCAACGCCACCGGCGTGGAAATGCGCGCGCAGCTGATGCGCAATCCCTTGCTGTCCGATCTGCTGGGCAAGGGCCATGCGCGGACCGGACCGCATGGCATCGGCATCGACACAGCCAGCGATGGCGACCTGGTCAACGCGGAAGGCGAGGTGCTGCCACGCGTGATCGTGGTCGGCAGCCTGCGCATCGGCCGCCTGTGGGAAAGCATCGCCGTGCCCGAACTGCGCGGCCAGGCCGAAAGCGCCGCACGCCAGTTGTTGAGCCGCCCGTAGGAGCGACGTAAGTCGCGAAGCATTCCTCGGTCGCAAGCCATCACGATCTTTCTTCGAGGTGATTGGTAAGCAGAAGAGAAAAGCTTCTGGCACGGATCAGGGCGGATAAAAGCGACTAAGAAACAGCTTCTGTATCCGCTTTAATCCGCCCTGATCCGCGCCAAGGCTTCTTTCCCAATATCATCCGCGCGCCATAATTCGCGATCAGGCAGAAATCATCGCCGAGTGTCGCCAAGCAGACTCTGGGCGCGCGAAAGATCCGCGCTTCGCCTCCCCCTTTGAAAAAGGGGGACCGAGGGGGATTTGCTCTCCGCGCCAAGAGCAAATTCCCCGTAGCCCCCTTTTTCAAAGGGGGCAGAGCATCCGCAGCCCCTTGATCCGTGTGTCCATGAATGCCGTCATTGCCTGCATTCGCATGCACCAATGGTTGCTGCGATTCGTTCCGGACATCGAATGCCAAGCGCTTGTTCGCCGGCGAGCGTATCCACGTAAACTTGCCCTATCGCAGATGTGTGGAGAACCGGAGCCTTGGTTTCCAGCTGGGTCCTGCTGTTGGTGTCGGTCGGCTATGCCGCGCTGCTGTTCGCGGTGGCATGGTGGGGTGACAAGCGTCCGCTGTATCCCGAGCGCCCGTGGTTGCGGCCGGTGGTCTACAGCCTGGCGCTGGCGGTGTACTGCTCGTCGTGGACGTTTTACGGCGCAGTCGGCAGCGCGGTGCGCAATGGCATCGGCTACCTGCCGATCTACCTGGGCCCACTGCTGCTGTTCGTGTTCGGCTGGCGCATCATCGAGCGCCTGGCGCTGATCGCACGCAGCCAGAATACCGTCTCGATCGCCGATTTCATTTCATCCCGCTACGGGCGCTCGCGGCGACTCGCGGCGCTGGTGACGGTGATCGCCCTGATCGGCGTGGTGCCGTACCTGGCGCTGCAATACAAGGCCGTGGCGTTGAGCCTGGGCGTGCTGACCGGGCACGGCCTCGAGGACACCGGCTTCTTCACCGATCCCGCACTGTACGTGGCCTTGTTGATGGCGCTGTTCGCCGCGCTGTTCGGCACGCGCCAGGTCGATGCCACCGAACACCACCACGGCATGATGCTGGCGATCGCGATGGAATCGGTGGTCAAGCTGGTCGCGATGGTGGCGCTGGGCGTGTTCGCCTACCTGTGGTTGGGCCGAGAATCCTTGCCGGTGTTGGAATCCACCCGTGCCCTGTTCGAGAACGCGCCGCCGGTGGGCTTCCTTACCCAGACGCTGTTGGGTTTCCTTGCGATCGTCTGCCTGCCGCGCCAGTTCCACGTCGCGGTGGTCGAATGCAGCGACGTGGGCGATATCCGCAAGGCGCGCTGGTATTTCGGCGGCTACCTGCTGCTGATCTCGGCGATGGTGGTGCCGATCGCCACCGCCGGGCTCGCCATGTTCGGCGTGGACAGCAGCGTGGCCAGCGACACCCTGGTGCTGGCGGTGCCACTCAATGCAGGCAGCAATGCGATGGCGCTGGCGGCATATGTCGGCGGATTTTCCGCGGCCACCGGCATGGTCATCGTGGCCAGCATCGCCTTGGCGACCATGGTCAGCAACGACCTGGTGATGCCGGTGCTGTTGCGGCGCGGCTGGCCGCAATCGCATGCCGCTGCCGACGTGGCTTCGCGCGTGCTGTGGATACGGCGCATCGCGATCCTGGTGCTGGCGTTGTGCGCGTACCTCTACTACCGCTACAGCGGCAACGACAACTCGCTGGCTTCGTACGGCTTGATCGCGTTCGCCGCGGTGGCGCAATTCGCGCCCGGCCTGATCGGTGGCCTGTACTGGCGCGGCGCGAGCCGGCGCGGCGTGGAAGTCGGCATGCTGGTTGGCTTCGGCGTATGGGTTTACACCTTGTTGCTGCCGACGCTATCGGCATCGGGTTGGCTGGGACCGCAATGGCTGGACACCGGGCCGTTCGGCATCGACTGGCTGCGCCCGCAACAGCTGTTCAACATGACCGGCTGGGACGCGCTGACCCATGGCACGTTCTGGTCGCTGCTGCTCAACACCGCGGTGATGATGCTGGTGTCCGCGCGCTGGCGGCCCAGCGTGGACGAGCGCCTGCGCATCGCGCCGTTCCTGGATCCCTATGCGCAGCGCCAGGCGCTGGTGGCCGGCGACTGGCCGGGCAACGTGCGCGTGTCGGACCTGCTGTCGATGGCCGAACGCATCGTCGGCGAACGCCATGCACGCCGCGCGTTTGCCGAACAGGCCGTCGCACTCAACCGTGAACTGCAGCCCGCGGCCGTCGCCGACCGCGCCTGGGTGCAGTTCACCGAACGCCTGCTGGCCGCGGCCATCGGCGCAGCATCGGCGCGCCTGGTGTTGACCAGCGTGCTGCGCGGTTCGGGCATGGAACTGGGCGAAGTGGTGGCGGTGCTGGATGAAGCCGGGCAGGAGCTGCGCTTCAACCGCGAAATCCTGTCGACCACGCTGGAGAACATCAGCTCGGGCGTGAGCGTGGTCGATCCCGACATGCGCCTGGTGGCCTGGAACCGCCGTTACCAGCAGATGTTCGGCTATCCGGTGGGCATGCTCTACGTCGGTCGCCCGGTGGCGGACCTGATCCGCTACAACGCGGAGCGCGGCGAACTGGGCGACGGCGGTTTCGAAGAACAGGTGGCCAAGCGCATCGAGTACATGCGCGCGGGATCGCCGCATGTATTCGAGCGCGTGCGCAGCGACGGCAGCGTGATCGAAATGCGAGGGCAGGCGTTGCCGGGCGGCGGCTATGTCACCAGCTACAACGACATCACCGCTTTCAAGCACGCCGAAACCGCGCTGCTGGAAGCGAACGAGACCCTGGAACAACGCGTCGCCGATCGCAGCCGTGAAGCCGAAGCGGCGCAGCAATCGAAGACCCGCTTCCTTGCCGCGATCAGCCACGACGTGCTGCAGCCGCTCAACGCGGCGCGCCTGTTCACCTCTGCGTTGCGCGACAGTGACGAGGCCGTCGAACAGCGCCACCTGGCCGAACGCATCGACGCCTCGCTACGCGCCGCGGAAGAACTGCTGGATGGATTGCTGGACGTGTCACGCCTGGATGCCGGCGGCATGCGCACCGAGATCACCGATTTCGATGCCATTGCGCTGTTGCAGGAACTTGCCGCGCAATACGCGCCCATCGCCGCGGGTCGCGGGCTGGACTTGCGCGTGCACGGCAAGTCGATGCCGGTGCGCAGCGACCGCCGACTGCTGCGACGCGTGCTGCAGAACTTCATCGCCAACGCGCTGCGCTACACCCGCCAGGGCCGCATCGTGCTGGGCGCGCGTCGACGCGGCGACCAGCTGGAGCTGCAGGTGTGGGATACCGGACCGGGCATTCCCGAACACCACATGCGCCAGATCTTCGAGGAGTTCCAGCGCTACCAGCAACCCTTCGACTGGGGCGAACAGGGGTTGGGCCTGGGGCTTTCCATCTGCCAGCGCATTTCACGCCTGCTCGGCCACGACCTGCGCGCCCACAGCCGCGTCGACCACGGCAGCATGTTCTCCATCACCGTGCCGCGCGCAGC
>CALCNV010000041.1 GCA_937897645.1 uncultured Lysobacteraceae bacterium
GCTCCTGTCGGTCAAGAGCGTCGGGGCTGAAGCCCCTCCCACAAAAATCCAGCACCAAGATGCAGTTCAACCCGCCAGCAGGTTTGCGATCAATGTTGCGTGCCGCGTCACTTGCGCGTCACGGCGCAGGCGGCTGGCGGTGAAGATGGCGCACATGTCGTCCACGGCGGCCTCGAACACCTCGTTGACGATCACATAGTCGAATTCATCGAAGTGGGACATTTCCTCGCGCGCCGCCGCCAGCCGCTGCTGGATGACGGCCTCGCTGTCCTGGCCACGGTTGCGCATGCGCTGCTCCAGCGCCTGGCGCGAGGGCGGCAGTATGAACACCGCCACGGCGTCGGGCACCTTCTCGCGCACCTGACGCGCGCCCTGCCAGTCGATCTCCAGCAACACGTCCTTGCCCGCGGCCAATTGCGGCTCGACCGACTGACGCGCGGTCCCTTTCCAGTCACCGTGTACTTCAGCGTATTCGAAGAAATCCCCGGCGCGGATCATGGCCTTGAATTCGTCGGCGCTGACGAAGTTGTAGTGCTGCGCGTGCCGTTCGCCCGGTCGCGGTTGCCGCGAAGTAAACGAGATGGACAAGGCGATCTGTGGATCGCGCGCCAGCACCGCGTTGACGATGCTGCTCTTGCCCGCGCCGGACGGTGCCGCGACGATGTAAAGCGTTCCGCGCATGCTCATTCGCCCGCTTCCCTACTCAATGTTCTGCACCTGTTCGCGGATCTGGTCGATCAGCACCTTCAGCTCCACCGCGATGTTGGTGGTGCGCACGTCCACCGACTTGGAGCCGAGGGTGTTGGCTTCACGGTTGAATTCCTGCAGCAGGAAATCCAGGCGGCGGCCGACCGGCTCGGACTGCTTCAGCACGCGGCGGATTTCCTTGACGTGGCTGTCCAGGCGGTCGAGCTCTTCGTCCACGTCGAGCTTCTGCAGCCACAGCACCAGTTCCTGTTCAACGCGCCCAGGATCGGCGGGCTGGGCCAGGTCGGCCAAGCGGGCGTCCATCTTCTGGCGCTGGCCGGCACGGATGTGCGGGATGAGTTCGCGCACTTCGGCCGCGCGCGCCGCGATCGCATCGACGCGTTCGCTGATGGCGGCGGCGAGTTTTTCACCCTCACGCTCGCGGCCGGCGACGAACTGGTCCATCAGCGTGTCCAGCAAGGCCATGGCATGTGCCTGCAGCGCCTCGGCATCCACTGACCTGCTCTGCAGCACGCCCGGATATTGCAGCAGGTCGACGAATTCGGCGCGCAGCTGGGGGAAATGCGCGTCCAGCTCCTTGGCCACGGCGGCCAGCTGGGTGATCAAGTCCTGGTTGACCCGGATCGCGCCCTCGCCTTCGGGCGAACGCAGGCGCAGCGAGAAATCCAGCTTGCCGCGGGCGATGCGCGCGGAGATGCGCTCGCGCAGGGCGGGCTCGAGCACGCGCAGTTCCTCGGGCAAGCGCAAGCCCAACTCAAGGAAGCGATGGTTCACCGCACGCACTTCGCAGGCCAGGGTGCCGCCGTCGGTGGCGCGCTCGGCGATGGCGTACGCGGTCATGCTGCGGATCATGGGCTGGACCAAGGCGACGGGAGGCGAATGGTAACCTAGCCCACCCTTCATACGGATTCGCGCATGACCGTCGCCCGCCCCAGTGGCCGCCTTCCCGAGCAGATGCGCGAAGTGCGCATCCAGCGCGGCTACACCCGCCACGCCGAGGGCTCGGTGCTGATCAGCTTCGGCGAAACCCGCGTGCTGTGCACGGCCAGCGTGGAAAACCGCGTGCCGGGCTTCCTGCGCGGCAAGGGCGAGGGCTGGATCACCGCCGAGTACGGCATGCTGCCGCGCTCCACCCACACCCGCAGCGACCGCGAGGCGTCGCGCGGCAAGCAGGGCGGACGCACCCTGGAAATCCAGCGCCTGATCGGCCGCGCCTTGCGCGCCTGCGTGGACCGCACCGCGCTGGGCGAACGCACCATCACCCTGGACTGCGACGTGTTGCAGGCCGATGGTGGCACGCGCACTGCGGCGATCACCGGCGCCTACGTGGCCTTGGTGGATGCGGTGAACTGGTTGAAGGCGCGCAATGAAATCAAACGCGACCCGATCCACGGCGCGATCGCCGCGGTATCGGTGGGCATCTACCGCGGCGTGCCGGTGCTGGACCTGGATTACCCGGAAGACAGCGACTGCGACACCGACATGAACCTGGTGATGAACGACGGCGGCGGCTTCATCGAGCTGCAAGGTACGGCCGAAGGCCATGCGTTCCGCCGCGATGAACTGGACGCGCTGCTGGCGCTCGGCGAGAAAGGCATGGGCGAGTTGTTTGCCGCGCAGCGCGCGGCGCTGGCAGGCTGACCGACCCAATGGTAGGAGCGCCCCATGGGCGCGAGCTTTTGATTTTGTCGTGCAATGCCGGAAAAGCTCGCGCCCATGGGGCGCTCCTACCGTAAACGGATCATGAAACAGACGCTCTCCCTCATCAGCCTGCTCGTCGACGACTACGACACTGCGATCGCCCACTACACCGGTGCGCTGGGCTTCGACCTGCTGGAAGACACCGACCGTGGCAATGGCAAGCGCTGGGTGCGCGTGGCGCCGCGCGGCAGCCACGAAACCGGCCTGCTGCTGGCGAAGGCCAGCGGTGCCGCACAGCAGGCGCGCATCGGCGACCAGCACGGCGGTCGCGTGGGCTTCTTCCTGCAGACCGACGATTTCTGGCGCGACCATGCCGCCATGACCGCCAACGGCATCGAATTCCTGGAAACCCCGCGCGAAGAAACCTATGCAACCGTAGCCGTGTTCCGCGATCGCTACGGCAATCGCTGGGACTTGCTGCAACCCAAGGACCTTGCATGAAACTGGTACTGGCATCTTCCAACCATGGCAAATTGCAGGAGTTGCGCGAACTGCTGGACGGGCACGGCATCGAACTGCTCGCGCAGTCCGACCTGGGCGTCGAAGACGCGGAGGAAACCGGCACCACCTTCGTCGAGAACGCACTGCTGAAGGCGCGCCATGCCACCCGCATCACGGGATTGCCGGCGTTGGCGGATGATTCCGGGATCTGCGTCGATGCGCTGCAGGGTGCGCCAGGGCTGTATTCCGCACGCTATGCCGGCGAGCACGGCAACGCCGCGCGCAACATCGACAAGCTGCTGGACGCGCTGCGCGAGGTGCCGGAAGCAAGCCGTACGGCGCATTTCTATTGCGTGCTCGTGCTGCTGCGTCACGCCGACGATCCGCAGCCGCTGATCGTGGAAGGCGAATGGCGTGGCCGCATCCTGGACGCCGCGCGCGGCCAGGGCGGACACGGCTACGACCCGGTGTTCTTCGACCCGGCCTATGGTTTGTCTGCGGCGGAAATGGATCCGGTGCTGAAGAACCGCCTCAGCCACCGCGGCAAGGCACTGGCCTCGCTGAAGCAGCGCCTACCTGCGTTGTAGGAGCGCCCCATGGGCGCGAGCTCCTGTCCGAAAGCGCCAGAAAAAGCTCGCGCCCATGGGGCGCTCCTACACAATAGAGCCATGCTGATCCCACCCCCCTTGTCGCTGTACGTGCACCTGCCCTGGTGCGTGCGCAAATGCCCGTACTGCGATTTCAACTCGCACGAGGGCAAAGGGGCCTTGCCGTTCGCGGGCTATGTGGACGCCTTGATCCGCGACCTGGACCAGGACCTGCCACTGGCATGGGGGCGCAGCATCCACTCGGTGTTCTTCGGCGGCGGCACGCCCAGCCTGTTTCCCGCCGACCAGGTGGACCGCTTCCTGCAGGCGGCCAGCAGCCGGCTCAGGTTCACGCCCAACCTGGAGATCACCCTGGAAACCAATCCGGGCACGGCCGAGCACGGGCGTTTCGAGGACTACCGCGCCGCCGGCGTGAACCGCATCAGCTTTGGCATCCAAAGCTTCGACGACGGCTGCCTGGAGCGACTGGGGCGCATCCACGACAGCGCCGACGCCGAGCGCGCGGTGAAGCTGGCGCAGGACGCCGGCTTCGACAACTTCAACCTGGACCTGATGTATGCCCTGCCGGGCCAGGACCTGGCCATGGCCGAACACGACCTGCAACGCGCCTTCGCGTTGCAACCCACCCACATCTCACACTACCAGCTGACCCTGGAGCCGAACACGGTGTTCTTCGCCCGACCCCCGCAGGGTTTGCCGGATGAAGACAGCGCCTGGGATATCCAGGAACACTGCCAGGCACTGCTGGCCGATGCCGGCTATGCCCAGTACGAAGTCAGCGCGTATGCGCAGCCCGGGCGGCAATGCGCGCACAACTTGAACTACTGGCGCTTCGGCGATTACCTGGGCATTGGCGCGGGCGCGCACGGCAAGCTCACCCTGGGTGCCGACCAGGACATCCTGCGCCGGTGGAAGGTAAAGCACCCGACCGCCTATTTGGCTGCTGCCGGGACGCCCTCATCAATCGGCGGCGATGAGCGCATCGCGCCGGAACGACGACCGTTCGAGTTCATGCTTAATGCGCTGCGGCTCAACCAGGGCTTTGCCATGGCCGATTTCGAGGCGTGGACGGGATTGCCACGCGCGCGCATCGCGGACCCATTGACCGAGGCAAGCACCCAGGGTTGGCTCGCCATGGAAGGAGACCGCGTGGCCCCCACCGAGCTCGGACGGCGTTTCACCAACGACGTGGTGGCGCTTTTCTTGGAGCGGTAACCGCCACTACACGGTCTCGCGATAAAGGCAGTTTGCTGGCGAATGTGTTAAAAAACCGAGTCAGGGGAGTGACCGTTACACCATATGTCCAACATGCCACACGCCACGTCTGCAACGACACCGGCGACGATCGCTTCCGCGTCGTCGCTGCCACCGCGCGTGCGCCGTATCCTGGAAACCTTCTATACCCGCGTCTCGGCCGACCTGGCCGAGCGCATCAACCAGATGCTGGTGGATTTCGAGCAGCAGCTGTTCAAGCTGGCCGAACGCGCGCGCAGCAATGAAAAGCAGGCCGAGCAGTTCGCCAACCTGCATGCCATGCGCAAGCGCCGCAGCGACTTGCTGCCGATGTTCCTGGCAGGGCTGGAGGCGGAACTTGCCGCGATCCGGACGCCGCGCCAGGCCACGCCCAAGACCGGGCATGAACGCATCGAATACCAGACCCTGACCCTGGTGGAAGATGCCGAAATGGACCAGGACATCGTGCTGCGGGAAATCGCCCGTCGCCACGATGCACGCTCGCATACGTTGCTGTATCTGATGGGCCAGCGCTTCGGCGTGCTGGCCGGGACGCCGGCATTCGATGCCGCGCAACTGCCGGTCGGGCCGCAAGTACTGTGCCGGGTGATGCGCACCGCCGTCGCTGCGGTGTTCGAAATCGACCTGGATTCCCAGCTGTTGCTGTACAAGGCCTTCGACCACAAGGTGATGGCGGAATACAGCAACTGGATCGAAGTACTCAATACCCTGCTGGCGCACGAAGGCGTCCTGCCCGGCCTGATCTACGCGCCGCAGCGCGCGCGCAGCGAACGCAGCAGCAGCGGCGCTCGCTTCGTCACCCAGAACGATGGCGGCCACGCGCTCGCCGATGCATCGCGGCCGATGACGGACTGGTACGGGCACTCCTCGCCGTCTGCCTGGTCGGCGTTCGGTGGCGATACCGGCAGCATGATGCCCGGCGGCCGCGCCGCCACCCAGGCGGCAATGCCGGCGGCCACCGGCCAATATGCTGCGACCATGGCAGGCATGCCTGCGGGCGCGGACGAAGGCACCGACACCGGCACCTTCGCCACGCTGCAGCAATTGCTGTCGGGTCGCAGGGCGTCTGGTGCAGGACTGGGGGGCCTTGGCCAAGCCGGGTTCGGCGGGCAAGCCAATGCTGCCGGCCAAGCCGGCCCACGCGTGCTGTTGCCGACCCACGATGTGCTGTCTTCGCTACGCGTGATGCAGGCCGTGCCGGTGCAAACAGCGCCTGGACAACCCCGGCGCACCATGTTCGACGTGCAACAGGCCATGCTGACGCAGGTACGCGAACAGCACGGGCCCAACGCCGCGCTGGTGCAGGAAGACGCCGACACCTTCGAGCTGCTGGGCCTGCTGTACAACGAAATGGAACGCGAGGTGCAGCGCGACGCACCCGCCGTGGACATGCTGGTGCGCCTGCAGGTACCGGTGGCCCAGGCCGCGCTGCACGACCGCGAATTCTTCCTGCGTCCCCAGCATCCCGCACGCGAACTCCTGAACTCGGTGGCCGAATCCGGTGCCGCCTGGCTCGGTGACGACGATGCGGATCCGCAACTGGTGGAGAAGCTGCACAGCGCCGTGGATCGAGTGGTAGCGGACTACCAGGGCGATGAAGAAGTATTCGAAAGCGCCAACAACGACGTGCAGGCCCACTTCCGCGCGATGGCGCGCAAGGCCGAAGTCACCGAACGCCGCCACGTGGAAGCCGCACGCGGCAAGGACCGCCTGGAAGTCGCCAAGCAACGCGCCGCCGAAACCATCGAGAACGCGCTGCAGGGCCATGACCCGCAGAAATTCGTGCAGGCCCTGTTGAACCAGGCGTGGGCCGACGTGCTCACGCTCACCCTGCTGCGCAACGGGGATGATTCCGAAGAATGGCGCGAGCACCAGCAGATCACCGAGCGTATCGTTGCGACCACCAGCACCGAAGCCAGTGCCGATGCAGGAACGGACGGTCCCATCGATCCCGAGCTGACCACCCAGGTTGAAACCGCACTGGTGCAGGTGGGCTACCACGAGGACGAGGCGTCAGCCATTGCGCGGCGCCTGTCCAGCGCCGATGGCGAAGACGAAACCACCTCGCGTACCGAATTGACGGCACGGCTCAAGGCGCGCGCGCGCCTGGGCGAACAGACCGTCGCCAAGAAGAAGACCGCGCTGGATCGCACACCCAAGGAGCAGGAGTGCCACGACTACCTGCGCACCCTGCCCTTCGGCACCTGGTTCGAGTTCATCAAGAACCAGCAGGGCGACGTCACCCGCCAGCGCCTGTCGTGGTACAGCCCGATCACCGACAACGCGCTGTTCGTCAACCAGCGTGGCCAGCGCATCGGCGAGCAGTCGATGGACAGCCTGGCGCGCCTGATGGCCAAGGAACAGGTACGCGTGGTGACCCAGGGCAAGGGCCGCCTGATCGACCGCGCCTGGAAAGCCACGGTCAGTGCCTTGCGCAACATCACCGGCAATGGCACGACGCCTGCGGAGGCCAGCGCATGATCCAGGAATCCCGCCGCGCCGACCGCCGCAATGTCAACGAATCCGTCGCCGTGCTGGACACCATGACCGAACAGGTGATCGGCCGGCTCGGCAACATCTCCGAATCCGGCATGCTGCTGGGCGCGAACACGCCGTTGGTGGAGGATGCGCTGTACCAGTTCCGGTTCGAGGTTCCCGACCGCACCGGTCGACCGGTGAAGATCGACGTGGGTGCGCACCTGATCTGGGTAGGCAACGCCAACACCCCCGGGCAGAGCTGGGCGGGCCTGCGTTTCCTGACCATCAGCGAAGAACACCTGGTCACCCTGCGGCACTGGATAGGCACTCCCAAGCCCGTGCGCTGAAGCGGGTAGCGCGCGCGGCATGACTGCGCGCCCTGCCCGGTTGCAGATGCATCCCGGATTGGCATCGCTGCGCCGCAACGCGAGTTGCGGCAAAATCACCCGATTCCAAACGGGTGACCACGATGACTTCCGCCACTCCCGGCACCGCCGACTTCACCAACCTCTACCGCATGCACTTGGCCACGTTGAAACAGCGTGCCGACGAAGCGCTCGCGCGTGGCGGCTTCGACCACCTGGTGGTGCCCAGTGGCACCCTGCATTACCAGGTCTTCGACGACCGCGATTACCCGTACGCGGTCAACCCGCAGTTCAAGGCGTGGCTGCCGCTGACCCGCGTGCCGAACAGCTGGCTGGTGTACACGCCAGGGCAGCGGCCCAAGGTGATTTTCCACCAGCCGTTCGACTACTGGCATGTAGTGCCGGACGCGCCCAGCGGCTGGTGGGTGGAGCACTTCGACATCCACATCATCCGCAAGCCGGAGGAAGCACTGGCGTTGCTGCCCAAGCCCGCCGCGCGCTGCGCGATCCTGGGCGAGCCGCTCAGCGCGCTGGGCGCGGCACCAGGCGAGTGCTACACGCCCAACAACCCGGAAGCCGTCGTCAACTATCTGGAGTACCACCGCTCCTACAAGACGCCCTACGAAATCGCACTGATGCGCGAAGCGCAGCGCCTGGGCGTGCGTGGGCATCGCGCGGCCGAAGCGGCCTTCCGCGAGGGCCAGAGCGAGTTCGGCATCCACATGGCCTATTGCAGTTCGGTGGGGCAGGACCTGGGCGAACTGCCGTACAACAACATCGTGGCCTTGAACGAGCACAACGCCGTGCTGCATTACACCGAGCTTGGCCGCACGCCACCGGCGCAGTCACGCAGTTTCCTGATCGATGCCGGCGCCAGTTTCCACGGCTACGCCAGCGACATCACCCGCACCTATGCGATGGATACCGGCGGCGAATTCCAGGCGCTGATCAATGCAGTAGATGCCGCGCAGGTCGGCATGGCCAACGGCGTGCGTGCCGGTACCGACTACAAGCAACTGCACATCGACGCGCACCTGACCCTGATGGGCATCCTCAAGGACTTCGGCGTGATCACGGTATCGCCGGAAGCCGCACTGGCCACCGGCGTCAGCGCGGCGTTCTTCCCGCACGGCCTGGGCCATCCCATCGGCCTGCAGGTGCATGACGTGGCGGGCTTCGCGGAAACCGACCGCGGCGGCAAGATCCCAAGGCCACCCGGCCATCCCTACCTGCGCATGACGCGCGTACTGGAGCCGGGCATGGTGGTGACCATCGAGCCAGGCCTCTATTTCATCGACATGCTGCTGCAGGAAGTGAAGCAGAACGGCCACGCGAGCAGCGTGGACTGGTCACGCGTGGACGCGTTCCGCCCCTACGGCGGCATCCGCATCGAGGATGAAGTGCTGTGCACGCAGGGCGATGCGGATAATCTGACGCGACCGGCGTTTGCCGAAGGCTGATCGAAAAGAAGCAGCTGTTGCGCTGGTCTCCTCCTTTGCGCAGCAGGGGAGGCCGGGAGGGTGCTTTGCTGGTCTCCTCCCTTGCGAAGCAGGGGAGGCCGGGAGGGGTGCTCTTGGCGGGGTGAGTGTCAATCTTGCTGCTTTGGGAAAAGCTGGATCAAGCGCAACCCCTCCTCCTCAGTCGCTCGACGCAACTTCGATCTCTCCTGCTTCTCAAGGGAGGAGGCAAGATCCGAGACGCTGCTTTCCCGTTGCCGAGCCGGAATTCAGCGCGCAGGCACCAACGAGTATTCGCCATCATTGAAGCTGACCGGCAACAACGCGTAGGCGCGCTTGCCGTCTTCGTCCAGTACGTACGGCTTGATGCGGAAACTGCGCGCCTGCGCATCGAGGCCGCGCGCGCTGGCGGGAGTGGGCAGGCCTTCGATCATCCACAGCGATTCGGCGCGCCCACCAGCGGGATTGCCGCGATAGAGGAACAGTCCCAGCGAAGGCCCGAGGGGAATACGCGCATCCGGCGCCATGACCTTCTCGCGCTGGCTTTCGGCACTCATTTGCAGCTTGCTCGAATTCCATGTCGCCGAACCGCCCTCGCCTTCGAGCTGCGCGAACAGCATGCGATCCAGTTGCGTGCCGCGCGCCTTGCGTAGTTCATCGAACCATTCGCGCCCCTGCGCATCCGGATCCTTGACCTTCGCCATGGCCTTGTAGACGCGGCCAACGAGATACGCCTGGTAGGCGGTATTCCTGTACTGCGCATCCGTCGTGTTCTGGTGCGGCTTGGTGCCGCGCGTGCGGTTTTCCAGCTCGCGATCCAGCACCACCCACGCCTGTGCCCACTGCATGGCGGGTTTGGCATTGCCAGCCGCCAATTCCAGTTCCGCCAGCGAAGCCAGTGCGATCAAGGGGCAGCGCGCGGAACCAACGCACTTATCAAGCCAGAACCGCGCCGTTTCCGAATCGCGCTCGACCAGTTGCGCCGGATGGTCCATGCCCTGCCGGTACAACGCACCCAGATAGAACGCCGAGTGGCCGTCGCCCGCCTGCGCATGGGCGACCAGCTGCCGCATGGCCGCATCGCGCGCCTCCTTCGGCGCCTCGCGATCCAGCAGGGTTTCCAACGCTTCAGGCGACATCTCCGGCAGGGGAGCCACCTCGTTGGCCTGCGCTTGCGCTATTCCGGCAATAGCGAATGCGAGGATGAACAGGATCCGTGTCCGTAGTGCCATGAGCGTCCCTTCCTTTTGTGATGCCAGCCTGTAAATCCGTCGAACAAAAGCTTCCCTGTGGGAGCGGCTTCAGCCGTGACGGGCCTTGCCAGTAGTAAAGCGTCGCGGCTGAAGCCGCTCCCACACTACCTCCCTGAAATCCCGACTTTCAACCCGTCACCATCAACGCTTCAATCTCATCCGCGCTACGCGCCAAGGCATCGGTGAGCACGCGAGGGCCATCGTTGGTGACCAGCACGTCGTCCTCGGTGCGGATGCCGATGCCGCGCCACTTCGCATCCACGCTGGTGTCATCGGCGGAGACATATAAACCGGGCTCGATGGTGAAAACCATGCCCGGCTCCAGCAGGCGCGATTCGCCGGCGAGCCTGTATTCGCCCACGTCATGCACGTCCAGGCCCAGCCAGTGCCCGGTCTTGTGGCGATAGAACCGCTTGTACTGGCCCGTGCTGATGTTTTTTTCCAACTTGCCTTTCAGCAATCCCAGTTGCAGCAAGCCTTCGGTCAAGGTTTCGACCGCCGCGTCGTGGCCCGCTTCGTAAGCAACACCGGGCTTCGCCTGCGCCAGTGCCGCCGCCTGCGCGGCACCGACCAGGTCATGCAGTGCGCGCTGGGGCGCGGTGAAGCGGCCGTTGACCGGGAACGTGCGGGTAATGTCCGACGCATAGGTGCGGAATTCCGCGCCCGCATCGATCAACACCAGCTCACCATCCGCCGCGCGCGCATTGTTGGCGCGGTAATGCAGCACGCAGGCATTGTTGCCCGCGCCGACGATGCTGCCGTACGCCGGCCACGCGTCGTTGGCGCGGAACACGCGCTCGACTTCGGCCTGCAGCTCGTACTCGTGGATGCCCGCGCGCGACGCGCGCATCGCCGCTTCGTGCGCCTGCACGCTGATGTCGGCCGCGCGCTGCATCAGTTTCAGTTCGTCCTTCGACTTGAACAGGCGCAGTTCGTGCAGCAGATGCCCGAGCTCGAGGAATTCATGCGGCGGCTGCGCGCCATGGCGCACCTGTTCGCGCACGCGATTCACCCAGCCGATCAGCTTGAGGTCGAACTCGGCATCGCGGCCGAAGTGGTAATAGACGCGGGACCGGCCTTCCAACAATCCCGGCAGGATTTCGTCCAGGTCCTCGATCGGGTAGGCATCGTCCATGCCGAACTGCTCGACCGCGCCTTCCTGGCCGGCGCGCGGACCGTCCCAGCCCTCGCGCTCGGGGTCGCGCTCGCGGCAGAACAGCAGGGCCTCGCCATGCTTGCGCCCCGGCACCAGCACCAGCACGGCCTCCGGTTCCGGAAACCCGGTCAGGTACCAGAAGTCCGAATCCTGCCGGTACGGATAATGCGTGTCATGGCTGCGCACGCGCTCCGGGGACGCGGCGAGGATGAGGATCGCGTCGTCGGTGGACATCCGCATCAGCTGCTTGCGGCGGCGCGCGAACTCGGCGGCGGAGATGCCCGTCGACGACTTCAAGGGTCTGCTAACGCCTTCGGGATGGGTCACGTTGCTTCGCCCAAGCCGTCAGGTGTTCGTGCGCGGCGCAGCGACAGGCTGGCCGCCTGTTCAAGCCGTGCGCGGGCGCATGGCGGCTTGGGCGGAGCAACCCGGAGGGCCGCGGGTGAGTGCGTACGCGGCAGCGTCATCATTCGGTCGTGTATCGGCATACATGTCCTCATTCGTTCTTGCCACGCACGCATTCACCCGCGGCGTGGCCTGTCCCGAAGGCGTTAGCAGACCCTAATTCAGGCTCTGGCGATGACGCGGCGCCAGTACGCAGTCGCCGTGCAGCAGCAGTACCGCGACGCGCACGAATTCCTCGATCTCGGCCAACGCATCCTCATCGTCGTCATCGTCGCTGCTTTCCGGCGCTGCCTGGGCCAGGCGGGCCAGGTCATGCAGGGCTTCCTCGGCTTCCTCCGACAGCGGCGGACGTGCGCCGGCCGCCAGCCCGAAACCGCCCAGGAAGCCGCGGCACCAGTCGAACAGAGCGTCGGCACGTGCGGCCAGCGATTCCTCCACCTCCGGCAACAACAGGTCAAAGCCGAACCCACGGTCGTCGAGCTGGGCCGCGCTGGCCTGCCGCAGTGCATCCAGCGCGCCGTCGGCCTCGGGGGCAGGCAGGCTGTCGTCGGCCAGCACCCGGGCCGGCCAGTTCGACACGTTCTCGCCACCGCCGGACAGCCATCCGCACAGGCCGCCGTGAAGTTCGGAAGGGTCGATGCCCAGCCCGGCACGTTGCACGGCCTGGGCCACATCGGCGATAGGGGGAAGTCCGGCCATCCAACGTATTCCGCGCTACGGGCAGGTCAATAAAACCCGGGCGGAAAGTGTAGCAACGAAATCCTCCGGCCCGGCTTGTTGTACGGCGCGTCGCACGCCTACACTCGACTACCCGCGGGCTCATGCACCGTGGCGAGGGCCACTGCCACCCCATGCAATCGCTAGCTGTCACCGCACTTGCCCTGCCGGCCGCGCTGTCCCTGCCGCGACTGGCAGTGATGTTGCTTGCACTGGCGGTGCTGGTGGTCGTGGTGGCCATTGCCACCCGCCGCTATTGGCAGGCATGGCAGCGGTCCCCACAGGAGGTGCCACGCAACGACGCCCTGCGCGAGCGTGATGACCACCTGAAGCTGGCGCTGTGGGCCTCAGGCGAGCATTTCTGGGACTACGACCTGGTGCGGCGGCGCATGCATCGCATGCGCGCAGATGAAAACGCACAGCACTCGGCGGAGATCACCGTCGTCACCCGCCAGAGCGACATGCCCACCATCCACGAACTGGACATGCCGCTGGTCATGCAGCGCCTGCGCAGCCACCTGCAGGGCGAGACGCCGCTATTCATGTCCGAACACCGCATGGACCTCAACGGCAACGGCAACTGGGCGTGGGTGCGTGCGCGTGGCCGCGTGGTCGAGCGCGACCAGGACGGAAGGCCGCTGCGCATCGCCGGTACCGCGCGCGACATCACCGCCAGCCGCAACGCGGAATACGAACACCGCATCGCCAGCGAAGTCATGCGCACCATGAGCGAGGCCGTGGCCGTGCTGGACTGGAACCACCAGTTCATCGCCATCAACGAAGCCTTCACCCGCATCACCGGCTACACCGACACCGAGGTGATCGGCCAACCGGTGGCGCTGCTCGACAGTGCGCAGCACGACGACGCCTTCATGGATCGCATGCATGCCGAACTGGAGCGCGACGGACGCTGGTCCGGCGAGTTGTGGAAGGTGCGCAAGGACGGCGAGGAAATCCTGTGCAAGATCGAGACCAACGTGGTGCCCGACGCCAGCGGGCAACGCCGGCTCTACGTACTGGTGCTCAACGACATCACCGAACAGAAGCGCGCCGAACAGGAGCTGCGCTACCTGGCCAATTACGACACGCTGACCAGCCTGCCCAACCGCTCGCTGCTGTCCGAGCGCCTGTCGCGCGCCATCGTGCGGGCACGCCGCGAAAACGGTCGTGTCGCCGTGCTGTTCATCGACCTTGACCGCTTCAAGGACATCAACGATTCACTCGGCCACGCCACCGGCGATCGCATCCTGCGCGCCGCCGCCGCACGCGTGCAGCAGACCGTCGGCGCGCAGCACACAGTGGCGCGCCTGAGTGGCGACGAATTCACCGTGGTGCTGGAAGACATCAGCTCCGCGCAGGATGCCGAAGACATCGCGCAACAGATCATCACCGCGTTCATGCAGCCGCTCAGTTTCGGCGAACGCCTGGAGCTGTCGGTGTCGCCGTCCATCGGCATCAGCCTGTACCCGGACCACGCGCAGGTGCCCACCGACCTGCTCAAGCACGCCGATACCGCGATGTACCAGGCCAAGGCGGCCGGTCGCCACACCTACCAGCTGTATTCGGAATCGATGGACGAGAAGACCCGCCATCGCGCGATCCTGGCCAGCGCGCTGCGACGCGCGCTTGAACGCAATGAGCTGTCATTGGTCTACCAGCCGCGGCTGTCGTTGAAACAACAGCGCATCACCGGCGTGGAAGCGCTGCTGCGCTGGCAGAGCAAGGAATTCGGCGAAGTATCGCCGGGCCAGTTCATCCCGCTGGCCGAGGAATCCGGACTCATCCTTGAAATCGGCGCCTGGGCGCTGCGCGAAGCCTTGCAGACCCTGCGCAGCTGGCATGCGCAAGGCTTCCCGGACCTCACCGTGGCGGTCAACGTCTCCGCCATGCAGCTGCAGCGTGGCGACCTGGCCGACGTGGTCGCGCGCACCTTGGGCGAAACAGGCGTCGCTGCCGGCTTCCTTGAGCTGGAGTTGACCGAAAGCGTGATCATGGCCAACCCGGAAAAGAACGCGGACACCCTGCGCGCCTGCCGCCGGCTGGGCGTATTCATCGCCATCGACGATTTCGGCACCGGCTATTCGTCGCTGGCCTACCTGAAACGCCTGCCGTTGACCACGCTCAAGATCGACCAGGAGTTCGTCAGCGACCTGACCCACGACGTGGATGACGAAGCCATCACCAGCACCATCATCAACATGGGCCATTCGCTGTCGCTGAACGTGATCGCCGAAGGCGTGGAAACCGCCGCGCAGCTGCAGTTCCTGCACGACCACGGCTGCGATGAAATCCAGGGCCACTGGATTGCCCATGCATTGACCGCGGAGGCCTGCCTGCAATTCATACGCGAGCACGGCCTGCGACCCGCCGCCATCAAGGCCGTGTCCTGACCGATTGTGGGAGCGGCGTCCCGCCGCGAGCTCTTGAGTGAGGGGTGCTCGGGACAATAGAAGCAAGGGCTCGCGGCGGGACGCCGCTCCCACTCCCGCAGGCGCAGCTTGACCGCCTGCCGGGCACGCGCCTATCGTGGCCCGCATGGACAACGACACCCAAGACCAGCTCCGCAGCCTGGCCTCGCGCCTCCAGGAACTGGTGGACCGTTGCCAGCGCCTGGCCGACGAAAACCGCAGCCTGCGCACGCAGCAGGAACAACTGATCGGTGAACGCTCGCAATTGCTGGCCAAGAACGAACAGGCGCGCTCGCGGGTGGAAGGCATGATCACGCGGCTCAAGTCGCTGGAGCAGCACACGTGAGCAGCAACGAACCGGTCAGCGTGCATATCCTCGAGCGCGAATACACCATCGGCGTCGAGCCCGGCGAACGCAGCAGCCTGATGGCGGCCGCCAAGTTGCTGGATGCCAAGATGCGCGAAGTACGCGGCAGCAACAAGATGGCCGCGGTGGATCGCGTCGCCGTACTCGCCGCGCTGAACATGGCACACGAGCTGCAACAGCTGCGTGACGAAAACAGCGCCCGCGAGCGCGAACTTTCACGCACGCTGGACGAGCTGCATCGCAGGCTGGACGGGGCGCTGGGAAGTACTTAGTGCTTGGTTGTTGATTGTTGGTGAAGAAGGATTTTTTTGCTTCTATCAAGAACCTAGAACCAACAACCAACAACCGCCCCACCCCCCAAAGCCGACGAACGGCTTTTGCATCCGGCACCGCCTCGCTATACTGCACGCGCATCCTCTGCCGTGAACGACGGCGTGCAAAACATACGCCTTGTCCCTTAATTACGACCACGGGAAGGGAACGGAAGCCGGGAGTGCAAGTCCGCCTTGTTGCGGAAAGCCCGATGGCCCCCAACTCTTCCCACTTGAACCCCGGGTTCAAGGTCGTTTCGCAAGCATCGTCATGGCGGAGGATGTATTTTTCCGTAGGAGCGGGCCCTGCTCGCGATACTTTCCCTCGGAAATGTGCAGGAGCATCGCGGGCAAGGCCCGCTCCTACATGCGCTTGCCTTAGAATCCCGCCCATGAAACCGTCGCGCGGAAGCAGCCATGAGCATTGACCGCGTCCAGCTGCGCAGGGAGTTGCGTACGCAACGACGCGCGATCCCCGCGCAACAACGCATCGCCGCCGCCGATACCCTGGCCGAGCACCTGCTCGCACTCGCCTTCGCGCCCGACTCCGGTTATGTCGCCGGCTACTGGGCAATGGACGGGGAAATCGCCCTGCACCGCTGGCAACTCCAACTTCCCGCTCACGCCATCTACTGCCTGCCCGTGCTGCATGACGACAACCTGCTGCGCTTTGCGCCGTGGCGTCCGGGTGATGCGCTGGTGACCAACCGATTCGGCATACCCGAACCCGATGTCGACCCTGCATCGGCACTACCGCCGGAAGCCATGTCGCTGGTGGTGATGCCGCTGGTCGGATTCGATAACGATGGACATCGGCTTGGCATGGGCGGTGGCTGGTACGATCGCAGCTTCGCATTCCGCAGCGCCGCCATGCCACCGCCGTGGCTGGTCGGCGTGGGTTTCGACGTACAGCACGTCGACACACTGGAGGTCGAAGCCTGGGACGTGCGTCCCGACGCTATCTGCACTGAAACCCGAACCCTGCTGGCCAAGCCCTTCACGAGCAAGCCCCGCCATGAGTAACCGCAAGCGCCATTGGTTGATGAAGTCCGAACCGGACGCCTTCTCCATCGACAACCTGCAGAAAGTGGGCACCGAGCCGTGGAACGGCGTGCGCAACTACCAGGCGCGCAACTTCATGCGCGATGGCATGCAGGTTGGCGACGGCATCCTGTTCTATCACTCCAATTGCGCCGTGCCCGGCATCGCCGGCATCGCCAAGGTCGCAAGCAAGGCGTATCCGGACGAGACCCAGTTCGACCGCAAGAGCGATTACTACGACCCCAAATCCACGCGCGAAGAACCGCGCTGGATGCTGGTGGACGTGGCCTTTGAGCGCAAATTGAAGCGCGTGATACCGCTGGAGGAAATCCGGCAGCATGCGGACGCACTGGGCGAAGGCTTCGCCCTGACCAGCAAGGGCACGCGCCTGTCCGTCATGCCCGTCACCGCCGCACAGTGGAAATTATTGCTTTCACTGGAATGAATGATCACCGGTAGGAGCGCCCCATGGGCGCGAGCTCCTGCCGTCTACGTATACAAAACACAAGAGCTCGCGCCCATGGGGCGCTCCTACCAAAGACTGGATTCCTCATGTCGCAGAACGAAGCAAAACGCCTGGCCGCCGAAAAAGCCATCGAATACGTCGAAGACGGCATGATCGTCGGCGTCGGCACCGGCTCCACGGTGGCGTTCTTCATCGATGCGCTGGCGAAGATCAAGCACCGTATCGCCGGCACGGTGTCCAGTTCCGACCAGAGCACCGAGCGCTTGCGCGCGCACGGCATCGAGGTGATGGAACTCAACCACACCGGCAACCTGGCCCTGTACGTGGATGGCGCCGACGAATGCGACCCGCACAAGCGCCTGATCAAGGGTGGTGGCGCGGCATTGACGCGCGAAAAAATCATCGCCGAAGCCAGCGAAAAATTCGTCTGCATCATCGACCCGGTCAAGCTGGTGCCAGTACTAGGGAAATTCCCCCTGCCCATCGAAGTCATCCCCATGGCGCGCAGCCTGGTCGCGCGTGAAATCCTGGCCCTCACCGGCGGCCAACCCGTGTGGCGCGATGGCGTGGTGACCGACAACGGCAACGTCATCATCGACGTGCACGGCCTCTCGATCATCGATCCTGTAGCAATCGAACGCGAGCTGTCGCAGATCCCGGGCGTGGTCTCGGTAGGCCTGTTCGCACGCCGTGCCGCCGACGTGGTGATCATCGGCGGCGAGCCACCCAAAGTGCTCTAGCCACAGCCTGCCAGCTCTTGTGGGAGGGGCTTCAGCCCCGACGCTTTTCCGTCTTCGTTCGTCGGGGCTAAAGCCCCTCCCACAGAAGGAGACTGACTCCAGCGGAGTCGCCGCACATAAGTCACTGAACACGCTGGTTTCTCCGCCAATGAGATCGCCCGGCGCGATACTGCGCTGGCCATGACCCTGCGCTGCCTCTTCGTCGATTTCAATTCGTTCTTTGCTTCGGTGGAGCAACAGGACGATCCGGCGCTGCGCGGCAAGCCCGTGGGGGTGGTGCCGGTGATCGCGGCGACGACGTGCTGCATCGCCGCCAGCGTGGAAGCCAAGACGCATGGCATCGGCACCGGCACGGCGGTGTGGGAGGCGCTGGAGAAATTCCCGGGCATCCAGTTCGTCCAGGCACGGCCCGCGCGCTACGTGGAGGTTCACCACCGTCTGATGGACGCGATCCAGGATTGCATTCCGCATGGCAAGGCCGCCTCCATCGATGAAGTCCCGTGCTGGCTGATCGGGCGCGAGCGCCAGCGCGACAACGCCGTCGCCATCGCCCACCGCATCAAGCAGCGCATCAGCGAGGAATTCGACTGGATCCGCTGCTCCATCGGCATCGCACCCAACCAGTTCCTGGCCAAGACCGCATCGGACATGCAGAAACCGGACGGCCTGACCGTGCTGGAAGCCGCCGACCTTCCGCACAAACTGCACGCGCTGGAACTGCGCGATTTCTGCGGCGTGGGCCCGTCGATGGAACGGCGTTTGCGCGCGGCGGGCATCGACAGCGTGGAACAGCTGTGCGCCACCACGCGCGAACACCTGCGTGCGGCCTGGGGCAGCGTGGAAGGCGACCGCTTCTGGCTGCAGCTGCGCGGCCACGACGTGCCGGAGCGCGCCACCACGCGCAGTTCGATCGGCCACTCGCATGTACTGGGACCGGAGTTGCGCAATTTTGCCGGCGCGCGTTCGGTGTTGTTCAAGCTGCTGGCCAAGGCAGCCATGCGCATGCGCAAGGAAAAGCATCTGGCGAGTGGCTTGGCCATCCGCATGCGTTTCGTGGGCCTGGACGCACGCTTCGAACGCGACCTCGCGTTCGCGCCCATCGACGACTCCAGCACCTTCCTGCGCCTGCTGGGCGAACAGATGGCGCAACTGGAAGCCGCCATCGCCCGCGGCCGCTGGAATCCGCGCCGCCATCCGCCGCTGTCGGTGGCGGTGACGCTGGTCGGCCTGCAGCCGATTGGCAGCGTCACTGAAGAACTGATGGACGGACGCCGGCGCGCCAAGCGCGTCAGCACGGTGCTGGACAACATCAACCGCAAGTACGGCAACAACGCGGTCTATTTCGGCGCCATGCACCAGGCCATCGACCACGATGCCGCGCCCATGCGCATCCCATTCGCGCACGTGCCGGAAATCGGGCTGGAAGAAGAAACGGCGATGCGACGCCGCAATCCCGGGCCCAAGCATTCCGTCGCCAGCGCCGACGAGCTCTACCTGCTGCGCGAGCGCCAGTTCAAGGTGATGGCGGAAAACGCGCACCGCGAATCGCAGAAGCGGCGCGGACGCCTACCGGAGCAGCGCAACGCGGTAGCGTTCAAGGCCGGCGCGGGTGGCTGGTCAGCTACGGCGAAGGCCGAGCCGGAACCGGAAATCGGCCAGACCGGCAACCTGTTCTGAAGCGGGCGTGGCCCTGTTGCCAACACCGCCTTAGACTAGCGGCCTGACCCGAACGGAATCCGCCATGTTCCAGCCGCGCCTCTTGCTGCTTGCCTTTGCATTCCTGTTGAGTGGCTGCGCCAATGCCGGCAGCTGGGTGGAGCTGGGCGGCCAGCGCTACCAGGTGGAGATCGCCGACGACGATGCGGAGCGCGCACGCGGGCTGATGTTCCGCGATGAACTGGCCGCTGGCACGGGCATGGTGTTCCTGCACGACCGCGAGGAGCCGCAGGCGTACTGGATGAAGAACACCAAGATCCCGCTGGACATCCTGTACTTCGACAACGCACGCAAGCTGGTGGCGCAACAGCGCGACGTACCACCCTGCTCCGCAGGCGATGGCTGCCCGCCCTATCCCAGCAAGGCGCCGGCACGTTACGTGCTGGAACTGAATGCTGGCGAAGCTGCAAGACTGAAGCTGCAGAATGGTGCCGAGCTGGTATTCAGCAAGGATATTCCCGCACAGCCGTGAGTAGGGCCGGGCCTGTGGGAGCGGCGTCCCGCCGCGAGCTCTTCGGTTCACGTCGCAGCGATGTGGGAAGCACACTTCCAGGCAAAAGCTCGCGGCGGGACGCCGCTCCTACAAAGACACATCAGGGCTTGATTGTCGCGTCGATCAGTCGCACTCTTGATGCATGGGGGAACGACTGACATTGCCGGACTGGAGTTCGCTGGCGGCGCAGGCTGACGAGACCGTGCCCCTGCTGGAAACCGCGCTGCTGATCGCGCGCGACGAATACCCCGACCTCGACGCCGACCTGTACGACACCCTGGCGCAAAGCCACGCCGAGCACCTGCGCCCGGAAATAGACGCCATCGATGCCTGGCCGATGAAGATGGCGGCGATCAACCGGCACCTGTTCGAGGAACTGGGCTACACCGGCAACCACGACGAATACTACGACCCGCGCAACAGCTACTTGAACGAAGTGTTCGAGCGCCGCCTGGGCAACCCGATCACCCTGGCCATGGTGCAGATGGAAGTCGCGCGCCGCCTCGGCGTGCCGCTGGACGGTGTTTCGTTCCCTGGCCATTTCCTCGTGCGCCTGCCGGTGGACGACGGCATCCTGGTGATGGATCCCTTCAACGGGGGCCGCCCACTGGGCGCGGACGAACTGCGCGAGCGTGCCAAGCCGCACCTGGGCGGCGATATTCCCGATGACAACGCATTGATGCACATCCTGGATCCGGCTTCGCACCGCGCCATCCTGATCCGCATGCTGCGCAACCTGCACGGTGTGTATGCCGAACGCGACCAGTGGGACCGCGCCGCGCGCAGCGCCGACCGCGTGCTGAAACTGTCGCCCGAGCAGCCCGAGGCACTACGCGACCGCGGCCTCGCCTACCTCAACATGGATTACAAACAGGGCGCGCGCCACGACCTGACGCGCTACCTGCAACTGGCCCCGCAAGCCGACGACGCCCACGCCCTGCGCGAACGCGTGGTGGAGTTGAACACCAGCAAGTCACGCATGCATTGAGGCTCTTGTAGGAGCGCCCCATGGGCGCGAGCTCTTCGCATGTACCCGGTAAAAGCTAGATCGGAAGAGCGTCGTGT
>CALCNV010000042.1 GCA_937897645.1 uncultured Lysobacteraceae bacterium
CGGACAGCGTTACACGCAGGTGACGTGACTTCATTGAAACGTGGATCCTTGGAAAAAATATTGCACCCCGTGCCGACACGGATGCAGGAATTGGATTGATCTTTCGCTTGAAATGCACCAGCCGCCCCATAGAGGGCGGCTGGCGTAGTGCTGCTTACCAGACCAGGCCGAACGACAGCTTGAATGTACGCGTCGGACGTTCGATTGACGGATCGTTGTTCTGATTGCCGTAATTTGGATCTGCGGAACCGTCCCAACCACGCCAATTGGAATATTGGCTTGATGAGACGTTACGCCAGTTGAAGACATTGAATACATCGCCTCGGACGCGGTACTTGATGCTGCTACCCGTATCCCACTCCTTCTGAAGCGCCAGGTCGAACTGCTTGAAGCCAATCGTCTCATCCGCACGGAATGGGTCGAAGTAGCAGTTTCCTGCAACCGTTACATCAAAGCAGTTGATGGCTTCCACCGCTATCGGGCTGGCCAAGGTGAGCTTCGCGGAAGCAGTGAACCCCCAGAAATCGGCGATACCGGTCGCGACCAGGCGATGCTTGGAAGTACCCAGCGCATCGGTGAAAGAGACGCTGTCGAGGTTTGGATAATCGAACGAGAACTGATCGGAGTTGCTGCGATTCTCCTCGGCGTCACTGTACGTGTAGGCAATCGTCGCACCCCAGCGCGAGCTGGAGGTGTATGGCTTGTCAAGCGACAGCAACAAGGAATTCAACCGGGTCTCAACCGCATTGTCCCCCAGGAAGAAACGCCCCCAACCAGGTAGCGATTCACCCCATGGCTGACCACCCCAGTCCAAGGCTGGATTGTTGCGGAACTCGCCGTTCGGATAGCGATTACCCATCGTGAACAGAATTCCGTCATGGCTGCGAACGTGCATCAATGTTACTGATGAATTCCAATCATGGCCGAACATGGCGAAAGCATTGCGTATGCCGAGGCTGAACTGATCCGAATATGGCGTTTTCAGATCATTGTTGATCAAGAAGACTTCCGCGCCATTCGATGTTCCAGCGACGAGTGCAGCAAGATTCTCGGGATCCAGGTAGCTCGGATCCCAATTCAAGCAGGTCGGGCTGATGGTGCAGGTGTGGCCGGGAGTATTGAAGTTCAACTCATAACGCTGGAACGCGAGACGATATTGCTCATAGGAAAGGTAGTCGAACTGATTGCGGTTGTATGACCGACCTGCGCCGCCGAAAACGACATGGCGTTCGTCACCGGTCAAGTCGTACGAGAACCCGAGCCGGGGAGCCCACGCACCCTTGAAGGCATCGCGATTGTTTCCGGTACTTATGTAATCGTTGTAGTCGTAATCGACATTGGCATTGTTGATGTTCGGCCATGCCTCCAACGCGCTCACCAGGCTCGCCGGCGTGACGTGATTTTCATAGCTTGGAGTCGTTTCATAATCCCAGCGCAGGCCAAGATTCAGGGTCAACCGATCGGTAACATCCCAGTCGTCCTGGATATAAATGCCGAACTGCTTGCTGTTCGATTCAACGCTGGTAGGAAAGCCATTGCCAGAAGCAGAGAATTGGACAAAGTAGGGAACGGTCAAGCTACGCAACCCGTCATAGCGGAACTGCGGCGAATACGGGCTCTGCTCGAACGCGCTGATGTCAATGTTCTTGTACTTGACGCCAGCTTTGATCGTGTGCCCTTCCAAGCCAAAGTACGTGAAATCATTCTGTATCGAAAAGCCTTTTTGTCCCTTGTCCTGGTAGTCGCCACCACCGCCACGACGGACAATCTGATCCATGCCGGGGTTGTTGAGGGCCTCTTCGCCAGCGCGCGGGATAAACAGCAGGTATCCATTGTCGTTGGATGCTGTGCGCGGCGCGAAACTGGTGTCCTCGAACGTGATGTGTGCGTCATTCATCCAGTCCATCGCGGTGTACTGATGGCGCAAGTCAATGCGAGTTTCCTCGCCGGTCTTGAGCGTGCCGCTCGACGCCAGGTTCTGGCCGCCGATGTTGGTCAGCTCGTCTTCCTCTCTGCGCTTCATCGTCAATTCGATCAGATGATTCTCCGCTGGAGTCCAATCGATCTTGCCGAAGTACAGATCTTCACGGAACGGCGCATTCGTAGTGCCACGCGCCTCCTCTTGCCAATCAGCTGGCAGATCACTGATGTCGAGCTGCCTGCCTGGATCTATCTGCCGGGGATCATCACGATCCTTGGCTTCATAGGCTATGAAGAAATGCATCTTGTCTTGAATGAGGGGGCCACCAAACGAGGCGCCATACTGCGTGTCTCTCGAGTTCGGCTTGGTATCAAGCCCCTTTTCTTCACGGGGCGTCTTCGATACCCAATCACTTGCGACGTTATCCCAGAAGAACTGACCTTTGAACTCGTTGGTGCCCGACTGGGTGACAGCCGTGATGCCGGCGCTACTCAGTTGGTCATACTCCGCCTTGTAATTGGACGTTATGACCTTGTACTCAGCAATACCCAACTGCGGGAATGGATTGCCGCGGCTTGAATCCTGGCCCGTGATGCCACCCTTCAGGATGTAGTCTTTCTGGCCAACACCGTCGATGAATACATTGATGCCGCTGGAAAGCTGTGCACCGCTGCGCAAAGAGGTTGAACCTTCGCTACCGGTCGAGAACACGACGCCGGGAACGATGTCTGCAAATGCCAGGAAATTGCGCGAATTCTGTGGCAGGGCATCAATCTGCTTTTGCGTCACATAAGTCGCGATTTCAGAGGTCTTTGTTTCAATTAGAACCGGTGCGGTTACGACAACCGTATCCAGCGTGGTCGCATCACCCGCGTTGGGTGTGGAGGCAGACGCAGCATCCAGATTCAAGGTGGCCGTCTGCCCGACTTGCAGGGTCACTGCCTGGCTACTGCTTTGACCACCCGCACTCACTTCAATGCGGTAGGTACCCGGCGGCAAGCCAGCCAGGTTATAGCTGCCATTCGCCGCAGTTGCGGTGCGGGTCAAGCCAGTGTCAACGTTGGTTACCGTGATGGTGGCGTCGTTGGTAACGGAGCCACGCAACGTGGCACCTGTGGATTGGGCAAAGGCGGGGGCCATGCCAAGCATCAAACAACTGGCCAGTGCACAAGTCAGTAGTTTGCGTGTGGGACGGATGTTGCGTTGCTTCACCTTCTTCATGACCTCTCCCCTCCCAGGGT
>CALCNV010000043.1 GCA_937897645.1 uncultured Lysobacteraceae bacterium
TTGCCTCTGCGGCGACGTGACCGTGCAGGCCAGCCTGCCCAGCAAGTGGGTGGCGCACTGCCATTGCAGCCTGTGCCGGCGCGCGCACGGCGCGGCGTTCGTGACCTGGGTGGGTATGGAAGAAATGCGTTGCGTAATCGACGATGCGCACGGGCAGCTGCGTTGGTACCGCTCAAGCCCGGGCGCGGAACGTGGTTTCTGTGGCCGCTGCGGCAGCATGCTGTTCTTCCGTTCGCAACGCTGGCCCGGCGAACTGCACATCGCCCTCGCCCACTTCACTGCGCCGGTGGATCGCACCCCGCAGATGCATGCGTATTGGCAGGACCACGTGGCCTGGGCCAACGTGGATCCCAACGACGGCCTGCACCGCGGCACGCCGGAATCGGACGCCCTAGGCTGACGCACCCGAATGCCTCGCCGTAGGGTGGGCCCAGGCCCACCATTGCCATCGCATGCCTCGCGATGGCAATGGGTAGAAAGGTCTCGCTCCCTTGCCATCGCAAGGTGGAACATGGCGGCGGTGGGCCAAGGCCCACCCTACGCGTCATTGGTCGCCGGCGAGCGCCTTGCCGGTGTTGATGCCCTTGGCGAGCGCGGCGCGGGCTTCTTCGTTTTCGTAGCGGATCTGCGCCTTGGTGCGGCAGATGCGGGACGTCATGTGGCTGCCCGTAGTCTTTTCGCGTTTGCAGACCAGAATGGCGTCGTCCTTGTCGGCGGCAGTCACGGCGACGTCAAGCGCATTGGCCTCCAGCGGCGCCGTGTTGGGCGGCGATGGCTGGCTTGTACCGGCTTCGGGTTGGGCCTGGGGCAGGGGTTCGGACGTCCCTGCCAGCGCCGGCATCGTGGCCAGTAGCAGCACGCTGGCCCACGCCAGGGAAAGGTGGTTTTTCATGGGGATAGCCTCCTTCTTGATGGGGATGCCACGTTACTCCGATTCCGCCCGCCAGAAACAGGCCAGAGCGCGGCGTGCGACGGGCGGTTGCCCTTGCTATGTGCAGTCCCAGGCACCCGCATGCCGTTGGCGAAATCCATAGGGTGGGCCCAGGCCCACCATTGCCATCGCATGTCCCGCGATGGCGATGGGTGGAAAGATTTCGCTCCCTTGCCATCGCAAGGTGGGAGATGGCGACGGTGGGCCTAGGCCCACCCTACGTGCGCCAGACTTCGCCGGCGGGGTCGAGTTCCATGGTCACCATGTCGTCGGCGCGCCAGCCGAAGCCGCAGAGGGCGAGGATGCCGTTGCTGACGGGGTCCAGGCCGAGGGCCTCTTCCAGCGGGATTTCGTTGATGGCGCAGGTGATGAAGGCGCCCAGCCCGGCGTCGGTGGCGGCCAGGTACAGGGTCTGCGACAGGTGCCCGGCTTCCAGCACGATGGCGCGGTAGCCCTTGGCGTGGCTGCGGTATTTCCAGAAGCTGCGGTCGTAACGCGGCGCCAGCACCACCATCGCATGCGCGTTGGCGAACCAGTGCTGCTCCGCGACCGCGCGCATCGCGAATTGCGCCAGCGGCACGGGTGCGTCCGGCAGCGGTTCCAGCGCGTGGGCGACCGCGTGGTAGTGGTACAGGCCGGGCGCCAGGCCTTCGACGTTCTGCACGATCAGGTAGGCCTCGACCGGATGCAGGCCGCCGCCGGAGGGACTGGTTTTCTTTAGGAACACGGTGTCGTCGCTGACCCGCACCTGCGCTTGCGCGGCGAACACACGTTCGATCAGTTGCGCGAACAGCGCGTAGGGCAAGGGCGTATCGGCATCGAAATTGCGGCAGGTGGCGCGGCGCGCGAGCAAGTGGTCGAAGTCGGTGCGCGCGGTGCGCGGCAAGGGGATGCGCGCGGCGTCGGGCTTGCAGTCCAGTGCTTCGATCGGCGGCGGGCCGAGCACCTGGCGCAGTTCGCCCGCAGTTTCGGTACCGGTGTCGGCCATGGCCTGCACGGCATCGGCGTGGTCCCAGCGGGTGAAGGCGTGCACGGTGGCGGTGAGCGGATGCCAGTGCACGTCGCGCAAACGCGCGTCGCGTTCGCGGTGGGCGGCGTGGCGTTTGCCGGTGCCGACGATCAGTCCCTGTTGCAGCAGGCGTTTGCAGGTGGCCGCGTCATCGGCGTTGAGGGTGCGCGCGTCGATCCACTCGTCGGGACTGAGCGCGCCGAGCAGTTCGCGTTCGGCGGCATCCACGTCGACTTCATGGCCGAGATGCGCGGCCAACGCGACCCAGCAACGTTCGCGTCGCAGTCCGGTGCCGCCTGCTAGCAATGCGTCGAGGTCGAAGCCGACGTCTTCGCGTGGTTCCAGGTACAGCACTTTGCATCGGCGCACCTGCATGCGGCCTTCCCCTGTTGCTGGCGTGTGTTGGCGACGAGCGGCAACCCTACGGTTGTTTGCCAGCGCGGACAAGGCTAGATTGCTCGGCGGCAGGCCTGCAACGGGCCTGGACTTGGGGACATCACGATGGCAACGAAGAAGACGGGCGCGTCAGGGAAGGCAGCGCCGCTGGATCCGAAGGTCGCAAGCAAGCTGCTGGACAAGCTGGGCACCGACAATGAGTTTCGCCGCTTGTTCAAGAAAGACCCGAAGGCCGCGTTGATCCAGGCCGGCTACAAGTTGCCGAAGGGCGATGCGGCAGCCGCCGCGGAACTGGACAGGATTTGCGGCTGCATGAGCGTGCAGAGCATCGCGCCGAAAGCCGATGTCCTCAAGGCACGCGACAGCCTGCACAGTTTGTTCACTGCAGGATTGGCAATGCAGCCGGTTCAGTTGAACGTTGCAAGTACCGCATCACGCCTCACGCGCAAATGATTGGGTAGTTGCGCTACGTTCCATTTGGAATCAAAGGTCTTGAGCTCTAACTTGGCTTGATCCATTTTGCCGTCACTTGTGAGCAGTTCGGCTGCTCGCAAGTGCGCGGCAGTGGTATCGAACACGTCCAAGGATTGTTGACACCAAGAGCAGCCAAGCTCCATGTAAGCTCGACCACGATGGCTGTTCAACCAGCGCGCCTGCGCTATCGCCTTGTCAGTCAATCCTGCCGCTGCATACGCTTCCATCAAGACAGCATGGGTCTGGAAAGGCTCGCTTCCGGTCAACAGCGGCTCAAGCATTGCAATCGCCTTGTCCGGCTTGCCGGAAAGCCGCAGGTCATTCGCTTTCGATACTTCCAGCAGGTCGCGAAGCGGGCCGTGCGCAAGCAGTTGTTCGCGCTGCTTCAACTCTTCCACGACGCCACGAGCGATGGCCGTATCGCCCATTCGCTGGGCGAGTATGCCTGCGCTGACCAGCGCATAGGCATCATCGGTCGCGTCCGCAACGCTTGTCGATTGCGCGATGGCCGTCGTGGTGGTTGCGACGATACGCCGGATTTCCTTCAGCGCAGACGCATGGTCGCCCTGTGCCCATGCGCTGATCGCGACGGGATGGATCGAGAGTCGCGAACGCAGCGAGCCCGGCGGGGCTTGTGGTTCCAGTCCGCGGGCTTCGGCAAGTGCAGCCGCCCACTTGCCCTGGTCGAGGAGCACCGTGACCCTGTCGAAGTAGACACCACCGACTTTCACTGACTGCGGCCATGCTTTTGCGGCTTCATCGAAGCGTCGCTGCGCTGCGAACGTATTCGCGCGGCGTACCACGGTCGAGCTGGCGCCCAGGGAGGCTGCTTTGTCGAATGCCGCCTGTGCTTCCGCGAATTTCTCTTGCGCCAGCGACAAGCGGCCCAGCAAATCCCATGACAAAGGCGCGAATTCACTTTGCGGCGAGGTGGCACGCTTGGCGAAGGGAACGCCTTCCGCATAGCGGTTGCTTGAGGAAAATGCATTGCCGACGTTGGCGATGGCGGGGAAATAGTCTGGATAAAGACTGGCCATCTCCTGCCATTTCTGCAGGATGGCGGATGGGTCGTTGACTTGTGCCGTCCAGGCATCCAGGTACAACTGGTCCCTGGGCGTCAGGCGTCCCCTCAGCGCTATCGCCTTGTCGAGGTATTTCTTCCCCCCGGCCAGGTCACTCATCGCGTTGTGTGAACGCAACAAGCCTATGTAGGCCAATGCGAATTCCGCATCCAGCGCAACCGCACGCGCATAGAACGACTGTGCCTGTTCGTACTGCGCCACTGCAAACGCTTTCTGCCCCAGCGCGTAAGCGCGCAAGGCGTCCAGGTTGGCCGTAGTGACATCGGGGAGCGGCTCGGAATCCTTTTGTATCGCTGCCAGCGCCTCGCCCAACTTGCCACGCAGCGTCGCCGTTACCTTGTCAATGGAACCCAGCGCCGAACCCACGCCCACGCCATCCACCGATTCGGCATACACCGTGGTCTGCGAATGCGGGTCGATCACTTCCGCGCTCACGCGCACGCGGCCGCCCACTTCCGCCACCGTTGGCAGGATCACCGCACGCGCGCCATCACGGATTGCGATTTCCGACGCAATCGCCCGGTCCAGCACCGTGCCCGGCTTGCGCTGCATGCGCGCCAGCGTATCGCGCGCCTTCATGTCACTCAGCACGTTCACATAACGCGACTGCTCCAGGCTGATGCGGAACGCCTGCGCCAGCGAATCGTCCAGCACCTTGTCGCCAGTGAGATTGCGCAGGTCGCCCACCACCACCCAATCACGTTCCGAGAACGCAATCGCAGGCTGCGGCTTGGTCACGAACCACACGCCCACGCCCAGCCCCACCAGCAGCACCACTTCCGCCGCCAACGCCGCCGGCCGCCGCCACAGCGGAATGTCGCGCCACGCCTTGGGCATGTTGGACGGCGCGCGCAACGGCGCGATGCCGACCTCGCCCACCTCGAAAATCTCGTGTGGCTCCGGGATGCCCTTGAAACGCCAGCGCCCGTAGGACTTCCACAACAGATGCTCCCCGCGTTCGCCCAGCTCGCGCGCCGCGCGCCGCGCCAGCGGTTCGGCCATCGCCGACAGCAAAATCTGCCCCGGCCGCGCCAGCGTCATCATGCGCGCCGCCATCGGCTTGGCCAGGCCCTCGACCTCCAGCGGCTTGGCGCCCACCGACACCGCGGCCTCGCTGTTCTTCCAGGTCAGGACTTCGCCCACGTGCAGGCCAGCCCGCGCCTGCAGCTCATGGCCGCGCGCCTTGCCCATCTCGTGCAGGCCGCGCGCGTAATCCAGCGCGAAGCCCAACCCGTCGATGGGCCGCTCGAACAGCAACAGCAGGCCATCCGAATGATCGATCAGGCGCCCGCGCCACTGTTCCTGCAGGCGCAGGACCAGGCGGTCGTGTTCGCGGAACAGTTCGGACGCGGGAATATCGCCCAGGCGCTCGACCAGGCTGGTGGAATCCACCAGGTCGGTCAGCAGGATGGTGCGCAGCTGCGGGCCTTCGGAGGCGGTGCGGGCGATCAGGTTCATGCCAGCGCTACCGTAGCACTCAATCCTGCCACTCGACACGGTTGCCGCCGGCGCTCTTGGCCCGGTACAGGGCCTTGTCCGCCTGGGCATACCAGTCGTTCCAGTCGCGCTCCGGGTCGATCAGGCAGGCGCCGACGCTGAGCGTGCAGATCAGCGGCGGCGACGGCTGCATCTGCTGCAGGGCGTGCGCGGTGCTGACCACGAAATCGGCGTAGCGCAGCATTTCGTCCGGGTTGGCCGCTTTGAGCAGCAGGCAGAACTCGTCGCCGCCCAACCGGCACGCCATGTCGTTGGAACCGGACAGCGAGCGCAGGATGTTGGCCACGCTTTGCAGCACGCGGTCGCCCAGCAGGTGGCCGTAGACGTCGTTGACGTTCTTGAAACGGTCGCAATCGATCAGCAGCAGGCCGTAGCCGTGGAAGCCGCCGTTGTTGCGGCCCTGCTCCAGGTACAGGGCCAGCCCGCGCCGGTTGGACAGCGAGGTGAGCTCGTCGGTGCGGTTGAGTTCTTCGCTCTGGTTGAGCCGGTGCGAGGTGACGCGCAGGCTGTCCAGCGCGGCCTGCAACTCCTGGTTGCGGCGGCGCAGGCGGTGGATGAGGCCTTGTTCGTTGGACACCACGCGCATGATGGCGCGGCGCAGGAAATGCGAAACCAGCGGGGCATCGCGATCGACCAGGCGCTCGAATTCCTCGTGGCGCAATTCCAGCAATACGCCGTCGCTGGCGACGGTGGCGGTGGCGCTGCGCGCGTGGTCGCCGATCAGCAGGCCCAGCTCGCCGAAGAATTCGCCGACCTCGAGGCGCTTGGCGGCCAGGTCGTCGCCGAAATCCAGCACCACCGCGCCTTCCAGGATCACGAACATGCAGGTGCCGATGTCACCGCGCAGGAACAGTTTTTCCCCCGCTTCCACCGGACGCACGCGCCCGGCCTGCGCGAACAGCTCGCACTCGGCCGCCGACAGTACGGCGACCGTCGGATCAATAGGCACTGCTTCAACCGCCGGGCGCGCCGGCAGGTGGCCAGCGTCCAGCACTGCGTTGTCCGGGTTCATTCCACGTCCCACTCCGTGAATCAGGGAGGATAGCATCCGGATCGGGCCGGATTGAGGGCACGTTGCACGGTTTTAGACCAGTGGGTTGCAGGCCCCCGCCTGCGCGCGCGGCGTGGGGGAACGATGTCCCGGGCCAAGCCGCGGTGATGGCCGGGCTCGAGGGCTGGCGCGGACAACAGGGGGTGCGGAAACCGCACTGCCGACCTTGAGGGTCGGCAGCGCGGCACTACGGGATAGCGCGGGACTCAGGCCGCCTTGTCGCCCTGGAACTGTTCTTCCTCGGTCGAACCTTTCAGCGCCGTGGTCGAGGATTGTCCTTGCTGGATGGCCTGGGTCACCGCGTCGAAGTAACCCGTGCCCACTTCGCGCTGGTGCTTGACCGCAGTAAAGCCACGGTCGGCGGCGGCGAACTCGGCTTCCTGCAATTCCACGAAGGCGCTCATCTGCCGGCGCGCATAGCCGTGGGCCAGGTTGAACATGGAGTAATTGAGCGCGTGGAAGCCGGCCAGGGTGATGAATTGGAACTTGTAGCCGTAGCCGGCGATTTCCTTTTGGAACTTGGCGATGGTGGCGTCGTCCAGGTTCTTCTTCCAGTTGAAGCTGGGCGAGCAGTTGTAGGCCAGCAGCTTGCCGGGGAACTTGGCGTGGATCGCTTCGGCGAACTTGCGCGCGAATTCCAGGTCCGGCTTGCCGGTTTCGCACCACACCAGGTCGGCGTACGGCGCGTAGGCTAGGCCGCGGCTGATGGCCTGGTCCAGGCCGTTGTCGGTCTTGTAGAAGCCTTCGACGGTACGCTCGCCACGCACGAAGGGCTTGTCGTTGTCGTCGATGTCGCTGGTCAACAGGTCGGCGGCTTCGGCATCGGTACGCGCGACCAGCAGGGTCGGCACGCCCAACACGTCGGCGGCCAGGCGCGCGGCGTTCAACTTCTCAACGGCTTCGCGTGTCGGCACCAGCACCTTGCCGCCCATGTGGCCGCACTTCTTCACGCTGGCCAGCTGGTCTTCGAAGTGCACGCCGGCCGCGCCGGCTTCGATCATCGCCTTCATCAGTTCGAAGGCATTCAACACGCCGCCGAAACCGGCTTCGGCATCGGCCACGATCGGCTGCAGGTAGTCGACGCTGTCGTCGCCTTCGGCGTGGTTCAACTGGTCGGCGCGCAACAAGGTGTTGTTGATGCGCTTGACCACGGCGGGCACGGAGTCGGCCGGGTACAGCGACTGGTCGGGATACATCTGGCCGGCTAGGTTGGCGTCGGCGGCGACCTGCCAGCCCGACAGGTAGATGGCCTTCAGGCCGGCCTTGACCTGCTGCATGGCCTGGTTGCCGGTCAGCGCGCCGAGCGCGTTGACGAAGTCTTCGGTCTGCAGGTAGCTCCAGAGTTTTTCCGCACCCAGCTTGGCGATGGAATGCTCCACGTGCACGGTGCCGCGCAGGCGCACCACGTCGGCCGCGGTGTAGTTGCGGGTGATGCCAGCCCAGCGCGGATTGGTGTCCCAGTCCTGCTGGATCTGTTCGGCGGTTGGCATGGTGCTCATGGCTTTTCTCTTCCGTGGGTAAGGGGTGGGTTGTTGGCTCTTGTGGGAGGGGCTTCAGCCCCGACGGAGCTTCACTGGTAATGCCCTGTCGGGGCTTAAGCCCCTCCCACAGGGGAACGGGTCATTCGAGGTATTGGTAAGCGGGCAGGGTCAGGAACTCGGCCAGTTCGCGGTCGTGGCAGAGCTTGTGCAGCAGTGCAATCGCTTCGCCTATACGCGCCGCGCCCGGCATGGCGCGCGTATCGCCGAGGCGCATGGGCAGGTCCATCAACGCGCGATCCAGCAGGATGAAATCGATCTGGGTGCCGTCAGTCAGGTGCAAGTTTTCCGAATGCAGCCACTGCCACAGCTGCGTGCGCGAGATTTCCGCCGTCGCCGCGTCTTCCATCAGCCAGTGGATCGGCACGCAACCGTTGCCATCCAGCCACGCCGCCAGGTAGCGCACGCAGACCTCCACGCTGCCTTCGAAGCCGGCACGGGTGATAGTCCCCACCGACGGCGCGATCAACTGGTCGCGCGTGACTTTCACGTCTTCACGGCGCACGTCGTGCTGGTTGGCCCGTGGCATGTGCTCGTCGAAGAGTTCGCGTGCAATCGGGATCAGCGCCGGATGCGCCACCCAGGTGCCGTCGTGCCCGGCGGTGACTTCGCGCAGCTTGTCGGCACGCACGCGGGCCATGGCCTGTTCGTTGGCGGCTTCGTCGCCGCTGATCGGGATCTGCGCCGCCATACCACCCATCGCATGCGCGCCGCGCCGGTGGCAGGTCTGGATCAGCAGTTCCGAATACGCCTTCAGGAACGGCTGGGTCATGGTGACCTGGCCGCGTTCCGGCAGCACCTTGTCACGATGGCGGCGGAAGGTCTTCAGGTAGGAAAAAATGTAGTCCCAGCGCCCGCAGTTGAGGCCGACGATGCGGCCGCGCAGCGCATGCAGGATTTCGTGCATCTCGAACACCGCCGGCAGCGTCTCGATCAGCACCGTCACCTTCATCTGTCCCTGCGGCAGGCCCAGCGTGGTTTCGATGTGCGACAGCGCAGTTTCCCACAGCGCGGCTTCTTCCATCGACTGCAGCTTGGGCAGGTAGAAATACGGGCCGCGGTCCTTGGCCGCCAGCGCGTGGGCGTTATGGAACGCGAACAGCGCCAGATCGAACAGCCCGCCGGCGATCGGCATGTTGTTGATGTGCAGGTGCTTTTCATCCAGGTGCCAGCCGCGCGGACGCACGACCAGCACGGCCTGCTCTTCGAATGGCTTCAGCGAATACTGCTTGCCGGGTTTTCCATGGGAGTCCGCGGCGGTGAACGCGAGGGTGCCGGCGACCGCGCCGATCAACGACTGCTGGCCGGCGACCAGGTTGGCCCAGGTCGGCGAGGTGGAATCCTCGAAGTCGGCCATGAACACCTTGGCACCGGAGTTCAGTGCGTTGATGACCATCTTGGGATCGACCGGGCCGGTGATCTCGATGCGGCGATCCTGCAGCGCGGCCGGCAACGGGGCGACCTGCCAGTCGCCTTCGCGGAGGGCGCGGGTGTCGTCGCGGAAATCAGGCAGGCCGCCTGCATCGAAGAACGCCTGGCGCTGCACGCGTGCGGCGAGGCGGGCCTGGCGCTGGGGTTCGATCAGCCGATGCAGCGACGCCAACAGTTCCAGCGCGGCCGGAGTGAGTACGGCGTCCTGCCCGGCAGCACGGCCGGTGACTTCAATCGCTGATTCCGGGCCGCGGGAGATGTCGGCGAACACACCGGACTGGGGCTGGGCGGACATGGGCGGCTCCTTGCACAAGCATTTCAAGCTGGGCGCTCACCGTGCTCCCGCACCATGTATTTGACAACACAGTTTTATCAATGCAATTTATAAGCACAGCTTATATGGTGCAATGCAATGGCTGACAAGCCGGTCGCAACTCCCCGGTTTCCCTACAAATCCGACCGGCTGAAACCCTTGCGGGCGTTCTGCCAGACGGTGCGGTTGGGTTCCGTTTCGCGGGCATCGGAAACCCTGTATGTGAGCCAGCCCGCCATCACCCTGCAACTGCAGGCGCTGGAACGCGAGCTGGGCATGGCCCTGTTCGAGCGCAACGGCCGGCGGCTGGCCCCGACCCGCGAAGGCCAGGTGCTGTACGAACTGGCCCAGCCGCTGGTCGAGAGCCTGGACGGACTGGCCGGCAGTTTCCGCGAAAAAGTCCGCGGGCTGGATGCGGGCGAACTCAACATCGCCGCCAACAGCTCCACCATCCTGTACCTGCTGCCGAAGA
>CALCNV010000044.1 GCA_937897645.1 uncultured Lysobacteraceae bacterium
CAACCAACAACCCGCTCCACCGCTTGTGCGACAATCGCGGCCCGTTTTGCAGCCGTAGCCACTCCGTGAATTTCGAACAACTGCAGGCCTTTGCCAGCTCCACACCCATGCTGTCCATGGCCCTGGTCGGCCTGACCGGCGCGATTATCGTCACCGAAATCATGCGCCTGTTCCGCGGCTACACCGCGCTGCGCCCGGCCGACCTGACCAGCCTGATGAACCGCGACAACGCCCTGGTGGTGGACCTGTCCGCCAGCGGTGATTTCGAAAAAGGCCATATCGCCGGCAGCCGCAACGTCGCGCCCAGCCAGTTCGACCCCGAAAGCAAGCTGCTGGCCCCGGCCAAATCCCTGCCCGTGGTCGTGGTCTGCCGCAACGGCATGGCCTCGGCCGGTGCCGCCAAGCGCCTGAAGAAGGCCGGTTTCGAGAACGTCTCCTGGCTCGACGGTGGCGTGGCCGCCTGGCAGCAGGCCGACCTGCCGTTGGTCAAGGGCCGCTGATCCACTGCATTCCAAGGGCGTCATGCCCTTGAACCCGGGTCGGCGCGTCGCCATCCCGTGAGACAATTACCCTCTTTTCCCACTCATTTTTCCTGCAGATCCACGGAGTACGCACATGTCCGACGAAACCACCAACGGCGCCGCCGCGCCTGCCGAAGCCAACGCACCCGCCTTCACGGTCGAGAAGATCTACGTCAAGGACGTGTCCTTCGAGGTTCCCGGCGCGCCGGCGATCTACAGCGAGAGCGCGCAGCCCGAGCTGCAGCTCAACCTCAACCAGCGCGTGCAGCGCCTCAATGAGACCGTGTTCGAAGTCGTGCTGGGCGTCACCCTGACCTGCAAGGCGGGTGACAAGGTCGCCTACGTGGCCGAAGTGCAGCAGGCCGGCGTGTTTGGCCTGGCCGGCCTGGAGCCGGCCGCCGTGGACGGCCTGCTGGGCACGCAATGCCCCACCATCCTGTTCCCGTACGTGCGCCAGTTGCTGAGCGACCTGATCCAGGCCGGCGGCTTCCCGCCGTTCTTCCTGCAGCCGATCAACTTCGACGGCCTGTACATGGAAACCGTGCGCCAACGCGCGGCCCAGGCCGGCGCAGGCGAGCTGGCCAACGCCGAGCCGGTCGGCAACGCCTGATGCGACACCACCTGCCCCGTGGCCGGGGCAGGACACTGATGCGGGCCGGTTCACGCCCCATCCCAGCTTTCCCCCGTCCGCGGGGGAAGCGTTCGACCACAAGGGCTGACGCATGACGCATTCCTTGAATATCGCGGTACTCGGCGCGGGTTCCTGGGGCACCGCACTGGCGGCCCTGATGGCGCGCCACGGTCATGCGGTCACGCTGTGGGGTCGCGACGCCACCGTCGCGGCGGCCATCGACCGGCAGCACGAAAACACCCGTTACCTGCCCGGCATCGCCTTGCCGGACACCCTGCGTGCCACCACCGACCTCGCCGCCGCGATGCACGGTGCGGACCTGGTACTGGTCGTGGTGCCTTCGCACGCCTTCACCGAGACCTTGCGCCTGCTGGCACCGCTGCGGCCTGCCGCTGCCGGCGTGGCGTGGGCGACCAAGGGCTTCGAGCCGGGGTCCGGGCGTTTCCTGCACGAAGTGGCGGAAGACATCCTGGGCCCGTCGGTACCGCTGGCCGTGGTCACCGGACCCTCCTTCGCCAAGGAAGTCACCCTGGGCCTGCCCACGGCCGTGACCGTGCATGGCGACGACGCCGAGTTCACCCAGCAGGTCGCCGACGTCCTTCACGGCCCGGCCTTCCGCGCCTACACCGGCAACGACATGCTGGGCGCGGAACTGGGCGGCGCCATGAAGAACGTGCTGGCGGTTGCGACCGGCGTGGCTGACGGCATGCAGTTGGGGCTCAACGCCCGCGCCGGCCTGATCACCCGTGGCTTGAATGAAATGCTGCGCCTGGCCGCCGCCATCGGCGGGCGTCCCGAAACCCTGATGGGCCTGGCCGGCCTGGGCGATCTGGTACTGACCAGCACCGGTGACCTGTCGCGTAATCGCCGCCTGGGCCTGGCCCTGGGTCGTGGTCAGTCGCTGCAGGACGCGGTGCGCGAAATCGGCCAGGTGGTGGAATCGGTGCAGACCGCCGACGAAGTCATGCGCCAGGCGGATCGCCATGGCATCGACCTGCCCATCTCCAGCGCTGTGCGCGCCGTGCTGCACGGCGACCTCAGCCCCGCCGAAGGCCTGCAGCAATTGCTCGCACGGGAGCAGAAGCCGGAGTATCCGGAGACGCTGTTCCGGGAGTAATCCGGGAGTGATCCGGGGGTTCGCAAAACAGCGAAGCAAGTGTGTGGTGGCGTCCCTCTCCCACAAGGGGAGAGGGATTTCCGCCATGCATTGCGCACGTGTCCGAACTTAATCTTCGCCCACAAAAAAGCCCGGCACTGGGCCGGGCTCGGGCTGCGACGCGGGGAGAGAGGGACGCGTCGCGGTAACGCGGTAGTGCCTTAGAACGTGTAGCGCGGGCCGACGAAGTACTGGGTGTCGCCATCGGCGAACTTCACTTCGCCCGACACGCTCCAGTTGGGGTTGAACTTCACCTGGGTGCCGATGCGGCCGTAGAAATCACCGTCGAAATCGCTGCCGTCCTCGTAACCGGCCAGCGCATAGCCTTCCCAGTTCGCGGTGAACCCGCTGCGAATGCCGGCTTCCACGCTGTAACCGTTGAAATTCTGCACGTCGGTTTCATAGCGCTCGTAGGCCACGCGGGTCAGCAGGTCGGTCTTCGGGCCGATCTCGTGGTTGTAACCCACGCCCAGACGCCAGTTGTCGATGCTGAGGTTCGTGTTGTCGATATCCTGCGAACTGTAATTGCCGAACACATGGAAATTGGGGGCGATCGCGCCGGAGCCGCCAATCGCCCAGCCATCGGCGTCGGCACCGGATGCATTCGTAGCGGTGTAACCGCCTTCCACGTAGTTGTACGAAACGCCTTCAGCGGCAGACGCGGCAAACGGCGCGGCGGCCAACAGGGTCAGGGCAAGCAAGGACTTCTTCATTTCAGTGAAACCTCGTTCTTATTTATGGTTATTGGCCAGCGCTGGGGCTGGAGAGCGTTCGCCGTTCGCAGCCGGTGTGTGAAGTATCCGTAAAGCGCCGCAATGGCGACTGAATACCAAACTGACCAGTACATAAATTAAGCGAGATGCGCGGGAACTTGTGTCGAGACGGATTCAGTTGCTCAGGATTTGCAGCTACGCGCCGCCGATGAAATCCATTTGTCGCCAGGCTTCGTACACCAGCACGGCGACGCTGTTGGACAGGTTGAGGCTGCGGTTGTCGGGGCGCATGGGCAGGCGCAGGCGTTGTTCCGGCGGCAGCGTGTCCAGCACGTCGGTTGGCAGGCCGCGGGTTTCGGGGCCGAACAGGAACGCATCGCCGGCCGCGTAGCGGGGCTGGTCATGGCGCTGGGTGCCGCGGGTGCTCAGTGCAAACAGGCGTTTCGGTGCAATCGCGTCCAGCGCGGCTTGCAACGACGCGTGGACCTGCAGCGATGCGTATTCGTGGTAATCCAGTCCGGCGCGTCGTAGCTGCCTGTCGTCAAGGGCGAAGCTCAGGGGTTCGATCAGGTGCAGCCGCGCGCCGGTATTCGCGCAGAGGCGGATGACATTGCCGGTGTTCGGGGGAATTTCCGGCTGGTACAGCAGCACGTCGATGGCGAGTGCGCTGGGTGGCGTTGCGTTGGTGCTCATCCCGCGGATTCTACGGCGCGCGATGCTGCGCTGTGGGTCCTGGTGACGGGGCGTTGCTTGAAGCAGTTGCTTCCTGTGAATGTCTACTGCTACTTCCTGTTGCTTCAAGCAATCAACGCGACGCCAGCTGCTGGGCCAGGGCGGCAACACCGACGGCGACGATCTGGATGTCTTCCACGGTCGGGCGCACGGTGACGACGGGCATGTCGACGATGCGTGCACTGTTGTCAGCCAGGAAGGCGGCCATGTCGTTGGCTTCCGGGCGTACCGTGATGGCGGCCAAGTCGACGATCTTGTTGGCCTGGTAGTAGGCGGCGTCGCTGGCTTCCGGGCGCACGGTGACGGTGGACAGGGTGACGATTTCGGTGGTCACCGGCGTGGCGGCCTTGGCGCTGGCCTGGGCATTGGCGGCGATCGACTGGCCGGAGATCAGCATGGAGCCGGCGCAGACTGCGAACAGGGCGGCGGCGGTCAGCGGGAGCAGGGTCTTGGTGTTCATGGTGTTGGGCCTCGTTAGTGGTGTTGTTGAGTGGTGTGGTAGTAAGGTAGTACACCTAATCAGATCGGTCAAGCAGAACTTGCATCAGCGGTTCTTTTATTCAGCTACCAGTCAGGTTTGGAGCGGGCTTTGGTACTTGCTTGGTATGAAGCAGGGGCCGTGCCAACTGCAAGATATTGATTTAGTTGGAAAACATATTCGTAGCGCAGTGTCCGTCTGTCCGTTCCGGTGTCCGTACAAGTGCCGGGTACGCAGTCAAGACGCCTGATTTACGGGTCTTGTGACTTTCGTTCGCGGCTGCACCGCATCTGCGAAGCACGTTGCTTACCCACATCTGATGCATCGGGAGCCGGAAGGGTTGCGTCTGGAAATCCTGGAAACGGCGCGGGCTGCTTGCGCAGCGAAGCCATGCATGCAGCACGTACTCGCGTGATGCATACAGAGACCACGCACTTGCATGAGTGGATGCACGCAACGGGCGCCTTCCACCCGTGCCTTGTGGCCTAGTGTGTCGAGGCAAGCCGACGGTTAGCATCGTGGGCTGTGTAATTCATCTGCTTGAAGATCAAGGACTGCCCGAATGACTGCTTCCCGCCCCCTGCGTGTCCGTGGCCCGCGCGCCGCCCTGCTTGCCGTCGCCCTGTCGACGGCATTGACCGGCCTTGCCGCGTCGCCCTCCGCTGCATTCGCGGCGCCCGCCGGCGCGGCCGACATCGACATCAAGTACGACGAATTCACCCTGCCCAACGGCCTGCGCGTGATCGTGCACACCGACCGCAAGGCGCCCGTGGTGGCGGTCAACCTGTGGTACCACGTAGGCAGCAAGAACGAACAACCCGGACGCACCGGTTTCGCGCACCTGTTCGAACACCTGATGTTCCAGGGCTCGGAGAACCATGACGCGGAATATTTCGCGCCCTTCGAGCTGGTCGGCGTGACCGACCAGAACGGCACCACCAACCAGGACCGCACCAACTACTTCCAGAACGTGCCCACCACCGCGCTGGACATGGCGCTGTGGATGGAATCGGACCGCATGGGCCACCTGCTGGGCGCGATCGACCAGAAATCCCTGGACGAGCAGCGTGGCGTGGTCCAGAACGAGAAGCGCCGTGGCGAGAACCAGCCGTACGGCCGCCGCATCAGCGCCCGCATGTTCGAGGCGCTGTACCCGGCCGGGCATCCCTACAGCTGGCAGACCATCGGCTCCATGGCCGACCTGGACGCCGCCACCCTGGACGACGTGAAGACCTGGTTCAAGAGCTGGTACGGCCCCAACAACGCCGTGCTGGTGCTGTCCGGCGACATCGACCTGAAGACCGCCAAGGAAAAGGTCACCCGTTATTTCGGCGACATCCCAGCCAGCGCCACCCTGGCCGACATGCCGACCAACATCCCCAAGCGCGACAAGGACACGCGTGAAACCGTGCCCGACCGCGTGCCGCAGACGCGCGTCTATCGCGCGTGGCCGGTGGCCGAGCTGGGCACCAAGGACGCGACCCTGCTGGACCTGTTCGCGCAGGTGCTCGGCGGCAGCGCCGCCTCGCGCTTCGACATGCGCCTGGTGCACGGCGACAAGATCGCCGACAACGCCTCGGCCTATGCGTGGAGCAGTGAGCTGGCCGGCACCTTCTTCCTGATGGCCACGGCCAAGGAAGGCGTGGACGCGGCCAAGATAGAGAAAGTGATGGACGAAGAGCTGCAGCGCCTGCTCAGCGAAGGTCCGACGGCCGAGGAACTGGAACGCGCCAAGGTGGCCACCCGCGCCGGCTTCGTGCGCGGCATCGAGCGTATCGGCGGCTTCGGCGGCAAGTCCGACGTGCTGGCCCAGTGCGTCGTGTACACCGGCAAACCCGATTGCTACAAGACCGACCTGGCCGACATCAACGCCGCCACGCCCGCCAGCGTGCAGGCGGCGGCACGGCGTTGGCTGGGCGTGGGTTCGCACACCCTGGTCGTGCAGCCCAGCGAAACCCCGGCGTCGGCCCTGCCGGAAACCGTGCAGGCCGCGCCCGCCAGCGCGCCGGCAGCGTTGCCCGCGGTCGATCCGAAGTTCAAGACGGTCAAGACCGACGTGGATCGCAGCACCGGCGTACCGAAGACCACCCGCTTCCCGGACCTGAAGTTCCCGGCCCTGGAGCGCGCCACCCTGTCCAACGGCATGCAGGTGGTCCTGGCCGAGCGCCATGAAACGCCGGTGGTGCAGCTGTCGGTGGAATTCCCCGGCGGTTACAGCGCCGACCTGGGCAAGAAGCTGGGTACGGCCGGCTTCACCATGGCCATGATGGAAGAAGGCGCCGGCGACTACAGCGCGCTGGAGCTGGCAGCCAGGAAGGAACAGCTGGGTGCCGAGATCAGCACCGGCGCCGGCATGGACAGTGCGTCCGCCAGTCTTTCCGCACTCAGCGACAAGCTGCCGGAATCACTGGACCTGCTGGCCGACGTACTGCGTCGCCCGACCTTTGCCGCGGAGGAACTGGAGCGCGTGCGTGGCACCTGGATCGCCGGCATCAAGCAGGAAAAGGCCGCGCCGCAGTCGCTGGTGAACCGGATCATGCCGCCCCTGCTGTACGGAGCCGGCCATCCCTATGCCATCCCGGCCACGGGCAGCGGCACCGAAGCTTCCATCGCCTCCCTGACCCGCGATGACCTGGTGGCTTTCCACGGCAATTGGCTGCAGCCGGACAAGGCCCGCATCGTGGTGGTTGGCGATACCACGCTGGAACAGATACTGCCCCTGCTGGAAGCGCGCTTCGGCGATTGGAAGACCCCCGCCGGCGCGCCGACCCTGGCAGCCGTCGCGACCGTGGCAGCGCCGACCAAGAGCGTGGTCTACCTGGTCGACCAGCCGGCCGCCATCCAGTCCAACATCTATATCGGGCAACTGGTTCCACCCACCGGTGATGCCGGCAGCGTCGATTTCGACTTCGCCAACGGCGTGCTGGGCGGCGAATTCACCTCGCGCCTCAACAGCAACCTGCGCGAGGACAAGCACTGGGCCTACGGCTCCTACAGCAGTGCACGCAACGTGCGCGGCCAGCGCCCGTGGTACGCCTCGGCGGCGGTGCAGACCGATAAAACGGCGGATTCCATCAAGGAGCTGCGCTCGGAGATCACCCAGTTCGCCAGTGGCCAGAAACCTGCCACGGCGGAGGAAATCGCCAAGATCCGCGCCAGCAACACGCTCAGCCTGCCCGGTGGCTACGAGACCGCCAGCGCCGTGCAAGGCCAGATCAACAGCAACCTGCGCTATGGCCGCCCGGACGATTACATCGTCCAGTACAAGGCCCGCAACGACGCCATGACCGTGGCCGACGTGCAGGCCGCCGCCAAGACCTTGAAGCCGGAGGCCCTGATGTACGTGGTGGTGGGCGACCTGTCCAAGGTCGAGGCCTCGGTACGTGCCTTGAACCTGGGCGAAGTCACCGTGCTGGACGCGGACGGAAGGCCGGTGAAGGCGGCGAAGTAAGGCTTCAACCCCCTCCCTTGCGCAGCAGGGGAGGGATGGGGAGGGGTTGCTCTTGATTCTGCTCTGGCTTTTCGCAGTCGTCGGATAATCAAGCACCCCTCCCGGCCTCCCCTACCTGCTGCGCAGGCAAGGGAGGAGACCAGCCAAGATCCCAGCCGCTTCACCGGCTACTTCCCCCGAAGTTCAGAACAGCCGCCACATACTCCAGCGCGTCTTTCGTGAACCAAGGAACCCCCATGCGTGTATCGCTTATCTCGGCTGCCGTGCTGGTCAGTCTCTCCGCCTGCACCTGGGTGCACATGGCGCCGGAGGCCGGCCAGGTGCGCGTGCTGCCCGCGGGCGCGGCCCCGTCCGGCTGCGAAAAGCGCGGCGAAGTCTCGGTGTCGGTCAAGGACAGCGTGGCCTTCTACGAACGCAACGCCCTGCGCGTGCGCGACGAGCTGGAAACCCTGGCCCGCAACGAGGCCCCGGGCATCCAGGCCAATGCCGTGCAACCGCTGGGCGATCCGGTGGACGGCGGACAGCGCTTCGCCGCCTATTACTGCACAGGTCGCTAGGTGCCCCGGTTTGAACCTGTGGGAGGGGCTTCAGCCCCGACGGGCTCTACTGGTAATGCCTCTATCGGGGCTGAAGCCCCTCCCACAGGGCCTCAACTCCCGGCCAAGCAGGCCCCGGCCGCCCCCCAAAGGTGCGAGAAAGCACGGAAGCCGGTACCCTTGTCGCCCCCCGGCCAGCCTCGGCGCCCACCTAGATGCTCTTCCAGAATGTCTCCATCGCGGGACTCGCGCATATCGATGCGCCCCATACGCTGACTTCCAAAGCCATCAACGAACAGTTGAAGCCCACCCTCGACCGGTTGGGCATCCGCACCGACGTGCTCGGCGACATCGCCGGCATCCATGCCCGCCGGCTGTGGGATGACGAAACGCTTTCCTCCGACGTGGCCACCCTGGCCGCCCGCAAGGCACTGCTTGATGCCGGCATCGATGCCAGCCAGGTCGGCCTGCTGGTCAACACCTCGGTCAGCCGCGATTACCTGGAGCCGTCCACCGCCAGCATCGTCTCGGGCAACCTGGGCGTGGGCGAGGACTGCCAGAACTTCGACGTCGCCAACGCCTGCCTGGCCTTCATCAACGGCATGGACATCGCCGCACGCATGATCGAACGCGGCGAGATCGACTACGCCCTGGTCGTGGATGGCGAAACCGCCAACCTGGCCTACAAGAAGACCCTGGAGCGCATGCAGGCGCCCGACGTCACTGAAGAGCAGTTCCGCAACGAACTGGCCACCCTGACGTTGGGCTGCGGCGCGGCCGCGATGGTGATGTCGCGCAGCGAGCTGACCCCGGACGCCCCGCGTTACAAGGGCGGCGTGACCAAGTCCGCCACGCAGTGGAACACCCTGTGCCGCGGCAACCTGGACCGCATGGTCACCGACACCCGCATGCTGCTGATCGAAGGCCTGAAGCTGGCGCAGAAGACCTTTGTCGCCGCCAAGGTCGCACTGGGCTGGGCCGTGGACGAACTGGACCAGTTCGTCATCCACCAGGTCAGCCAGCCGCACACCCAGGCCGTGGTCAAGGCGTTCGGCATCGACCCGAAGAAGGTCATGACCATCTTCGGCGAACACGGCAACATCGGTCCGGCCAGCGTGCCGATCGTGCTGAGCAAGCTGAAGGACCTGGGCCGCCTGAAGAAAGGCGATCGCATCGCCCTGATGGGCATCGGTTCGGGCCTGAACTGCTCGATGGCGGAAGTGGTCTGGTAAGGCTTCCGGCATACGCTTCCAAGGGCCGGTTCGCCGGCCCTTTTCTTTGACGCGGCAACCTTGATGAACCTTCCCGGCTATCCCTTTACTCCCAAGCGCCTCGAAGTCCGTCCCGGCCTGTCGATGAGTTACCTCGACGAAGGTCCGCGCGATGGCGACGTGATCGTCATGCTGCATGGCAATCCGTCGTGGAGTTATTACTGGCGCAATCTCGTATCTGGACTGTCCGACAAATACCGCTGCATCGTGCCCGACCACATCGGCATGGGCTTCTCCGACAAGCCGGATGACAGCACCTACGACTACACCCTGCAGTCGCGCGTCGATGATGTGTCTGCCTTGCTCGAACACCTGGGCATCACCGGTCCGATCACGCTGGCGGTGCATGACTGGGGCGGGATGATCGGGTTCGGCTGGGCGCTGTCGCATGCACGACAGGTCAAGCGGTTGGTGATCACCAATACCGCAGCATTCCCATTGCCGAGCGCGAAGACGATGCCCTGGCAGTTGTCGCTGGGACGCGATTCGAAATTCGGTGCCTTCATCATCCGCGCCTTCAATGCGTTCTCCAGCGGCGCCTCGTACCAGGGTGTGGAAACGAAGATGCCGGCCGACGTGCGTCGCGCCTATGTGTCGCCGTACGACACCTGGGCCAACCGCATCAGCACGCTGCGCTTCATGCAGGACATCCCGCTGCAGCCCGGTGACAAGGCATGGCCGCTGGTGGCCGAAGCGGGCCGACG
>CALCNV010000045.1 GCA_937897645.1 uncultured Lysobacteraceae bacterium
GCCAGCGACTGGGTGCAGAAGGCGATGAAGATGATCGGCATGAAGGAAGACGACGTCATCGAGGATCGCCTGGTCACGCGCCAGATCGAAAAGGCGCAGCGCAAGGTGGAAGCGCACAACTTCGACATCCGCAAGAACCTGCTCGATTTCGACGACGTCAACAACGACCAGCGCAAGGTGATCTACAACCAGCGCGACGAATTGCTGGACGCCGAATCGGTGAAGGAGAACATCGAAGGCATCCGCGGCGACGTGGTCGAGGACCTGGTGGCGAAGTACGTGCCGCCGAATTCGGTCGATGAATCCTGGGACCTGCAGGGACTGGAACAGGAGCTGGCGGTGGAAGCCGGCCTGGAGCTGCCGGTCACGCGCTGGCCGCAGGAAAGCGAGGAACTCGACGCCGAAACCATCAGTAGCCGCGTGCAGGCCGCCATGGCCGCGCACTTCGAGCAGAAGGAAGCGCAGCTGGGCCCGGAGACAATGCGCTCGCTGGAGAAGCACATCATGCTCACCGTGCTCGACAAGAGCTGGAAGGAGCATCTGGCCAGCATGGATTACCTGCGCCAGGGCATCCACCTGCGCGGTTATGCGCAGAAGCAGCCGAAGCAGGAATACAAGAAGGAAGCCTTCGAGCTGTTCTCCAGCATGCTGGAGAAGGTCAAGCTGGAAGTGGTGACCATCCTGTCGCGCGTGCGCATCCGCAGCGAAGAGGAAGTTGCCGCGCTGGAAGCCGAGGAACGCCGCGCCGCCGCCGCACGCGAGCAGCAGCTGCAGTTCCAGCACCAGGATGCGGGCGGCTACAGCGCCGACGAGGAAGCGGCCGACGTGGAAGCCGCGCAACTCGGTGTCTCGCCGGTGACGCGCGAAGGCCCCAAGGTAGGCCGCAACGATCCATGCCCCTGCGGCAGCGGCAAGAAGTTCAAGCACTGCCACGGCCAGCTGAGCTGACCTAGCTCCGGTAGGAGCGCCCCATGGGCGCGAGCTTTCGAGGTGTTGCACGTCAACATCAAGAGCTCGCGCCCATGGGGCGCTCCTACCGGTTTGCATTTGCATTCGCAGCACGATTCCCGGCAAGCTCCGGGTCATGTCGCTTCCTTTGCGCTCCATCCATGTCGCCGCCGCGGTCATCACCGACCCGCGCGGCCGCGTGCTGCTGGGGCGGCGCACCGACGGCCGCGACCTGGCCGGCCTGTGGGAATTTCCCGGTGGAAAATGCGAACCCGGTGAATCGCCCGAAGCCGCACTCATACGCGAACTGCAGGAAGAACTCGGCATCACCGTGCAGGTGGGCGAGGCGCTGATCAACGTGCCGCAACGCTACCCTGACAAACGCCTGCGCCTGGACGTGCGCCGGGTGACGGCGTGGGACGGCATCCCGCGCGGTGTCGAAGGCCAGGCGCTCGCCTGGGTGGCGCCGGAAAAACTCGTGCGCTATCCCATGCCGCCCGCGGATCGCCCGGTCGTCGCCATGCTGCTGCAACCTGATCGCTACCTGGTCACGCCCGAACCGGGCGATGACGATGCGGCGTGGCTTGCGGGTTTGTCAGCGGCGTTGAAGTCCGGCATCCAGCGCGTGCAATTGCGCGCACCCCTGCGTGCCGCCCAACCCGGCTGGAACGAGCTGGTCGCCAAAGCCATCGCGTTGTGCCGCAAGTCCAGTGCGGACGTGTTGGTCAACGCGGACATCGAACTCGCCCGCACATTGGGCATCGGCGTGCACCTGCGTGCTGCGCAATTGCCTGGCTTGTCCCTGCGCCCCTTGCCGCCAGGGATGACGGTCGCTGCCTCCTGCCATGACGCCACCGAGTTGCAGTCGGCGCAGGTGCTGGGCTGTGATTTCGCCGTGCTCGGCAGTGTGTTGCCTACTGCCAGCCATCCCGATGCCACCGCCTTGGACTGGGAAGGTTTCGCCCAACTGCGCGAATCCGTGTCACTGCCCCTCTACGCCATCGGCGGCCTCTCGCCCGGCCACATCCCCCAGTCCCGCCAGCACGGCGCCCAAGGCATCGCCGCCATCAGTGGCCTGTGGCCGTCGTAGACGCGTCCAACCTGCCCGAATCCGGATGCTTCGGTAGGAGCGCCCCATGGGCGCGAGCTCTTGATCTGGGCGTGATGTGCAAAGCCCCAAAAGCTCGCGCCCATGGGGCGCCCCTACCGTTGTCGGGGATTTTTCCTATGCGTGTGGTGGACTTGGCCCGATAACCCCCGAAGGGCACCGGCTGGATGCTGGAGCCATGACTGCAAAAATTCCCTATGGCGAAGGACACGCTGCATTGCGACGTGCGCGTAGTTCGGTCGCAGGACAGATCTATCACGTCACCGCCGTCACGGTTGATCGTGCACGCTTGTTCCTTGATTTCGATGCCGCGTGCGCCGCAGCACGTTGCCTCAACGATGGTGGCTGCCTCAGGAATTCGAAGATGCTTGCATGGGTGTTGATGCCGGACCACGCGCATTGGCTGCTGCAGCTTGGCGAGAACGATAGCTTGGCGGGCATCGTGACCCGGTTGAAGTGTGCAAGCGCGCGCAGCACCAATCGCGCGCTGGGACGCCGTGGTGCTGTGTGGGGAAGGGCATTCCACGAGCACGCATTGCGAGACGAGCGGGAATTGCTGATGACTGCCCGCTACCTTGTCGCCAATCCATTGCGTGCGGGTCTCGTGAGCCGATTGGGCGAGTATCCATTCTGGGACAGCATCTGGCTGTAGCAGTGCCTGCAAACGAAACCGCGCGCTGGATAGGTGGGCGCACCGTTTCGGTCGGTAGGAGCGCCCCATGGGCGCGAGCTCTTGATCTTGGAGTGATATGCAAAGGCCCAAAAGCTCGCGCCCATGGGGCGCTCCTACCGTAGGGCGGAACAGCGCGCGCCCATGCATGGGGCGCTCCTATCGTGCCAATGCGCGGTAGCGGGCGTCCAGTTCGGCCACGGCGGCGTGCAGGTGGTCGGGGTGGCCGTCGTTGACCACGATGTCGTCGGCGATGGCCAGGCGCTGGGCGCGGGTGGCCTGGGCGGCGATCATCCGGTCGGCCAGCGCGGCGTCTATGCCGTCGCGCTGCATCAGGCGTGACTTCTGCGTCGCCTGTGGAACGTCCACCACCAGGATCCGGTCCAGCCACGGGTAGTGCGTGCGGCCACCGCCTTCGGCCAGCAGCGGGATCATGGCGACGGCATAGGGTCCGAGTGCGGCCTGGCACTGGTCAAGCAGTTCCGCGCGGATTCGCGGATGCAGGATGGCTTCCAGCGCGCGGCGTGCGTCGTCGTCGTGGAAGATGCGCACCCGCAATGCAGCGCGGTCCAGTCGTCCGTCCGCACCCAGCACCTCGGGGCCGAAGCGCGCCACGACTTCGGCGAGCGCGGGCTGCCCGGGTTCGACGATCTCGCGTGCAATCAGGTCGGCGTCGGCGACGAACACGCCACGCGCAAGGAACGCTTTCTCGATCGCGCTCTTGCCCGAGGCAACGCCGCCGGTCAGTCCGATGATGTAATCGCTCATGCCTGCATTATCGGTAGGAGCGCCCCGTGGGCGCGAGCTTTTGATCTTAATTGGTGCGCGTGGAACGCCCGAGGAGCTCGCGCCCATGGGGCGCTCCTACCGGGTCGTCAGAAGCCCGACATGCGCAGGTAGGCGTCGATGACGGGTTGGCCCCAGAAGAAGACCAGCCAGCCGGCGATGGCCAGGTAGGGGCCGAAGGGGATGGGGCTGGCGCGGTCGCGGCCCTGCGTGGCCAGCCAGATGGAGCCGATGATGGCGCCCACCAGCGAGGACACCAGGATGGTCGGCAGCACGCCGCTCAGGCCCATCCACGCGCCCAGCGCGGCCAGCAGCTTGAAGTCGCCGTGGCCCATGCCTTCCTTGCCGGTGATCTGCTTGAACAGCCACCACACCGTCCACAGCGACACGTAGCCGGCAATCGCGCCCAGCAAGGCCGTCTTGGGATCGATGTACAGGTTTTCCAGGCTGGCAATCAGGCCCAGCCACAGCAGGGGTAGGGTCAGCTGGTCAGGCAGCAGCTGCGTGCGCAGGTCGATGCCGGACAGCGCAATCAGGAACCAGCTCAGCAGCATGGCGCCGAAGCCCTGCCAGCCAAACCCGAACTGCCACACGCTGACCACGGTCAGCACGGCGGCCAGCAGTTCCACCAGCGGGTATTGGGCGGAGATGGGCGTCTTGCAGTGCCGGCACTTGCCGCGCAGGGCCAGCCAGCTGAACATCGGGATGTTCTCGTACCACGACAGCCGGTGCTTGCAGTGCGGGCAGTGCGAGGGCTCCACCACGATGCCGGGTGGGGGTGGATCGTAGACTTCGGGCAGTTCCAGGATTTCGCGGGCGTCGCGCTTCCACTGCCATTCCAGGCGGCGGGGCAGGCGCAGGATCACCACGTTGAGGAAGCTGCCCACCAGCAGGCCTACGCCTGCCGCAAGGGGATACCCGAGGGCGAGGTTCTCGTCGAGGAATGCCATGCGTAAGTCAGATCACCGAAGCCAGCTTGAAGATGGGCAAATACATACCAATCACCATGCCGCCGACGACTACGCCAATAAAGACCATGATCATCGGTTCGATCAGGCTGGCCAGCGCATCCACCGCATTGTTCACTTCTTGCTCGTAATACTCGGCCACTTTGAACAACATGGCGTCCAGCGCGCCGGCTTCCTCGCCGATGGCGGTCATCTGGACCACCATGTGCGGGAACAGATTGGTCTGCTTCAACGACATGTTGACCGGATAGCCAACGGCCACGTCATCGCGCACGCGCAGGACGGCTTTTTCGTACACGGTGTTGCCAGTGGCACCCGCCACGGTCTCCAGCGCTTCCACCAGCGGCACGCCGGCCTTGAAGGTCACGGCCAGCGTGCGTGCAAACCGGGCAATGGCCGAGTTGTGCATGATCTGGCCGATGACAGGAATCTTGAGGATCACCCTGTCCAGGAAGTGCTGGAATTTCAAGGAGCGCTTCTTGAAGAATATGAAGGCGAAAATTGCGCCCACGATGCCGATCAGGATTACCAGCCACCAAGTAACCATGAATCGCGAGGCGGCCACGATCAGCTTGGTGAAGGCCGGCAGGTCGGCGCCGAATTCCTTGAATATCTGTTCAAATTGCGGAACGACGAATACCAACAGAATTCCGCTGACAAGCAGGGCTACCGCAATCGTCATTGCAGGATAGAACAGGGCTTTCTTGATTTTTCCCTTCAGCGCTTCCAGGTTCTCTTTGTAGTTGGCAATCGTCTCGAGTACGGTTTCCAGTACACCTGCGCCCTCGCCTGCCCGGACAAGGTTGCGGTACAACTCATCGAACTGCACGGGATGCTTGGCTATCGCCTCGTACAAAGAAGAGCCGCCTTCGATATCGGTGCGCAACTCGCCCACCATCTTCTTCATGCGGGCGTTCTTCTGGCCGTCGCCGATGATCTCAAGCGACTGCACGATAGGCACGCCGGACTTCATCATCGTCGCCATCTGACGGCTGAAGAACGCAATTTCCTTCGGAGTAATGGGTTTGCCGGCGCTGCCGAACAACGGCTTGGGTTTTGGCTTGACCACGGTGGGTGTGATGCCCAGCTTGCGCAACTCGGCGCGCAGCAGGTTCTGGCTCTTGGACTGCTGCTCGCCCTTCATTTTGACGCCGCGCTTGTCGGTGCCCTCCCAGACAAACATGGCCATCTGGCTGGTATTGCGATCCACCGGGACGGATTTTTTTGCTGCGCTACGGGTCACGGCCATTTGTTTCCCCTTTTCCGGCATCCCCACGCCGGGCAATGATGGTCGCATGGTAGCCGGTTATCGCCGGCAACGGTATTTGCCACTGTGACGGCCCGCAGGGTTTGGAAATCCGAGGCCTTGGTTGTAGGAGCGCACCATGGGCGCGAGCTCTTGATCCTGGCGTGAACGTGTAACGCATCAGAAGCTCGCGCCCATGGGGCGCTCCTACCGGGTTCTCTTAATCCTTGGTCACGCGGTTGATTTCGGCCAGGCTGGTCACGCCGTTGCGTACCTTCATCAGGGCCGACTGGCGCAGGTCGCGTACGCCGGCTTTCCTGGAAGCTTCGGCAATCTGCATGGCGTTGCCGCCTTCCAGCACGATGGCGGCGATGGCGTCGCTCATCGGCATGACCTGGTAGATGCCGGTACGGCCCTTGTAGCCCTCGGTGCATTCATCGCAGCCTACGGCTTCGTACAAGGTGAAGCCGGCCTTGATCTCCGCTTCGCTGAAGCCTTCGGCGATCAATGCATGTTCGGGCAATACCACCGCACGCTTGCACTTGTTGCAAAGCCGCCGCGCCAGGCGCTGGGCAATGACCAGTGTTACCGAACTGGTGATGTTGAACGGGGCAATGCCCATGTTCATCAGGCGGGCGATGGTTTGCGGTGCGTCGTTGGTGTGCAGGGTGGACAGCACCATGTGGCCGGTCTGCGCGGCCTTGACCGCGATCTCGGCGGTTTCCAGGTCGCGGATTTCGCCGACCATGATGATGTCCGGGTCCTGGCGCAGGAAGCTGCGCAGGGCCGCGGCGAAGGTCATGCCGCGCTTGGTGTTCTGCTGTACCTGGTTGACGCCCGGCAGGCGGATTTCCACCGGGTCTTCCACTGTAGAAATGTTACGCATCTCGTCATTGAGAATGCCCAGCGCGGTATACAGCGACACGGTCTTGCCCGAGCCCGTGGGGCCGGTGACCAGCACCATGCCGTAAGGCTTCTGGATGGCGTTCTCGAACAGGCTCTGCTGGTCGGGCTCGTAGCCCAGTTTCTCGATTCCCAACTTGGCTGCACTGCCGTCCAAGATGCGTAGGACGATTTTTTCGCCGAACAGGGTGGGCAGTGTGCTGACACGGAAGTCGATCTGCTTGGTCTTGCTGAGGTTCAACTTGATGCGGCCGTCCTGCGGTACGCGCTTTTCGGCGATATCCAGCTGGGCCATGACCTTGAGGCGTGCCGCAAGCCGCTGGTTCAATTTGACCGGCGCCTTGGCCACCTGCTTCAGGATGCCGTCGATGCGCAGGCGCACCCGGTAGTCGGTTTCGTAGGGCTCGAAATGGATGTCCGATGCGCCGCGCTTGATGGCGTCAATCAGCACCTTGTTGACAAACTTCACCACCGGCGTGTCGTCGGTCTTGGCGTCTATGCCGCTGTCGCCGCTGTTCAGGTCGTCATCAGTGCCAACTTCCAGGTTGTCCAGGCCCTCTTCGTCGTCTCCGCCAAAATTGCTGCTCATGGCGTCGGCTGCGCGCGTCCATTGCTCCAGGGTACGCTCCAGCGCATCGGCGCTGACCAGGATCGGCTCTACCGTCAGGTTGGTGTGGAACTTGATCTCATCCAGCGCATGGGTACGCGTGGGGTCGGACACGCCCACGAACAGGCGGTTGCCGCGCTTGAACAGGGGCAGCACCAAGTGCTTCTGCAGCAGTTCCTCGCTGACCAGCTTGATGGCGCTTTGCTTGGGGTCGAAGGCGGTGACATCCAGCAGCGGGATGCCAAACTCCAGGGCGTTGGCGGCCGCCATCTGCGGGGCGCTGACCAGTTTCTTGTCGTTGACCCATTGCGCCAGCGGCACCTTCGCCTCGGTGGCGCTGGCCATGGCGGCGCGCGCACTGGCTTCGTCCAGGGCGCCGTCCTGTACCAGGCGACGGGCGATGCCGGTGATTCCTACAAGGTTGGCGGTGTTGGCGGCGACTGCATTCATGGTGCGAGAATCCTGGAGGGGTTGCGCTGTGCTTGAAGGGCGCAAGAAACGGGCCAGACCCGACTGTAGCGCATGCCGTGTGCTCCGGCAGCAGCAGAGTTTGCAATACGTCATGTTCTGCCGCGCAGGGTCGCCTAATGTCGTGACCAGCAGCACGGCGTTTTTGTTTCCGGCGCAAAAAACAAACCCCGCGGGAGCGGGGTTTGAGATTTACATGCGGGACGCAAGCCCCGCGTATTGAACAGTTACGATCAGTTGGTGGCGCACTTAATGCCGCGACCGGGGGTCGTGACAGCGCAACCGCTACCCGTTGCGACCCAAACAACTGCGGTGTCCGCACCAACAGTAGGGGCTAGCGACAGCGCCATCCGGGTGCCAGCAGATGTGGTACCAGTGGTGGTGAGAGCAATCGTGCCGTTGGTCACAGCCACGGCATCAACGTAGCTGATGGCGGCGCCATTGCTACCGGCAGCGATGGCTGCGGGGATGCCGTTCGCGCCGCTGGAGCAGCCCGTCGTGGTTCCCAGTTCCTGGATGCACAGGGCGGTGGCGGTCTTGATGGCCGAAATACCAGCCACTGCACCCGATACCTTGGAGCGCTGGGTGTAGTTGGCGTATTGCGGGATGGCGATGGCGGCCAGGATGGCGATGATGGCGACCACGATCATCAGTTCGATGAGGGTGAAGCCCTGCATGTTCTTCTTCATTGGTAAATCCCCTTGATTGGCTTGATTGGTATGGGACACAGGTCCCGTGTCCCATATCTGGTACGGACCGTGGGCGCCGTGGGTAACGTGCCACGTGCCACGTGCTTAAGATTACTCGCAGAAAGCGTGCCAACTACCGGTCTGTGTCTTCCATGTCGACTCATTGCGCCAGCGGCAGCTTGACCTCAGCGGCGCTGGCCATGGCGGCGCGTCATGTTCTGCCGCGCAGGGTCGCATAACGTCGTGACCAGCAGCACGGCGTTTTTGTTTCCGGCGCAAAAAACAAACCCCGCGGGAGCGGGGTTTGAGATTTACATGCGGGACGCAAGCCCCGCGTATTGAACAGTTACGATCAGTTGGTGGCGCACTTAATGCCGCGACCGGGGGTCGTGACAGCGCAACCGCTACCCGTTGCGACCCAAACAACTGCGGTGTCCGCACCAACAGTAGGGGCTAGCGACAGCGCCATCCGGGTGCCAGCAGATGTGGTACCAGTGGTGGTGAGAGCAATCGTGCCGTTGGTCACAGCCACGGCATCAACGTAGCTGATGGCGGCGCCATTGCTACCGGCAGCGATGGCTGCGGGGATGCCGTTCGCGCCGCTGGAGCAGCCCGTCGTGGTTCCCAGTTCCTGGATGCACAGGGCGGTGGCGGTCTTGATGGCCGAAATACCAGCCACTGCACCCGATACCTTGGAGCGCTGGGTGTAGTTGGCGTATTGCGGGATGGCGATGGCGGCCAGGATGGCGATGATGGCGACCACGATCATCAGTTCGATGAGGGTGAAGCCCTGCATGTTCTTCTTCATTGGTAAATCCCCTTGATTGGCTTGATTGGTATGGGACACAAGCCCCGTGTCCCATATCTGGTATGGACCGTGGGCGCCGTGGGTAACGTGCCACGTGCTTGGGGGTAGTTGCAGAAAGCGTGCCAACTTTGCAGCTGTGCCTTCCGTCACTAAAAACAGGCCGCTGACTCCGCGACCACCCCAGAATTCCCCACATCAGGCACCCACCCCCTGACGCTGCACGTCACTTTGTAACGCCACACGTCGCTTTTACCGGCCAAACACAGGCCATTCATGACGCCTGTCACATTTACATCGCCCCTGTAGGAGCTGCGCAAGCTGCGACCGTGGACATCCACCGCACAGGAGCCAGCACGGGTGGCGGACAGGTTCCGGTAGCAGCTTGCGCAGCTCCTACAAAAAACGGTCAGCGCGACTGCAAATGCAACCGCAACCAGGCGGCGAAGCTGGCTTCGTCCAGATCGCTGGCGGCCAGGGCGAGTACGGCGGCGGTGGCGGCGGCTTGGTCGCAGACCAGGCGGTATCCGTTGGCATACAAGAACAGGCCCGCCGCCAGAAACCCGGCCCGCTTGTTGCCGTCGATAAAGGCGTGGTTGCGTACCAGCCCGGACGCGTAGGCGGCTGCAAGCTCGGCCACGTCTGGCGTGCCGTAGGCCACCAGGTTCAAGGGCCGTGCAAGCGCTGAATCCAGCAAGCCCTCGTCGCGCACGCCTGACGCACCACCGTGGGTGGCGAGGCTTTCATCGTGCAAAAGCAGCAGGGCCTGTTTATCGACCCAGCGCCACGCCGGGGCGCTCATTTCGCCAAAGCGTGGAAGGTATCGCGGAACTCGCGCATGAATTCGCGCCCGGCCTCGACCTGTGCGGCGTGGTCGGGGTCATACGGGGTCAACGCAAGACCATCCGGGGTTTCGGTGGCGAACACCGTGTCGCCCTTCTCCAGCTTCAGCCGCGCCAGCAGTTCCTTGGGCAGCACCACGCCCACCGAATTGC
>CALCNV010000046.1 GCA_937897645.1 uncultured Lysobacteraceae bacterium
CGGAACAGGATGCAGAAATCGCTCCACGGCGCATCGCGCGCGGTGTGCAGGAAGGCGATCTCGGCGGCGACTTTCTCCGCTTCGTGCTCGTTGTCACGGCATTCCCACACGCGGATGCGATCGCCGTCGGGCTGGTCGCTCCACAGTTTCTTGGGATGCTCGTGCGGGTTGTTGGCGATCAGCGTGTTCGCCGCGCGCAGCACGCGGTTGCTGCAGCGGTAGTTCTGTTCCAGCTTGATGACCTGCAACGCCGGATAGTCGCGGGCCATCTGCAGCAGGTTGTCCGGGTTGGCGCCACGCCAGGCGTAGATGCTCTGGTCGTCGTCGCCCACGCAGGTGAAATGGCCTTGCGGGCCGGCCAGCACTTTCAACAAGCGGTACTGCGCGTCGTTGGTGTCCTGGCATTCGTCCACCAGCAGGTAGCCGATGCGTTCGCGCCACGCGGCGGCGATCTCCGCATCATTTTCCAGCACCTGCACCGGCAGGCGGATCAGGTCGTCGAAATCCACCGCGTTGAAAGTGGAAAGTCGCGCCTGGTAACGCGCGTACAGTTTCGCCGCGTCCTGCTCGCGCGCCGTCTTCGAAGCGGCTAGCGCTTCCTCCGGCGAAAGTCCCGCGTTCTTCGCCCGCGAAATCAGGTTTTTCGCCATCTCCACGGCATCCGGCTTGGCACCCGGCATCAGGTCCTTGATCTGTGCGTTGCTGTCATCCGCATCGAAGATCGAGAAGCCGCGCTTCAGGCCGACCGCCGCATGTTCAATCTGCAGGAACTTCAAGCCCAGCGCGTGGAACGTGCACAGCGTCAGTCCTTCCGCCGCATCGCCCTTCAGGCGTTTGCCCAGGCGCTCGCGCATCTCCTTGGCGGCCTTGTTGGTGAAGGTGATCGCGGCGATGCGCTTGGCCGGCATGCGCCCCGACGTGACCAGGTGGGCGATCTTCTCGATGATCACGCGCGTCTTGCCGCTGCCTGCGCCAGCCAGCACCAGCAAGGGACCGTCGCAGTGCTTGACCGCGTTGCGTTGGGGAAGGTTGAGGGAGTTCATCGGGATGCGGATTGTAGCCGCTGCACCCGCGGTTAGACGCTAAAATGCCGCCATGGCCAAGCTCTACTTCTATTATTCGGCGATGAACGCCGGCAAGACCACGACCCTGCTGCAATCCGCGCACAACTACAGCGAGCGCGGCATGCGGGTGGCGATCCTGACCCCGCGCCTGGACCACCGTGCCGGCAGCGGCGTGGTCGCGTCGCGCATCGGACTGAGTGCCGACGGCATGGCGTTCGATCGCGATGCGGACCTGGAGCTGATGATCCACGACGATATCGCCCGCAACGGCCCACTCAATTGCGTGCTGGTGGACGAAGCCCAGTTCCTGTCGCGTGCGCAGGTCTGGCAATTGAGCGAAGTGGTCGACCGCTTGCGCATCCCGGTGCTGTGCTACGGGCTGCGCACGGATTTCCGCGGCGAGCTGTTCGAAGGCAGCCAGTACCTGCTGGCCTGGGCCGATGAACTGACCGAGATCAAGACCATCTGCCACAGCGGCAAGAAGGCGACGATGACGGTGCGCGTGGACGACAGCGGCCATGCCGTGCACGACGGTCCGCAGGTGGAGATTGGCGGCAACGAGCGCTATGTGTCGGTCAGCCGCGCGGAGTTCAAGAAGATCGTGCGTGGCGAAGGCAGCATCGATCCTGTGCAGGCACCGCTGCCATTCAAGGCAACGTAGGCATGCGCACGCTTATCCGCAAGCCTCGCGGATGGCGTGGGCCTCGCGGGTGATCACGCCGCCTTCGGGCCGCGCCGCATGCAATTCGTGGACCAGGCCATCCAGGTCGCGGCGTGCGCGGGCCTGCTGTCCTGCGCGGCAGCGCACTTCCGCGGCGTAGGCGCGCGCGCGCCAGCGTAGCTTGGGGATCTCGCTACCGGTGCCGGCGTGGGCGGACAAGGCATCGAGCTGCTTCAGGGCCAAAGCGACCTGGCCGATGCGCGCCTGTTGGCGCGCCATCGACAGGCGCGCGAACAATGCGCGCGGATCCGACTCGCCATAACCGACGCGCGTGAGTTTCACCGCGCGGTCGAAGTAGGCCGTGGCCTCGTCGACCCTTCCCAGTGACGCCATCACCTCGCCGATCATGCGGTCGGTCTCGCCGACCGCCGCGTTGCTGGCGCCGTACAGCGCCGCGCGCAGTTCGCGCGATTCGTGCAACGCCTTCAATGCCTGCTGCTCGCGCCCTGCATCGTGCAGGACCATGCCATAGACGAACAATCCGCCCGGCAGGTTTTGCGATCCGTCCGGTCCGCGCCAGATGGTGACGGCGTGCCCGACGTCGGCGATGGCCTGGTCCATGTGTCCGCGTTCCCACGCGATGACCCCGCGCGTGTTGAACGCCAGTCCTGCGCGGCGGTGGTTCGGCCCCAGCGCGGCAACCACCAGGTCGAGCATCGGGCCGATCTGCCGCTCCGCCTCGGCATAGTTTTCCAGGTCCACCTGGATGGCGACCAGCTGGCCCAGGATGCCCAGCGTCACCGGGTGTTGTTCGCCGTGGATTTCCCTGGCGATGGCCAGCGCCTCGCGGAACGTGGCCTGTGCCGCCTCGGTATCGCCACGTGCACGGAACAGGCGCGCGCGACTGGATTCGATCTCCGCGGCCAGTGCGTTCTGCTTGCCCACGTACTTGTGCACGTGGGCAAGGGCCTCGTCGTAACCCGCAAGCGCACGGTCCGACTGGCCCATGTCGTTGTCCAGCAGCGCGAGGTCATACAGGTTCTGGGCGACGCCGGCCTGGTCCTTGATCGTGCGTCGCAACGTCAGCGAACGTTCGTAGAACTGGCGTGCCGCCTGCCGCTGGCCCAGCTGGCGGTGGCAGCGGCCGTACTGCGAAAGGAAGTCGGCTTCGGGCAGTGGCTGCGCCGCCCGCAATCCGGAGATCATGGACTCGCCCGTGGCCATGACCTGCAGGCACTCGCGCGAACGGTCCAGCAGGTCCAGGGCACGACCGCGCTGCGTCACCGCCTCCAGCCTCACCCCGGGGGGCACCGAATCGAGCTGCGACAACAAGGCGTCCTGGCGTTCAATCATGGCCAGCGCGTCCTGGTAGTCGCCCAGCCCCAGGCGCAGGCGTGCCACCACGCCCAGCAACTCGGCATGTGCCAGCGGTTGCTCGGCAAGTTCGCGCTCGCCGCGGCGTTCGCCGGCGATGAGCAATTTGCGGGCATCGAAGATGTTGCCCTGCTGGGCAACACCGGCATTGTCGAACAGGCCGATCACGAAATCCTGCATGGCCTGCGCGCGTGCGGTTTCACGCATGGCCTGGCGGCTTTGCCATGCACTGGCCGCCAGGGCCGCCATGAGCAACGAGGTGACCACGATGCTGGCGGCCAACGCCCAGCGATGGCGCCATACATACTTTCGCACGCGGTACAGCCAGCTTTGTGGCCGCGCCTGCACCGGGCGGCCCTCCATGTGCCGCTGCAGGTCCTGCGACAGTGCTTCGATCGAGGCATAGCGGTGCTCAGGCACCTTCGCCAGCGCCTTCAACACGATGTTGTCGATGTCGCCACTGAGCTGGCGCGCCTGTCGCCGCGCCTCCGCGCCCTGCCTGCGCGCGCCATCGGTGGAACGTTGCGCGGCCACCGATGGCTTCAGCGGCTCGACGGCGAGGATGGCCTGTTCCCATTCCGCATCGGTTTGCCGGCGCAGGCGATAGGGCTTGGTGCCGGCGAGGACTTCGTACAGCACCACGCCCAGCGAATACACGTCGGTCATGGTGGTGACCGGTTCGCCGCGTATCTGTTCCGGTGCCGCGTAGTGCAGGGTGAAGGCGCGCACTTCGGTGCGTGGATGCAGCGGCGCGGGTTCGGGATCGTCCAGCAGTTTGGCGATGCCGAAATCCAGCAGGCGCACTTCGCCGGTGGGCGTGACCAGGATGTTGGAGGGTTTCAGGTCGCGGTGCACGATCAGGTTGGCATGCGCGTGGCTGACCGCTTCGCAGACCTGCAGGAACAGCTTGATGCGGGTGTCCACCGACAGGCCGTGCAGCTGGCAGTAGTCGGTGATGGCAATGCCTTCCACGTATTCCAGCGCGAGGTAGGGCTGGCCTTCGCTGCCCACGCCGGCATCCAGCAGGCGGGCGATGTTGGGATGCTCAAGCCGCGCCAGGATTTCACGTTCGCGGCTGAAGCGCAGGCGCAGGTTGGGGTCAGCCAGCCCCGGCCGCAGCAGTTTCAGCGCGACCTTGCGCTGGTACAGGCCATCCGCGCGCGAGGCCAGCCAGACCATGCCCATACCGCCTTCGCCGAGCAGCAGTTCCATGCGGTAGGGACCGACCAGGGTGCCGGCCTGGGTCTGGGCCGGTTTGTCGAGGAAAGGTTTGTCGAGGAAGTTGCCTTCGTCGTCTTCGAGCGCGAGCAAGGCCTCCAGCTCATCCGCGAGTGCAGGCTCCTGTTCGCGTATCAGCTGCAGGCGTGCGGCGCGCGCATCGGCTTCCAGCTCGAGCAACACATCGAGCAGCGGGGACAGGCGTTGCCAGCGCTCGGCATCCATGGTCGGCGGTCGGCAGGGCCGGGATCAGGGTTCCGACATGACCGACAGCAGGAACAGCCGCGCCTTCTGCCAGTCGCGGCGGATGCTGCGCTCGGAGCGTTGCAGCAGTTCGGCGATTTCAAGTTCCGACAGTCCGGCGAAGTAGCGCATCTCCACCACCTGGGCCAGGCGCTCATCGGCGGCAGCCAGTTTGTCCAGCGCGTCGTTCAACGACAGCATGTCTTCGTCCAGGCGCAACGGGCCTTCGACGTCTTCAGGAATTTCCGCCACGCGCTTCAGGTCGCCGCCGCGCTTGCGGGCCAGGCGGTTGCGCGCGTAGTCGACCACCACGCTGCGCATCGATGATGCCGCATAGGCGAAGAAGTGCGCACGATCATCGAACTTGGCGTTGCCGCTGCTGCCGATGAGCTTGAGGTAGGACTCGTGCACCAGCGCCGTCGCATCCAGCGTGTAGCCGTGTTGGCCTGACAGCTGTCGCCGCGCCATGGTGTGCAGCTCCTGGTACAGCGTGGAGAGCACGTGGTCCAGCGC
>CALCNV010000047.1 GCA_937897645.1 uncultured Lysobacteraceae bacterium
GCGCTGGTCGACAGCTTCATCACCCCGATCGAGCGCGAGGACATCGAGGCGCTGGGTTCGGCCCTGTACAAGATTCCCAAGCAGGTCGAGAAATTCGCCGACCGCTATTCGTTGGCGGTGCAGCACCTGGAAGGCATCGACTTCGCCCCGCGCGCGGCCATGCTGGAGCAGGCGGCCGCCGTGGTGGTGGAAATGGTCCACGACCTGCAGAAGATGAACATCGATCGCATGACCGAGCTCAACGAAAAGTTGCGCGCGCTGGAGAACGAAGCCGACCGCCTGATGCTGGAGCTGTATCGAGACATCTATTCCGGTCGCCTGGACAACCTGCAGATGTTCCTGCTGAAGGAGTTCTTCGAGATCCTGGAGAAAGCCATCGACCGCTGCCGCGAGGCCGGCGTGGTGGCGTACCAGATCGTGTTGAAGAACAGCTGAGGCCACGATCGATGTTGACCCTGGTCCTGATCGTGATCCTGGCTGCGCTCGTCTTCGAGTTCATCAACGGGTTCCACGACACCGCCAACTCCATTGCCACGGTAGTCGCCACCAAGGTGCTTACCCCAGGTCAGGCGATCATCCTGGCGGCCAGCACCAACCTCATCGGCGCGTTCATGGGTACCGCGGTGGCCAAGACGATCGCTTCGGGCCTGGTGGATACCGATGTCGTCAACGTGACCTCGCAAGTGCTCATCTGCACCTTGCTCGGCGCGATCATCTGGAACCTGATCACCTGGTGGCGCGGCCTGCCGTCCTCGTCTTCGCATGCCCTGATCGGCGGTCTTTGCGGCGCGGCGCTGGCGGCATCGCAGAATGACTGGGCCGCGCTGATCTGGTCCAAGGCCGGTGACGGTGGCTGGGCCACGAACAAGGGCCTGCTGTGGAAAGTGGTGTTCCCGATGGTGACTTCGCCGCTGGCCGGCTTCCTGCTCGGCGTCGGCATCATCACCGTGCTGTACCTGCTGATTTCATCGATGATGAAGGCGGGTGGCCCGCTGGCGCGCATGGCCAAGCCGCGTTGGGTGAATGCCTTCTTCGGCAAGGCGCAGCTGGTGTCCGCGGCCTACATGGGCTTCGCGCACGGTCGCCAGGATGCGCAGAAGACGATGGGCATCATCGCGCTCTCGCTGTTCGGTGCGCAGGCCGCAGGCACGCTGGACAACCTGCCTTCCTGGTTGGCGTTCCTGCATCCGCGTGGTGGCCAGGACGACATCGATACCTGGGTGATCGTGACCTGCGCACTGGTGATGGCGGCAGGCACGGCCGCCGGTGGCTGGCGCATCATCAAGACGCTGGGCCACAAGATGGTGAAGCTGCAGACCATCGACGGTTTCGCGGCGGAAACCGCATCGGCCACCATCCTGGTGACCGCCGCGCACTTCGGCATGCCGGTGTCCACCACCCACAGTATTTCCACCGCCATCATGGGCGTGGGCTTCGCCAAGAATCCGCGCAGGCTCAACATTGGCGTGATCGAGCGCATCGTGTGGGCATGGATACTGACCATCCCGGCGGCAGGCGGCATCGCCTACCTGCTGTGGCGCCTTGTCGATGCGATGGGCTGGTCGTAACCGCCAGTGTGCGCGATGCACGCGACCCGTCCCGTAGAGCCGAGCTTGCCCGGCTGATTTTCTCGTCGAATCAATAGCAGCCGAGCAAACTCGGCGCTACCACGCCGTGTTACAGCAGGTCGCCGCCTGCTGAGAGTGCGCGCTCCATGCTGTCGCCCAGGCCGCCGATTTCCAGTACCAGCCGATCCACTTCCGAAGGCGTGAGCCCTTCGTACGGGCGGTTCTCGCACAGTTGCAGGTAAGGCACGCCGTCGAGTTCGCCGATGGCCAGGTAACCGACGCTGCTCTGCCAGTTGAAACCCAATGCGCGTCGCGCATCGATGCCGGTGATGGGAGCGATCACCGTGCTGACGCGCAGGTAGCCACGTGCATCGTCGTTGCCCAGTTCCGACAGGAAGATCGCCTGGTGGCGGCTGCCGTTGTCCAGTGACAGTTCCACGCAGGCCACGTATGGGTCCTGCATGGTCACCTTGTAGCCCGATTTGCTCAGGTGGCTGCGGATCTGTTCGAAATTCTGCATGGCGTGCTCCGTGTCGTTGCACTGGTTATGCTAACCACTCATGGCCGACAAGTCTTCCGCCGAGCGCATCCTCGCCGCCATCCGCGCGATTCCACGCGGACAGGTGGCGGGTTATGGAGAAGTCGCGCATCGCGCAGGCTTGCCGGGGCGCGCCCGCCTGGCCGCGCGCGTGGTGAGTGAAAACGAGGATCCCAGCTTGCCCTGGCATCGCGTGTTGCGATCCGATGGGCGCATCGCCTTCGCGGAAGGCTCTACGCAATTCCGCGAACAATCGCAGCGGTTGCGCGCCGAAGGGGTGATGGTGGTGAACGGCCGCGTGCAGAAGCTCAAGGCAGCGCGGACGATGGACGAACAGGTATGGGGTCCGCCGGACGCCTGATCTTCACGCGATCAGCTGGTGCGGCGCAGCCATGCGGCAATGCTCAGTCGCTCCCGCGTGGCGGGCAACACTTCGTGTTCGATTTCGCTGAGGAAGCAGATGCTGGTGCCGGACTGCGGCATCACGTCCACCGTGCCCTGTGGCAGGTACAGGCGCAATGCGCCGCCTTGTTCGATTTGCCAATCCTCGTTGAGGTAACTCACCAGCGAGAGCACGCGCGAATCGCTGTCGCGGAAGCGGTCGCTGTGGCGCTGGTAGGACGCGCCAATCGGGTAGCAGGCGAAATGCGCCTCCACTTCATCCATACCCAGAAACAGTTGTCGGTTCAAGGGCACGCGCAAGGTCTCGAGGTCTGCAAGGTACTCGACGGCGGCCGCGCCCGAATCTGCATCCAGCCACTGGGTTGAATCGCTGCGGATATCGCTGCGTAGCCGCAGGTCTGTCCCGCGCCCGACTTCCGCGGTCTGGAGTCCAGAGTTGCCCTGCAAATGCTGGAGCTGCGTGCGCAATGCAAGGATAGCGCTCGGCACGGGAAACCCGGACAGCCGGCATACGCCGTATGCACTCAAGGCCTCGGCAAGGGTGGCAGGGTCGTGCAGGACCGCCACGGGCAGGGAATACATGCCGGTATGATACGCGCGACGACACCCAGAGAGTGCCCATGTTTCCCAAGCTGCCCCCGGTTACGCAGGCTTTGCTGATCGCCAACGTGGTGGTGTTCCTGTTGCAGATGGCGGTGGGTGATGCGGCGCTGGCGAAACTGATGCTGTGGCCGATCAGTGATGGCACCTACGACCCGTCTTCGCCGGGCTACCACTTCCTGCCCTGGCAGTTGCTGACGTACGGTTTCATGCATGGCAGCTTCACGCATATGCTGTTCAACATGATCGCGCTCTACATGTTTGGCGCTGCGCTGGAATACACATGGGGCGCTAAACGCTTCCTGACCTATTACCTGGTCTGCGTGGCCGGTGCGGCCCTGCTGCAGTTGCTGGTGGGTTGGTGGACGATGTCCAGCGGCGGCGATGCCTATCCCACGGTGGGTGCATCGGGTGGCGTATTCGGCCTGCTGCTGGCCTACGGCATGTTGTTCCCCAACCATCGCCTGATGCTGCTGTTTCCGCCGATTCCGATGAAGGCGCGGACGTTCGTGATCCTCTATGGCGCGATCGAATTGATGCTGGGCTTTACCGGCTGGCAACCCGGCGTGGCGCATTTCGCGCACCTGGGTGGCATGCTGTTCGGCTGGCTGTTGATCCGCTATTGGCGCGGGCAACCGCCGTTCGGGAAACGCAGGCCGCCGGGGCCAAGGATTGTTCGTTAGGTCGCATGAAAGTACGCTCCTTCTTGCTTAATTTGACGCTGATCGGCCTGATCTCTGGCTGTGCGTCAAATCAGAACATCTCGTCTGACAGTCCAATCAACAAGCTTTTCTTTCAGCGACTCAAAGATTTGGCTGGCCCGGATGCAACCGGCTGCGGCGTTGTCCCCAAGAAAGATCCTTCCCGCCCGGATATGTACCTACAATCCCGCGCGATCAAATGCTCCAATCAATCATTGGCGATCGAAAAACCATTTTGGTCCGCATTTAGCATTCCGATGTTTGAGGATTCCTCAATTTGGGAGGGTGTCGCGCTAAAGCCCGACGGTACGCTGGTGAAGTTGACCTATCGATACGATTTGTTTGATCCAGACATGGAGATATCGGGTGGTGTCGTAGATGAGCATGCCTGCCGGGGCGTTTCCATGGATTCCGGGGTTGGTAGCGTCGTGGTTTGTGAGGTGGAGATTGGTTCTGAAAACTGAGTGCGACGACTTCGTACATACAGGATAGTCATTGCCCTGGTTCCCCACACTCGATGCTTCATCGTTGCAGGTGTAGGCAGGCTCCGGCGACCCCTCTCCCGGCCTGTCGGCCACCCTCTCCCACAAGGGGAGAGGGGAAGCATTCTGGGTCATTCCAAAGGTATTTCCAGGCATAAAAAAACGGCGCGATCACTCGCGCCGTTTTTTTCAACAATTGAACCCGACTCAACGCCAGATCTTGATCTGCTCCGCGTCGCTGCGGCGCATCGGCTGGCCGGCCTTGCAGCTGAAGGTTTCGGTGAAGGCGGGCTGGTTGGCCAGCGGGCCGTTGCTGCGCCATTGGCCGGGTGCGCGCACTTCGGTGCTGACGCGTTGCGTGGCTTCGGCCTGCGAGACCTGCTGCGCCCACAATTCCGACCAGCTGCGGTAGAAGGTCTTGCGTGCATCCGCTGGCGGCGCGGCCTGCGCCGTAGTGAACGCATCCCAGGACAACTCGACGCCCGACAGGTCGGCCATGTTGGCGTCCAGGGTCAGCGCGCCATTGACCTTGGTGCCGGTCAAGCCCGGGAACGCATAGCCGCTGTATTGCTGGGTCACGCGATCGGCAATGGCATTCCATGCAGTTTGGTCGGCAGGCGTCCACCAATCGCGGATGTCACCCCTGGCATCGACGCGACGGCCGCTGTTGTCGAAGCCGCGCGAGAGTTCGTGGCCGACCAGCGTGCCATAGGAACCGAACAGCGCCGCGTCGCCGCGGCTTACGTCGAACACCGGTGCCTGCAACACGGCGGCGGTGACGATCAGGCGGTTCTGCGCGATGTCATACGCCAGTGCCGGCTGCTGCGGCAGCACGTCCCAGCGACGATCGGCGTTGCCGCGGCCGATGCGTTTCATTTCCTCGCGATGGCGCCAGGTCGACGCGATCAGCATGTTGCTGCCGAAGCTGCCGCGGCCCATCGGCTGCACGCTGTAGTCCAGGTCACGGCGCGGGGTGCCGATCTCGATGTTGAGCTTGCCCAGCTTGGACTTGGCTTCGGCCTTGGCAGGCTCGCTCATCCAGGTGTTGCGCTCGATGCCGCGGCCCAGCGCATCGCGCACCTGCTCCGCGATGGCTTCGGCCTTGCGCTTGCTCTCGGCGGGCAGGTAGCGCTGCGCGTATTCGCGTCCCAGCATCGGGCCTGCGGCCGTGGTGATGGCATCCAGCACCTGCTGCCTGCGCGGCGCCGGTTCGACGGCACCGCCGAGGATCGCGCCGCGGAAGCCGAATTCGGCATCGCGGAACGAACGCGCCAGGTACGGGGCCATGGAGTCGCCGATGCGCCAGCGCAGGTAGGCCTTCCACTGCTCGGGCTTGAGCGTGGCCACCATGTTGTCGAGCTGTGCGAACAGCGCCGGATTGGCCAGCGACACGGTGTCGTCATTCACGCCCTGCGCTTTCAGGAAGGCGGCGAGCTGCAGGTTCCTGTACTGCTTGGCCAGGTCCTTGGTGGCGACCGGCGCGTAGTTGTTGCTGGGCAGGCGCAGGTCGGACATGGACTTGGACGCCTGCGCGATGCGCGTTTCAATGGTGATGACGTCCATTGATTCCGCGTCCAGCTTGTCGGCCGGCGTGCCGGTCAGGGCCAGGATCTGCTTCACGTAGGCGCGGTAGCGGCCCAGCAGTTCGCGGGTTTCGGTATCGGTGCGCGTGTAGAACGCCGGGTCGGGCAAGCCGGTGCCGCCCTGCATGAAATAGCCGATGTGGCGGTCCAGCGCCTTCAGGTCCACGTCGGGACTGAAGTTGAAGGCGACCGGTATGCCCACCTGGTGCAGCGCGGCGATGGCAGCCGGCACGTCCTTGGATTTCTTGATGCCGTTGATGCGGCCCAGCAAGGGTGCAATCGGATTCGCGCCGTCCGCTTCCACCGCGGCTTCGTCCAGGCCGCTGGCCCAGAAATCGCCGAGCAGTTTTTCCGCATCGTCCGTAGGCGCCTGCATGGCGGTGTCCAGCAACTGCTGCTGCTGTTGCTGGCTGCGTTCGCGCATCTGGCCAAGCGCAGTGACGGCGTTGAAACCGGTGGGCAGCGGATTCGCCTTGAGCCATGCGTCGTTCGCGTTGGCATAGAAGTCAGTACATTCGGCGGCCACGGCAGGGGCACGTGCGGGCGCTTTCTTCTTCTTGGCGGCGTGGGCGTCGGTGCTGCTCAAAGCAACAACCAGGGCGAAAGCAAGCAGGGTGGGCGTGCGGAGGGCGTGGCGCGAAGGCAGCATCAGGGACTTCCGTGGTGATGGATGTCTGGATTCTAACAAGCGTGGGCCCGCAGCCCGTGAACCGGGCCGACAAAAAAGAAAGCCCGGGCAAGCCGGGCCTTCGGGGACAGCGCGATTACGGGGTCATCACCAGATCACCACCTGCTTGTCGGCGGCGCGCACCATCGGCTGGCCGGGCTTGCAGGCGAATGCCGCGGCGAAGGCCGGCAGTTGGGTCAGCGGGCCATTGGTGCGGAACCGGGCCGGGGCATGCGGGTCGGAGGCCAGTTGCACCTTGAGTGATTCCGGCGTGTCCTTGCTGCGCCAGCTGAGCGCATAGCCGGCGAAGAAGCGCTGCAGGCGGGTCAGGCCATCGGTGTTCGGGTCCGGCTTGTCCTTGGTGGCCAGGGCCAGCGCATCCTGGGCCACGGCCAGGCCGCCCAGGTCGGCGATGTTTTCGCCCAGGGTCAACTTGCCGTTGACGTGCAGGCCCGGCGCGGCTTCGAAGGCGTCGAACTGCTCCACCAGCTTGCCGGTGAGTGCGGAGAACTTGCTCGCGTCCTCTGGCGTCCACCATTCCTCGAAATTGCCGGTGGGTCCGAAACGCGCGCCCTGGTCGTCGTAGCCGTGGATCATTTCGTGGCCGATGGTCGCGCCGATGCCGCCGTAGTTGATCGCCTCGTCCGCATCCGGATCGAAGAACGGCGGCTGCAGGATCGCCGCGGGGAATACGATCTCGTTGGCCAGCGGGTTGTAGTAGGCGTTGACCGTCTGCGGAGTCATGCCCCATTCGGTCTTGTCCACCGGCTTGCCGATCTTGCCCAAGTCCCACCGGTAGTTGAAGGTTTCCGCGGCCTGCACATTGCCCAGGTAGCTGTCGCGGCTGGTGGCAAGCCCGCTCCAGTCGCGCCACTTGTCGGGGTAGCCGACCTTGGGCGTGAAGGTTTCCCACTTGGCCAGCGCTTTCTTGCGTGTGTCGTCGCTCATCCACGACAACTGCTGGATACGCGTCTTCAGCGCGATGCCCAGGTTGCCCACCAGCACCTCCATCTGCGCCTTGGCTTCGGGCGGGAAGGCCACGTCCACGTACATCTGTCCCAACGCTTCGCCGGCCTCGCTGTTGATGGCGCCCAGCACCTGCTTCCAACGTGGCTTCATTTCCTTCTGGCCATGCAGGGTCTTGCTGTAGAACTCGAAGTTCTCGGCCACGAATGCATCGCTCAGGTCGGAGGCGGCCGCGTCGATCGCATGGAAGCGCAAGTAGTTCTTCCATTGCTCAATCGGCACATCCGCAAGCATCTTGCTGACTTCCTGGTGGAAGCCGGGCATGGCTAGCGAGAACATTTCAGGCGCGGCAACGCCCTGGCTCTTGAAGAACTCGGTCCACGGGAAGTTGGGCGTCAGCTTGTCCGCGTCCGCCAGGCTCACCGGGTTGTAGTACAGCGCCACGTCGCGCGACAGGTCTTCGCTGGACAGCGAGGCCTTGGCCAGGCGGGTTTCCAGGGTGATCACATCCTTGGCCTGCGCCGCGGCGGCGTCGGCAGGCACGCCGGCCAGCTGCAGCAGCCTGACGATATGCGCTTCGTACGCCTTGCGGATGTCGGCCTTGTCGGCATCGAAGTAATAGGTCTTGTCCGGCAGCGACAGCCCGCCTTGTTCGGCGTAGGCGATGTTCATGCTGGAATTCTTGAAGTCGGCATCGGCACCGAAACCGAACAATGGGTTGCGACCTTGGGCGGCGCGCTCGCGCAGGTAGTTGGTCAGCGCGGTCTGGTCATTCAATGCATCAATCGCCTGCAATTGCGGCGTGAGCGGCGTTATGCCTTGCGCGTTGATGCGTGCGGTGTCCATGCCGGTGGCCCAGAAGTCGCCTACGATTTTTTCGATGCCGCTGGCGTTGCCGTTGGTGGCGGCGTGTTCGGCCAGTTGCTGTTGTATCGCCAGCGAACGTTCGCCCAGTATTTCCGACACGCCCCAGCTGGAGCGATCACCGGGAATGGCGTTTGCGGACGCCCACTTTCCGTTGACGTGCACGTCGAAATCAATGCAGGCCGGCGCGTTGGCGTCGAGGTCGCCGATGGCAAAACGCGTGGCGACGGGCAGCTTGGTTTCGTCCAGTTGCAGTGCGCGCACCGCGGGTGCTTTCGATGAAGTGGCAGCGGGTGCGGCGTCGTCGGCCTGCTTGCAGGCGGACACGGCCGTGGCGATGGCCAGGGAGAGCACCAGCAGGCGCGGAGTGGTCAGGTTCATGGGAAATCCTTGGTGGGAACAGATGCGTGCGGAAGCGCGGTTCGCAGGATGAATTCGCAGGATAAGCACGAAGGCCCGGACAAGCCGGGCCTTCGCTTGGAGCGGCACTACATGGCGATTACCAGATCACGACCTGCTTGTCGGCGGCACGCACCATGGCGTCGCCGACCTTGCATTTGAAAGCGGCTGCGAACTCGGGCATGTTCGACGGCGTGCCGATGGCGCGGAAGTTGGCAGGCGCGTGCGGGTCGGTCTTCAGGCGCACGGCCAGTTCTTCCGGCTTGAAGTTGCGACGCCACACCGAAGCCCAGTTCAGGAAGAAGCGCTGGTCGCGCGTCAGTCCATCGGTCATCGGGTCCGGGGTGCCGTCGGTGGCCTTCTTCATGGCCGCGTAGGCGATGTTCAAGCCACCCAGGTCGGCGATGTTTTCGCCCAGGGTCAGCTCGCCGCTGACCTGGCCACCGGCGCTGGTCTTGTACTGGTTGAACTGGTCCACCAGCTTGCCGGTCAGGCCCTGGAATGCCTTCTTGTCGGCATCCGTCCACCATTCCTCGAAGTTGCCGGTGGGTCCGAAGCGCGCGCCCTGGTCGTCATAACCGTGGCTCATCTCGTGGCCGATCACCGCGCCGATGCCGCCGTAGTTCATTTCATCCGAGGCCTTGGCGTCGAAGAACGGCGGCTGCAGGATCGCGGCCGGGAACACGATCTCGTTCTGCTGCGGGTTGTAGTAGGCGTTGACCGTCTGCGGGCTCATGCCCCATTCGGTCTTGTCCACGGGCTTGCCGATCTTGGCGATGTTGTACTTGTAGTTGTATTCCTGCGCAGCCAGCAGGTTTTCCACGTAGCTGTCGCGGCTGGTGGCCAGGCCGTTCCATTCACGCCACTTGTCGGGGTAGCCGATCTTTGGAGTGAAGGTTTCCCACTTGGCGATCGCTTTCTTCTTGGTTTCGTCGCTCATCCAGGTCAGGTTTTCGATGCGTCCCTTCATGGCGGTGCGCAGGTTGCCGACCAGGGTTTCCATCTTGGCCTTGGATTCTTCGGGGAAGGCGACCTTCACGTACATCTGGCCCAGCGCTTCGCCGGCAGAGCCTTCCACCGACTCCAGCACGCGCTTCCAGCGCGGCTTCATTTCCGCCTGGCCGCGCAGGGTCTTGTTGTAGAAGTTGAAGTTTTCGGTGGCGAACGCATCGCTCAGGTAGGGCGAGGCGCTGTCGATGCTGTGGAAGCGCAGGTAGTTGCGCCACACCGACGGGTCGGTGTCGGCGAGCATCGTGCTGACTTCCTGGTGGAAGGCAGGCATGGCCAGCGAGAACTTGTCCTGGGTTGCGATTCCCTGCGACTTGAAGAACTCGGTCCACGAGAAGTTCGGGGTCAGTGCGTCGGCTTCGGCCACGGTGACCGGGTTGTAGAACAGCTCGGCATTGCGCGAGAGTTCGGTGCTGGTCTTGGAGACCTTGGCCAGGCGGGTTTCGAAGGCGATCACGTCCTTGGCCTGTTGCGCGGCATCGGCTGCGGAAGCACCGGCAAGCTCCAGCACCTTGGCGATGTGTGCCTGGTATTCACCCAACTTGGCTTTGTTGTCGGCGCTGCTGTAGTACTCGGGGTCGGGCAGGCCAAGGCCACCCTGCATGGCATAGGCGATGTTCTTGCTGGAATCCTTGAAGTCCGCGTTGGCGCCGAAACCGAACAGGCCGTTCTGGCCCTTGGCAGCGGTGCTGCGCAGGTAAGCCACGATCGCTTCCTTGTCCTTCAAGGCATCGATGGCCGCCAGGTCAGCCTTGATCGGGTCGATGCCCTGGGCGTTGATCTTGGCCTCGTCCATGCCGGTGGCCCACAGGTCGCCGACGATTTTTTCCACGCCGCTGGCGTTCTTGTCCGCTGCAGCCTGTTCCACCAGCTGGCGCTGCACGGCGGTTGAGCGCTCGCCCAGCATTTCGAACGAGCCCCAGGTGACGCGGTCGGAGGGGATGGGATTGGCGGCCAGCCACTTGCCGTTGGCAAAGCCGGTGAAATCGGCACAGGCGTCCTTGCTGGTATCCAGGTCGGATAGCAGGAAGCTGTTTGCCGGCGGCAGCTTGGATTCGTCCAGCGTCAGCGTCGCGGGCGCCGCCGCCGTGCTTGCCGCAGGCGCTGCGGCGTCCTCGGACTTGGAACAACCGGCCAGGGCCGCGGTCACGGCCAATGACAACAACAGGATCTTGGGTGTGCGAATCACAGACTACTCCTGCCCAGTAGGGCATAGAAAAGGGGCCGCCCCAAAACGGGCGTGCGCGCGACTGTACGCCGATGGCCCGCCATTGGCCGGTGTCGAAGGTCATGGACACGACGTGTGCAAAGCGCGCGCGCCAGCTTGGTGCGGTAAACGTGCATTAGATAGTTGCCCAAGGTGGTTGCTCGTAGGCAGAAATGCGTGGCGCATTTCCTTTGATTGAATTCTAAGTTATTGATTTTATTGTTAAATAAATGAATATACATTCTGGCCGGGTGACTCCTGCGACAGATGCAGCATTGGCCGATAAAGCCGACTGCCTGTCCGGTTACACCCTCTTGCACCGTAATTAATGCTGTCGACGATCAGGAGTCGGGCGGATCGGTATGACGATTGGTCCAACTGAAGGAGAACCAGAGAGTGAACAACTTTCCGAAAATTGTCGCAGGTTTGGTGGTCGGAGCGTCACTGCTTTGTACGTCGTACTGGGCTGGTGCCGCTGAGAACGAAGGGAAGGCGCAGACCCGCCGTGGCCAGTTGGTCTACCAGATCGTCAAGAAGTGGGCGCCTCATGTACAGGAAGCCTACAAGACGGATATGAATTCCTGGGCAAGAGAAATGGGCCCTATCTTCGCGAAGGCGCCGATGAATTCCCTGCAGATGGCCGCCGACTCAAGGAGCTTTGATGACATGAAGGCTGCCTTGCAGGGCGGTAGCATCGCCATCACCAACAGCTCCGCGATCGACAGCAAGGAGGCGCGGGTGACGGCGAAGTCATTGGGCGAACCTGCCAACGACTTGGTGTTCGTGCCGATCTCGCCTTGTCGCATCATCGATACGCGGTTGGCCGGCGGCCAGATCGCGGCCAATACCGTGAGAAGTTTCGACGTTACCGCCGTGAGCGACTACAGTTTCCAGGGCGGCGCTGCCAACAACTGCAACGGTGCTGGGGCTGTCGGATCATTCGCTGCCGCGGCGATCAATTTCACTGTCGTGAGTCCTGCCGCCGACGGATACATCACCGCATTCCCGTTCCTCGGCACCCAGCCATTGGCAGCCACGGTCAATTACACCGCCGGTGATATCCGCGGCAACTATAGCGTCGTAAAGCTTGACCAGGGCGCATCGGCGAATGAGCTCAGTGTCTATAGCTTTGCCCAGACCCATCTGGTTGCCGATATTGTTGGCTACTACATCAATCCGCAGGCAACCCCACTTGATTGCCAGGATACGACCGCGGTCGCTGTCACCGTTGCCGCAGGCGCAACTTCCAACGCCGTCGCTAGCGCATGCCCTGCCACCTACATCCAAACAGCCACCAATTGCGAATCGTCGACTTGGCAGATGCCTTTCGTATACTTTAAAGGCGGGGTCTGTTCGGCCCAAAACAATTCGGCTGCTACAGCCACCCTGCGCGCCTCGCGCACGTGTTGTCGTACACCTGGCCGCTGATCCTTAGCTCAAGGCCGAGCCGTAGTCCGTCAAGCGAGGAAACATCAACCTGCAAGGGATTCCAGGGATACGTGCCCTGGAACCCGCGGCGCCTGACTTGACGGGATTGCCTGGTGTGCGATCCCTGCAACACGCTATCGCTACGGATGCGTTTGATGCCCTTCGTGCACGGAGTTGGTTTCGTTCGCATGGCTGAAGCTGCGGTTGCGGCCGGCCTGCTTGGCCTGGTACAGCGCGCTGTCGGCGCGTTCCATCACTTCATCCGCCAGTTCGCCTGCCTGCGCCGTATGTATGCCGATGCTGGCGGTGAAAGGCGGTACCGGCATGTGGTGGCCGGTTCGCGTCGACAGATTGGCCAGGTCCACGTGGATGGTGGTGGCGATGGCGGCGGCGGCTTGCGGGGTGGTTTCTGGCAGCAGCACCGCGAATTCGTCACCGCCGAGGCGTGCGACCAGGTCACGCGGTCGGCGCGCCCGCCCGCGCAGGATGCTGGCGAAGGTGCGCAGCACCTCGTCGCCGGCCGGATGTCCCATGCTGTCATTCAGGCGCTTGAAGTAGTCCACGTCGAGCAACAGCAGCGACAAGGGCTGGCCACTACGCCGGGCCGCACGCAGTTCCTGTTCCAGCTCATGATCAAAACGGATGCGGTTGGACAGGCCGGTGAGCGGGTCTGACTGGGCCTGGTGGCGGGTACGCCGCAGGCTGCGGGCCATCCAGAGCAGGGCGCCAATACCCAACACCAGCAGGGTGGAGACCGGCGCGAACCAGGCCTCGCCCACGCGCAGCAGCAGGAATGCGACCACCGGCACCACGAGCAGCACCAGCAGGATGGGTCGCCAGACCCTGCGCAGTCCCGGCAGCCCGAACAACCCAAGCGGCAGGATCACCAGGAAGATCGAAAGCAGTACCTGCGCAAGCGGGGTGAAGGGGACGATGGCTGCGTCGTCCACCAACATGTTGAGGACATTGGCCTGGTAATCCACCCCCGACATGCGTGCCGCGTCCGCCGACCAGCCGGGCATCGGCAGTTCGCTGCCCATGCCTGCCGCCGTCAGCCCCACTATCACCCAGCGCCCGCGCAGCTGCGCGACCGGGATGCGTCCATTCAATACATCGGTGTACGAAACAGTCTGGAATGCATTGGGCGGATCCACGAACGGGATCAATACCCGGTGGTCGCGCACCCACTGGTGGGCAGAGCCTTGTGCGAGATCGGGATTCCGCAACCCGGGCAGGTCCTGATCGGCTGCGGCTTCAGACCCCAGCTGGCTCAGCGCCAGCGCCAGCGATGGCCAATGCGGCGACCCCAGCCCCGCCTGCAGGAACACGCTGCGCGCAACGCCGTCGGCATCCAGCGCCATGTCCACGTGTCCCAGCGACGCGGCCGAAGCGGCGAATTCTGGGATGGGCATGAGTTCCACGGCAGGGCCGTTGAGCTGCTCGGCTTCGGCAAACACCGGCAGCACCACCTTGCCGCTGCGGTTCAAGGCTTGCGCGAGCAGGGCATCGCCTTCCGGATCGAACAGGGCAGGTTCGGACAGCAGGATGTCCAGCGCGATGCCGCGCGCACCCGCGGCGCCGAGGCGATCCACCAGTTGTGCATGCACGCGCCGTGACCACGGCCAGCGTCCCAGTTCCGAGAGGCTCTTTTCATCTATCGCGACCACCACGATGCGATCGTCGGCAGTGCGCGGGACATGGCGACTGAATTGATCGTACAGCCACGCATCGGCGCGCCACGTCAGCCCGGACAGGACCAGCAAGGTGACGATTGCCGCCCCCGCCAGTGCGCTCAGCAGCCGGGCCTTGATCCGCTTCAACAGGGGACGTTGGCTGCTCATAGCGCCAGCAGGATCAACAGGGCGCCAGCGCCGACCAGCGCCTGGCACGCGCGGCATGGCACCTGCACGCGTTGTGCGGGCGGGAACGGCGCTTCGTGGCCATCGCTGTCGATGGACTGTGCACGCAGGTACCAGGTGCCGGCCGGGAGTTTCGGCAGCGTGATCTGCGGTTCATCGACGCGCTGGTCGACCCGCAGGCGCGCGAAATCCTGCGTGCGCGACAACTGGAACCGGTAGCTCTGTCCCGGCGCGCCGGCGCGCCAGCGGAACGTGACTTCGCGTGTATCGCTGGTCTCGTGCCCGATCTCGCCTGCCTCGACGAGCGGACGCAGGGTGAATGCGATTGCATCGCTGAAGGGTCCCTGGCGTCCATTCGCCGCATCGCTGGCAATGCGCCAGTAATACCGGCCGGGTGCAAGCGATTGCGTCATGTGCGTGGTGTTGGTGCCGGCATCCATGCCCATGGCGGTGGCACGTTCGAAGGCCGGATTGTCCGCAAGCTCGAGCCGGTACGCCGACGCATCGGTTGCCTCCGCCCAGCGGAATTCGGGCTGTGGATCGCGCACGATGCCGTCGTGGGCGGGGGCAATCGCGAAGGGTGGTTCGGGCAGGACCTCCACGGCAAACGACGCGCTGGCGTCGTGGCCTTCGAGTCCCTGTGCATCGATGGCGCGCACGCGCAGGAAATAGTAGCCATCAGCCAGCACGGGCAGGGTGGTACCCGCTTCGGTCGATTCAATATCAGCCAGCAGGGTCTCGAACTGCTCGCTGCTACTCAGCTCCACGCGGTAGCGCTGCGAACCGTCCACTGCCGGCCACTGCAGCCGCGCGCGCGCGCCGTTGATCTTGGGCGGCATGCCGGACAGGTCGGGGGCGGGCAGCAGCAGCACGGCACGAATGGGCGCGGTTTGTCCCGCGGCCACCCGCGTGCCGTAGCCCTTGCGGACCAGGGTGGTGTGGTTGCCGGCATTGACCGCGACTTTGCCATCCACCACTTCGGTCTTGGTGTCGTCGGCCCCGGCATCCATGCGGAATTTCGTCCCGCGCACGGCGGAGCTGGCATTGGGGGTATCCACGATGAAGCCGGGGCTGGCACCCGGCGTCGGCTTGACCGTGTTGCTGATGCGTCCGCGCTGCAGGCGCAGGCGGGTATCCACCATCCCGCTCTTGCCGTAACGGCTCATCTGGTCAAGCTGCAACTCGCTGTCGGCCTGCAGCAGCAGGCGCGAACCATCCGCGAATTCCAGACTCAGGCTGGAGTCCTTGCCGGTGCGCAGCCGTGCGCCTATGCCGAGTTGCATGCCTTGCGTAACCCCGATGGGATTGGCATTGGTTCCAGTAGCGACCGTGGCCTGGCCATGCACGGCGAGCACCCGTGCCTTGGCCGGTTGCGTGTGCAGCCAGGCAAGGGGAAAGCGGATCGTCGAACCGGGGGGCAACTGGTAGGGATTGCTGATCCGGTTGTGCGACTGCAGTTTCTGCCAGGGGATGCCGGGCTTGAGGTATTCGCCGGACAGATCCCACAGGGTGTCGCCGGGGCGGATGCGGTAGGTCCAGTCCTGCGCCGCCGCCTGCGACATGCCTGCCCACAGCAACGCAATGGCCACGAGCCAGTGCGTGAGCCGTCGATCCCTGGCGTGACTAGTGCTGGCGGTACATCCCATACCTGTCGTCTTGCCCTTGCCCAATACCACGCTGATTATAGGTGAGGTGTCTCGCAAGTTGTCCTATATGGGCCGGGTACTTCGTTATCGGACCGGATTTGTCGGATGATGGCCGTCGACACAGGGGATTCCACTCACGGAGCGCGCATGGCCAGTACCAAGGGAAACAGTGACGTCGTGTTGGTCGGTGGCGGCCACAACGGCCTGGTGTGTGCTACCTACCTGGCCAAGGCGGGACTGAAGGTCACCGTGCTGGAGAGGCGACACGTGGTGGGCGGGGCGGCGGTGACCGAGGAATTCCATCCGGGTTTCCGCAATTCGGTGGCTTCGTACACGGTGTCCTTGCTGCAGCCCAAGGTCATCGCCGACCTCGACCTGCATGCGCACGGGTTGGAGATCGTGCAGCGCAAGCGCAGCAACTTCCTGCCGCTGCCCGATGGGCAGTACCTGCTGACCGGCGGCGGCGAGACGATCCAGCAGGTCGCCAAGTTCTCGGCGCGCGACGCCGAGCGCCTTCCCGAATACGAGCGTCGCCTCGACGTCATCGCCGACGTGCTGCGCGCGCTGGCCATGCAGCCGCCGCCCAACGTGACCGACGGCGGCTGGTGGAAGGCCTTGCCCGAGTTGATGCGCGCCGGCCGCCTGGGCAAGCAGCTGCACACGCTGGATGAAACCATGCGCCAGGAGTTGCTGGACCTGTTCACGGTCTCGGCGGGCGAATACCTGGACCGCTGGTTCGAGAGCACGCCGATCAAGGCAGTGCTCGGCTTCGACGGCATAGTCGGCAACTACGCCAGCCCGTACACGCCAGGGTCGGCCTACGTGCTGTTGCACCACGTCTTCGGCGAAGTGAATGGGGTGAAGGGCGCCTGGGGCCACGCCATCGGTGGCATGGGTGCGATCACGCAGGCGATGGCGAAAGCCGCGCTGGCGGCAGGCGTGGAAATCCGTACGGATGCTGCCGTGCGCGAAGTGTTGGTGGAGAAAGGTCGCGCCATCGGCGTGCTCACCGACTCCGGCGAAACCCTGCACGCGCGCGCCGTGGTCGCCAACGTCAATCCGAAGTTGCTCTACGAACGATTGATGTCGCCGAACGCCGTGCCCGCGCCCACGCGCGAACGCATGGCCAACTGGCGCTGTGGTTCCGGCACCTTGCGCATGAACGTGGCCTTGTCGCGACTGCCCGATTTCACTGCGTTGCCGGGCGAAGGCGACCACCTCACCGCCGGCATCATCATGGCGCCCGACCTGGATTACATGGATCGTGCATACCTGGATGCGCGCGCCGATGGCTGGTCGAAGGAGCCCATCGTGGAAATGCTGATTCCTTCCACCCTCGACGACACGCTTGCGCCCGCTGGCCAGCACGTCGCCAGCCTGTTCTGCCAACAGGTGCAGCCGGAACTATCGGGCGGTCGCAACTGGGACGACCACCGTGATGAAGTCGCGGACCTGATGATCGCCACGGTCGACAGCTACGCGCCAGGCTTCAAGGCCTCCGTGCTCGGCCGGCAGGTACTGACGCCGATGGACCTGGAACGTACCTTCGGTTTGGTTGGTGGCGACATCTTCCACGGCGCGCTGTCGTTGAACCAGTTATTCAGCGCCCGCCCGATGGTAGGGCAGGCGGACTACCGCGGCGCGGTGGAGGGTTTGTATCTGTGTGGTGCCGGCACGCATCCCGGTGGCGGGGTGACCGGCGCGCCAGGGCACAATGCCGCGAAGGTGGTCATCGCCGACATGCGCTGATCTTATTGGTGGCGTAGGGCGTCGTAGGAGCGACTTACGTCGCTCCTACGGTTCCAGGCGATCCGTGCCTATTCCAGGGTGACTTTCTTCCGGTTATCCGAGGACACCCGATCGATCAGTTTGTTGTACGGATCGAAGCCGGCCTCGTAAGGCGTTCCGTCCACCACCACCGTCACCGTCGGGCTTTCCGCTGTCACGTGGTGGCGCTGCAGGTACAGCACTTTCTCGTCACGTTCTTCGCCTGATTTGCCGCGGGCAAACACGCCCACGTCCACCCAGTCATCCAGCTTGCCTGCGCTTTCCTTGCCCTTGCCATCGGCGTAACGCTTGGCGGCATGCAATTTGAGGGTCACGTCGTACTTGCCGTCGGCGCGCTTCTTCGCTGTCGCTTCCTCGACCCGGTTGTCATAGAAGCTGATCTTCTCGAACAGGTCGGTGATCATGTCCTGCTGGTCCGGGCGTGCCTCGGCGCGGATGAACCCGAGCAGTTCGGCGGAAGTGGTGTAAGGCGCCGTCTGGTAGGCTTTGGCTTCGAGGAACTTCTTCAGGGCGCGGTTCACTGCCTCCTCGCCGAGTTCCTCGCGCAGGCGATAGAACACCAGTGATCCCTTCTGGTAATGGATGTACTGCTGGTTCTCCACCTTGTACAGCGGCAATTCTTCCAGGCGCTCGCCGCCACGACCACCCAGATAGCGATCCAATTCGGTCTTAAGGAACTGGCGCATTTGTCCGCGACCGTATTCCTGCTCCATCACCATCAGCGCCGAGTACTGGGCCAGCGACTCGGACAGCACCGTCGCGCCCTGCACGTTGGCGCCGATCACCTGGTGCGCCCACCACTGGTGTGCGATCTCGTGCGCGGTGACATAGAACACATAGTCGATGTCTTCCTTGTCACGCAGGTCGGCGATGAAGCCGATGGATTCGGAATAGGGAATCGTGTTGGCGAAGGCCTGGGCGAACGAGCTGTAGCCCGGGAACTCGATGATCCTGACCTGCTGGTGCTGGTAGGGCGTGAAGTTGGCTTCGTAGTAGGCCAGCGACTTCTGCACCGATTCGATCATGCGGTCGACGTTGTAGGGATGCTTTTCGTCGTAATACACCTCGATCGGGATGTCCTTGTACATGCCTTTCTTCACCTTCCAGCGTGCGGAAAGATAGGCATAGAAATCCAGCATGGGCCGGTCCATCTCGTAGCTGAAGCAGCGGCGACCCTCGCGCATGAATTCCTTTTTCAGGTAGCCCGGCGCCAGGGCGATCTGGTCAGGCGCGGTGCAGATGGTGGTCTTGAAGTCGATCCAGTCCGCATCGTCGGTCAGGTAGGTGTTGGCTCGCGCCGCTTCGTCCTCCAACCTGGGCATGCGCATGGGCTCGCCGAGGTCGCGCTTGCGGCGCTCGTTGCGGTCCTGGATCTCTCCGTTCTCGCTGTAGCCGAAGCTGGGAAACATGCGGCTGTTGACGAAGCTGCCGTTCTCGACGATCTGTTGCTGTGCAGTCTGATTGGTAATGCCGTTGGAGTGGAAGTCCAGGTCAAAGCTGATCTCGCGTTCTTCACCTGGCTGCATGGGCCGGTCAAGGCGATAGATGCGATAGCCCAGCGACTTGTCGTGCGACGCCAAGGTCGCGCCCTCCATTTCGATTGCAGACAGGGCCTTGTCATCATCCATCATCACGTGCACGTCGGTGATCGGCGTGGCATGCGGGTTGTGCACGCGATACACGCCGTGGACCTTCATCGACTGGGTTTCCGGGCGCAGGTCCACGTCGATGGAGGACGCAAGTATCCTGGGCTGCGGCAGGTTCCGGTACTTGCTGAAATCGCGCTCGTAGCGGGCCTGCAGGTCCAGCGTGTCGTCGGGTGACAGGAATTCGTTGCGGACATTGGTGTTCCAGTAGAGGAATCCGCCAACCGCAATGAACGCGATGACAGCCGTCGCCAAGCCTGCGCCCAGTGGGCCACGCAGGCGTTGCTTGGCCAATGACCAGCGTTGCTTGCTGCCCATCGCCACGCCGCGCACCCACAGTGCGCTGGCCAGCAACAGCAGGGCCAGCAGGAACAGGCCCCAGTACGCCTGGAACCACAGCTGCGCGGAAAGGAAATGCCCGTAGCCGTTCATGTCCGAATACGGCGCGATGGGCCAGTTGCCGAACGTGTACAGGTTGTGGGTGTAATCCATCATGCCGAGCACTGACTGGGCGATCAGCACTACGATCAGCAGCGCATAGCCAATGAATTTGTTGTTGGTAAAGACCTGCAACACCAGTGCCAGGCCACCCATCAGGACATAGACGACCGAGTCCAGGGCCAGTGTCTTTGCATAGACCAGAGGTTCCAGCTGTGTGAAACCCTTTGAGAGCTGGATGACCATGGCGGTGAGCGCGCCGATGATCTGGAAGCTGGCGATCACTGCCACTAGGGCGAGGAACTTGGCCAGTAGCGGCACCCAGTTCGGCACCGGCATGGCATCGGTGACTTCATTGAGTTTGGCGGCGCGTTCTTTCCACACCAGCTCGCCGGAGTAGAACAGCACGATGAAAACCAGCAGGAAACTGAAGCTGTTCTGCAGCGCCGACAGCATCTGCGAGGTAACCGGATAGATGCCGGTGTCGTACATGTTCTGGTTGAACAGGGCGCTGGGGATGAAGTTGGCCATGCCGAAGGCCAGCATCACCAGGAACGGGACGCTCTTGAGTACGCCGAGTGTGTCGAAACGCAACTGCTTGGCGAACTGGTGCCAGTACGTCCTCGCACCGAACTCCGGCGTCACCCGGGCAACAGCCATGGCGGTCGAAGGGCGTGGAGCAGCCTGAGGCGCCTGCGTTGCTCCCTTCGCCTTGCGGGACCAGCGGCTTTTCGACGTGCCGGTACGCTCGGTCTTGAACAGGGCGAAGGTTGCCGCGAACAGCAGTGCGGCCACGCCCGTCCACAACACGCGATTGCCCAGGATATATCCGGCGATCGCGGGCAGGCCGGTATTGCGCTCCTCCGCCGACCAGTAGCGCAGGGTGCGCGACAGTGCACGTATACCCATGGGTTCCAGCAACGTGGAAACCCACAGGTTGTCCAGGTCACTCAGGAGGCTGCCACTGACGAAATACAGCACGAAGAATGCGATGACGCCAATGTAGACCCAGAGGATGCTCCGCGTTACCGCGGCCATCAGCGCCAGCAATGCGCCGGTGAACAGCAGGTTGGGAATCACGAAGACCGCGAACGTCCAGAGATACGGTTCCAGCGAAACCGGGCCGAGCCGGGCGGCATCGATCCACGGCATGAACTGCGCGATGAAGATTCCGCAGGCGATGACCACGTAGACGATGAAGCTGGCGGTCAACGCGGCGCACAATCGCCCGAGCAGGTAGTCGCGCTTGCGGATGGGGCTGGCGAAGAAGAGGTCGGCGGTTCCCTGCTCGAAATCGCGCAGCAGCGCGCTGGAAATGAACATGGTGATGACCAGCATGCCCAGCAGGGTGAACACGGCCATGAAGGTCGCGATGACCGTCGGCGCATTGCGATAGACATTGCCCAGGCCGCCGCCGATCTGCACGGCATCGCTGGAGGCTGCGCCAAAACCCATCAAGGCGAACAGGCACGCCATCAACCACAGCAGCGGGGATCGGAGCTGCTCGCGCAACTCGAAGCGGAAGAACTCGAAGGTCATGTCCGGCGCTCCGTCAGGCGTGCGCTTGCGTGGCGGATTTAGCCTGCAGGCGCAGGCGCTGGAAATAGACGTCTTCCAGGTCCGGGTCGACCTGCACGAATCCCTCTTCCGGCAGGTCGCTGCTGAACACATGGATCACCGGGTTTCCGGCTACCAGTCGCGTCGACAGCACGGTGTGGCGTGATTCGTAATCGGGCAGGGTGGCCTTGCTGACCTGCTTGCGCCACACCTGGTTGTTGAGCGCGGAGATCGCCTCGTTGGGCTTGCCGGTCAGCAACACCTGTCCCTTGTTCATGATCGCCATGGTCGGGCACAGGTCGGTCACGTCCTCGACGATATGGGTGGAGAGGATCACCGCGACGTGCTCGCCGATTTCCGCCAGCAGGTTGAGGAAGCGGTTGCGCTCTTCCGGGTCGAGGCCTGCAGTCGGTTCGTCCACGATGACCAGGCGTGGGTTGCCCAGCAGGGCCTGCGCGATGCCGAAGCGCTGGCGCATGCCGCCCGAGTACGTGCCCAGTTTGCGCTTCCGCGCATCCCACAGGTTGACCTGCTTCAGCAGGCCGTCGACGACTTCGCGTCGCTGCTTGCGCACGGTCAGCCCCTTGAGCACGGCGAAGTGTTCCAGCAGGTCTTCGGCACTGACCTTGGGATAGACGCCGAAATCCTGCGGCAGATAGCCCAGTTGGCGACGTACCGCATCCTTGTCGCGGAGTACGTCGATGCTGGCTCCATCTGCGCCCTGCAGCGTTGCCGTTCCGCTGTCCGCCTCTTGCAAGGTAGCCAAGGTGCGCATCAGCGAAGACTTGCCCGCGCCATTGGGGCCAAGCAGTCCGAACATGCCGCGCGGGATGTCCAAGGTGACATCGTTGAGGGCATGCACGCCGTTGGCGTAGGTCTTGGACAGGTTGCGGATGGTCAGCATCGGTGTTCACTTGAGGGGCGATTTCCGCCATCGTGAGGTCGTGGGCGCACCGATACAAATGACTTTAGTAACTATGCCGCCTGGGTGGGCATCGAACGCCGACGCCTTGGGTGTAGGAGCGACATAAGTCGCGATGGAGCGTTCCCATGAAGGCCCATCGCGACTCACGTCGCTCCCACAGCGCTTCTATAGCAGGGTGGGCAACGCGCCCACCCTGCGCAGTGCTCAGTCCTTCTTGCTGGCGATCCAGCGGTCCACCTTGGCTTCCAGCACGTCAAGCGGCACGGAGCCGTCCTTCAGCACTTCAGCGTGGAATTCGCGGATGTCGAACTTGTCGCCCAGTTCCTTCTCCGCTTTCGCGCGCACCTGCTTGATCTTCAATTCACCGATCTTGTAGGCCAATGCCTGCGCCGGCCACGCGATGTAGCGCTCGGCTTCGGCGGTGGCCTGCGTCTCGCTTTCGGCGGAGTTGTCGAGCATGTACTGGATCACCTGCTCGCGCGTCCAACCCTTGCTGTGCAGGCCGGTGTCGGTGACCAGGCGGATCGCGCGCCACAATTCGTTCTGCAGGTAGCCGAAGTAGTCGTACGGCGTTTCATACACGCCCAGCGACTTGCCCAGTGATTCGGCGTACAGGCCCCAGCCTTCGATGAAGGCGGTTTCGCCACCGAAGCGACGGAACGCGGGCAGTTCGCCGAGTTCCTGCTGCAAGGCCAGTTGGAAGTGATGGCCGGGAATGGCCTCGTGCAGGTACAGGTCTTCCGCGTCCCAGGTCTTGCGCGTCGGCAAGTCATAGGTGTTGACGAAGAACACGCCAGGACGGCTGCCGTCCTCGCTGGGGCTCTGGTACGAGCCGCCGGCTGCGGACTTGGCGCGGTACGCCTCGACCGGGCGGATCTCGAACGGAGCCTTCGGGATCAGCGAGAACTGTTCTTTCACGCGCTTGTCGATGCGCGCCTCCAGCCCGCGGTAATACGCCAGCAGCGCGGCCTCGTCCTTGAAGCTGAACTGCGGGTCGTTCTGCATGAATTTGAAGAAGTCCTGCAACGAACCCTTGAAGCCGGTTTCCACCATCAGCTTGCGGATCTCACCGTGGATGCGCGCCACTTCGTCCAGGCCCAGTTGATGGATCGCGGCCGGGCTCATGTCGGTGGTCGTGGAATCCTGGGCGTTGTAGGCGTACCACGCCAGGCCGTCAGGCAACTTGTCCAGGCCCACGCTGTCGCGCGTGGCGGGCAGGTATTCGTCATTGATGAAGGTGCGCAGCTCGCGGTACGCAGGCAGCAGCTGCTCGGCGATCATCGTGCGGTAGGCGACGGTGAGGCGCTGCTTGTCCGCGTCGCTGAAATCCGCGGGCATGGACGTGATCGGCCCCCAGAACAGGGTGTCTTCGGGCTTGTCCTTGATCAATGCATCCAGTTGCGGAATGACCTTGACCATCAGCGCACGCGGCTGCACCACGCCGGCCTTGATGCCTTCGCGCATGTTGGCGATGTCGGTGTCGAACAACTGCGGCAATTTGTTGCCGCGCGCCAGCCAGTTGTCGTAGTCCTTGACGGTCTTGAACGGCTGCGCGCTGGTACCCGCACCCAGCATCACCGCATAGCTGGCGATGCTGGACATCTGGTTGACCGGCATCATCCAGCCGGGGAAGCGTTCGCCATCCAGTGAACTCTTCGCATCGCGCACGAAGATTTCATAGCTCAACAAATCCTGGCCGCTGAGGCCATCGCTGCCCACGTCCTGGATGGTCTTGAGCCAGCGCTCGGTGAACTCGCGCTGCTCGCGGCGGAACTGGGCGGAACCGAAATCGGGGAGCTGGTCGTTGTAGCGCGGGTCGCCCTGGAAGGTGGCCTGGATGGGGTTGAGCTTCAGCACTTCTTCCCAGTACTCCGCATACAGGCGCGTCAACTTGGCGCCCTTGGTTTCGGCGACCTGCGTGGTTGCGGGGGTGTGCTTGGTGTCTGCCTGTGCCTGCGGCATCGCAGTCATCAGGATGGCGCTGGTGGCAAGGGCGAGCAGGCTGGGTAGCAGGCGGGTCATCGCAAGGCTCCGGAAGGGTTGTAGCCGCCGAGCGTGACGCATGTCGGCCCGCAAGGCCAGCGACGAAAGTCACGGATGCGATACCGGTAGGAGCGCCCCATGGGCGCGAGCTTTTGCGTAATGTCATGAAAAGCTCGCGCCCATGGGGCGCTCCTACCCGTCAATCAGCTGCGGCTTCCTCGCGCAGCTCTTGCTCGCGCAGCGCGCCCAGGTAACGACGGATGCCGCGACGCATCAGGTACAGCATCGGGATCAGCGCAACCGCAGCCAGCATCTTGTACGCGTAGTTGACCGTGCTGACGGCGAGGAACAGGGACATGGACCACTTCTGCGGGCCCAGCACGAAGGCGATGTACAGCACCACGAAGCTGTCGACCAGCTGCGACACCGCGGTGGAGCCGGTGGCACGCAGCCACACGTGCTTTTCGCCGGTGGCGCGGCGGATGCGGTGGAATACGGCGATGTCGATCAACTGGCCCAGCATGAAGGCCACGATGGAGCCGGCAATGGTCCACAAGCCCTGGCCGAACACCGCCGCGAACGCGGCCTGGTAATCCGGTACGCCCTGCGGCTGCGCGGCGGTCACCCACCAACTGGCGGGCACCAGTGCAATGGCGGCGAACGCGAACACGAAGCCATAGACGATCAGCGCCACCGCCAGCCACGAGATGAACTTCACCCCGCGCTTGCCGAAGAATTCGTTGATCACGTCGGTAAGGATGAACACCATCGGCCACAGCAGGGTGCCGGCGGTGAAGCTCAACGAGCCAGTCTGCCCGAACAGGTTCCATTCCAGCGGATCGATGCCCAGGGTGTCTTCAAGCGCGAAGATCTTGACGCCGATGAACTCGGCCAGCACCGCGTTGACGCAGAAGAACGCCGCGAGCGCGATGAACAACCGTACTGCGCGGTCGTCCAGCGTGCGCTTCATGGCGTGCGGTCACCCGCACGCGTGAACGGCATGCTTTCCGGCGCGACGGCACCGCCGGAAATGATGAAGCTCATGGCTTGGTCCACGGTCCAGTCGGTGGGTGTCAGCAGTTCCACTGGCACGATTTCCAGGTAGCCGGAGGTCGGGTTGGGGGTGGTGGGCACGTAGACCGCCGCCAGTTCGCGGCCCGTGCCTTCTTCCTTCATCACCCGGGTGACCAGGCCGACGGATTTCATTTCGCGATGCGGGAAGTCGATCAGCACCACGCGCTGCGTATTGCCGGGTTTGGTCTGCAGGATGTCCAGCAGTTTGCGCGAGCTGGTGTAGATGATGTTGGCCAGTGGGATGCGCAGCATCAGCTTTTCGAACCAGGCCAGCAGCCGCTGCCCGATCACGCGTCGTGCCAGCAAGCCGACCAGAATGATCACTGCCAGCGTGGCGATCATGGACAGCGTGTTCTGCACCCAGGAGTCGTCGATCACGCCCAGCGTGCGCGGGAAGCGCGCGGTGATCTGCTGGGCGATGAAGTTGATCAACGGCGCGCTGATGCCTGACAGCAGCACGAACACGAATTTCACCACCACCCAGGTCAACCAGATGGGGAACAGGGTCAGCAGGCCGGTGAGGAACAGCTTCTGCAGGGAGGGGGTGTTTGGCGTCGTTTCGGTATCGGTAGGCATGGCGCATTGTAGCGGCGTGCCATGGCATTGGGTCTGCGAAGTGGATGGCTCAGCGGGCCTTGGGTTTCAACCTGACGTAAATCTGCTTGCGAATCCGCGCAACCACGTCGCCCTGCGCGTCGATGACATCCGCCGGGCACCAGTGCAGGTATTTCTCGCCTGATTGGGTGGCAGTGCGGATTGCTTCCAGCAGTTCGTCCGTGACCCGGAACTCGGCGTGCACGGTGCCCTTGCCGGGTTTGACGAATTCAATCTCCGCCGCCTTGTCCCACACGATGTAGCCGTTGCCCAGGCACTCCTTCACCAGGATCATCCAGAACGGATCGGTCATGGCGAACAGGCTGCCACCGAAATGCGTGCCCACGTAGTTCTTGGTCCACGGACGCATGCGCAGCTCGACGCGGGCATGGCGCCAGTCGTTGGACATGGCGGTGACATGGATGCCGGTGAACAGGAAAGCAGGGTAGAGGTTGAACAGCCGGCGCAGGTTGGCGGGTTTCATTCGGTAATGTCGAACCACTGAGTAAAGAGTTGGCCGGCTTGCGGCAGGTAGTGGACGCGTATGTGGGAGGGGCTTCAGCCCCGACGCAGTAAAACCTGAAAAGCGTCGGGGCTGAAGCCCCTCCCACAAGTTAGAACAGGATCGAGGACATCTTCCTGCGGTACTGGCCTACCAGGTCTTCGTCTTCCACCACGCGGAAGGCATCGATCAACGCCTTCTTCGGCAGGTTGTCCTCGTAAGCGCGATCACGTCGCAGCATCTCCAGGAACTGCTCCAGCGCCGCTTGCGAGTTGCCCGTCATCAACTGCTGCGCGCCCAGCAGGTAGCGTGCGCGCAGGTCGGCGGGATTGGCGGCAATCGCAGCGTCCAGTACTTCCACGGGCGGCGCATCTTTCACCACGGCCATGAAGGCCAGTCGCGCATGCGCGCGGATGGCGCGGTCGTCCGTGGACAGGTTGGCGGGAAGTGCGTCGAGCAGGGTTTCGGCTTCGCTGGCTGCGCCGGTTTTCAGCAGGGCCAAGGCCAGGTCGAGCTTGAGTTCGGGCTTTTCAGGCTCGGTTTCAATCGCTTTGCGCAATGCAATTACTTCGGCGTGCGGGTCCAGCGGGGCGGGTTCTTCAGCCGCCGCTGTTTCTTCGACGATTTCGCCCGGCTCGATGCCGTGCTGCTTCAGGAATTCACGGAGCTGGCCTTCCGGCACCGCGCCGGGAAAGCCGTCGACGATCTGGCCGCCCTTGACCAGGAACACGGTAGGCACGGAGCGGATCTGGAATGCGGCGGCAATCTCCTGCTCCTTGTCCACGTCGACCTTGGCCAACTGGAAGCTGCCGTTGTACTCGGCGGCCAGCTTTTCCAGGATCGGCCCCAGGGTCTTGCACGGCCCGCACCAGGTCGCCCAGAAGTCAACGAGTACGGGGATTTGCATGGATTTCTGCAGTACCTCGGCTTCAAAGGTTTCGGTGACGGCGTCGAAAACGTGGGGCAAGTCGGTCATGGGGGGCGTCCGGAAAAAATCTTCGGCAGACATGGTGCCAGCTGGCAGGGGATGCAAGCCAATGTAAAAAGAACTTGACATCACCTGTTGTGCAAGTAAAATTTAGCGAACATTTAGTCATTCAGAATTTACATCATGAAATCAAATCGCTGGATCATGACTGGCTTGCTGGTGGTAGCGGGGCTGGCGCTTTGGCTGTTGCTTGCAGGACCCTCCCGAATCCTGGGGGTCGACGCGGGCAATCTGGGTGTCGCCCTGCTGATGACGGTGGCGTGGGTGTCGCTTTACGCCATTTCCCGCATGCCGGTGCAAGGGCTGGAATCCGCAGCATCGCCGGGTGAGTTGCGGGCCTGGCTGGGGCTCTGCGTCATGCTGGCGGCTACCGGGTATTTCCTGTTCAACGTGCAGGTCTTCGTGCAGGGGCCGGCCTGGAACAATCCTGATGCCAGCCGCGTAGGTCGCAACCTTGTACTGATGCTGGTGGCCTGGACGGTGCTGTCCAGCGTCATGGCCTCGCGCTGGAAAGGGCGCGTGCAGGAAGACGAGCGTGACCGCGAAATCGAAAAGCAAGCCAGCGGCTGGGGCCGTGGTGCGCTGGTGTTCTGCATCATCGGCATCGCGGTGCTGCTGGCGTTCTCGCCTGCGCACAAGCTTGAATGGGCCACGCATTTCATGATCGCCAACCTGCTGGTATTCGCGCTGATGTGGGGATGGGTGTGCGAGTACGCGGCGACTGCGCTGTTCTACTGGAATCAAAGGAGACAAGGATGAAGACTGGACTCAAGCGGAGCATGATGTTTGCATGGGCGACATGTTCGGTCCTTGCGCTGTTGGGCCTCTACACCATCATTGCGGGAATATCAGGCAACACTGCCACTTTGGTATTCACTGGATTGGTGATGCTTGCAATGGCGTGCTTATGCTTGTTGTATGAATGGGTTATTCGATCAGGCGATGAAAGTACGCCAATGTCGCGGGCGGAAAAGGCAGCATGGACTGCGCTGAGTCTCTGCATCGTTAACTTGTTGATACTAGGGCAGATGGTCGGCGGCATGTTCAGGATCGGACTGGCTGCCTATCTACTCTTGGCTGCCTGTGCCGTAGTGGTGCTTTTCTACCCCGCGTACCGTAGGCAATGGCTGGAGAAGGACTTGCGCCGTCGAGAGGTGCTTGAGGACGAACGAGACCTGGCCATCCGGAAACAAGGTGAATACTGGGCCAAGCGCACATTGGAGTTTGAACTGGTGGCCGTGGCGTTGCTTGTGTTGGTCTACCCTCAAATCCTGAGTGCCTCAAGGAACCCGTTCCAAATCTGCGGCCTCTTGATGGCGCTGATGCTGAGTGCGAACGCGGCAGGCGAAGCGAGGACGGCGCTGTTGTACTGGCGCGACCGCCAATGACCGGCACGCCGATAAGCAACGAAATCCGCCGCTGGCGTTTCGAGCGTGGTGAAATGACCCAGGAAGCACTGGCGCAGAAGTGCGGCGTGACCCGCCAGACCATCATCGCGCTGGAGGCGGGGAAGTACGCGCCGTCCCTGGAACTGGCATTCCGCATCGCCCGCAGCTTCAACGTGGGCATCGACGAGGTATTCAAATGGAAAGTGGAATAAGCCGCGCCGTGAAGGTCGCGGCGATCGCCGCCCCGGTGTTGTTCGCAACTGCGGTCTACGCGTTTGGCGCGGCGTTGGAGGGCTTCGTGCAGGCCCAGCATCCGGTGGCCCTGCTGGGTGCGCGTGGATTCCCACGGGCCCTGGCCTTCAACCTGGTCGCCTTCGTGTTGCCGGGCATGCTCGCGGGCGTGGTGGCGATTGCATTGCGTGAACGCCTGCCGCGCGACGCAGGCTGGCCGGTGCGCATCGGCGCGCAGCTCGTGTTCCTGTCGACGTTGGCGTTCATTGCCATGGGCCTGTTGCCATTGGATCCCAACGACCTGGAAAACAACACCAGCCGCATGCACGGCACGGCGTGGATGCTGTGGAGCGTTGCCTTCATACCCGGCGCATTGCTGCTGGCGTTCGGATTATGGCGCGACCGATCGTGGTCGCGCTTCGCGCGCACGAGCGCCGCGGGCGCGGTTGGCGTATTCCTTGCGGCCTACTTCCTCACCGGGCTTATCCCTGCGGGCATCGCGCAGCGGATTGCATTTGGACTGTGGTTTGCATGGCTGGCGTATGCGGGAGTTGTACGCAGTTCGAAGTGATGGAGCTGCGGGCGAACGTTGCGAAAACGGCATGCCGCCGCTTCCGCAAGTTGCATTTTCCTTGTGGCAACCAGGTCTTCTATTCGGTGACCGCTTCGCGGTACACCACGCCGTCCTTCATCACGAAATCCACCTTCATCACGTTGCCGATGTCGGCCACCGGATCACCGGGCAGGGCGATGATGTCGGCGCGCTTGCCGGCTTCGATCACGCCCTGGTCGTCCACGCCCAGCACGCTGGCTGCGTTGAGGCTGGCGGCCTGCAAGGCAAACGCCGCGGGCATGCCGGCTTCCACCATGTAAATGAATTCGCGCGCGTTATCGCCGTGCGGGCCGACGCCCATGTCGGTGCCGAAAGCGATCTTCACGCCATTCCTGTAGGCGTTGCCCGCGGTCTGTTGGATCTGGGAACCGATGCGTATGGCCTTGGGGCGCACGATTTCGGGGAAGTAGCCGTCGATCTTCGCCTTGTCCGCGACGAAGCGACCGGCATAGATGGTGGGCACGTACCAGGTGCCTTTCTGCTTCATCAACGACATGATTTCGTCGGTCATCTCGGTGCCGTGCTCGATGCTGGTGACGCCGCCCAGCACCGCGCGCTTCATGCCTTCGGCGCCGTGCGCATGCGCGGCGACCTTGAAGCCGTAATCGTTCGCGGTATCGACGATCGCCTTCACTTCCTCCACCGTGAACTGCGGCGCATTGGCCGACTTGGCGTAGCTCAGCACCCCGCCGGTGGCGGTGATCTTGATCACGTCGCTGCCGTCCTTGTAGCGCTGGCGCACGGCCTGGCGGGCCTCGTCGACGGAGTTGATCACGCCCTCGGTGGGGCCGGGCGTGCCGACCAGATGCTCCAGCTCGCTGTTCAGCCCATTGGTCGGATCGGCGTGGCCACCGGTGGTGGCGATGGACTTGCCGGCGGCGAAGATGCGCGGGCCTTTCACCGTGCCCGCGTTGATGGCGTCGCGCAGGTGCGGGCTGATTTCCCCGCCCAGGTCGCGCACCGACGTGAAGCCGGCCATCAGGGTCTTGTCCGCATAACCCACCGAGCGGTAGGCAAAGTCGACGTCGTCCAGGCGGAAGCCCTCGCTGTAGCTCTGCGGGCTGGACTGCTGGCCCAGGTGCACATGCAGGTCGGTCCAGCCGGGCAGGCAGGTGCGCCCGGCCAGGACGATGGACCGGGTGCCATCGGCCATCTTGGCACGCCCGGGCAACACGGACTCGATCTTGCCGTCGCGCACGACGATGGTGTGTTCGCCCAGCATCTTTCCGCTGCGTGCATCGAACAGGCGCTCGCAATGCAGGGCTATCGGTTCGGCGGCGAGGGCGGCAGGGCTGGCCAGGGCTAACAGCAGGACGGGCAACAAACGCATCGCGGGCTCCTTGGGAATAAGGTAAGTCTTGGGTGGTGCCTTGAGCAGGAATGAAGCGGTAACCGGAAAGCCAGAACCACGGCGTCAGAGGATACGCACCGCTACCTCACGCCCAAGCAGGCAGCAGGCGAGCACCTCGAAGCGATGGCCACTGCTGCCGATGAATTCCTGGAACGCACGCAATTCGTGCTGTTCGTAGCCCGGATAACCCAGCAGGTCGTCGAGCACGATCACCGTGCCGGATCGGATCCGGGGGGCGGCGGCTTCCAGCACGGTCGCGGTGGAGCTGTACAGGTCGCAATCGATGTGCAGGAAGCCGATGCCGTCGGGATTTGCGTCCAGGAACGGCGCCAAGGTGTCGGAGAACCAGCCGCGGTGCAATTGCACGTTAGCGGGTACGTCCTGGGGCAGCAGGCCGGCGGTACTGTAGGCCCCGGCGGGTTCGTTGTCCTTCCATGCCTCGGGAAGGCCCTCGAAGCTGTCGAAGCCGTGCACGGTGCCTGCCGTGGCCGCAGCGATTATCCGCAACGAGCGCCCGAAGTAGACGCCGCATTCCAGCGCCAGGCCACCGCCATCCCAGGCCTTGAGCGCGCATTCCAGTACATCCGCAGGCAAGCCGTGGATGCGATTGGCGCCCGCATGGGTCAAGGCCCATTGCAGGCTCTCCCATTGGGCGCGGAGCAGGGGATCTTCCCAAGGTGGTGATCCCGCATCACGTGCGCCACTGGCGACGCGTTCGATCGCCTGCAGGTAGGCCGCGAGAATCGGGTTGTCCGACTGCATCGACAGCATGCGGGTCGCCGTCGCAGGGTCTTCCGGCAGTTTCCCCAGTGCCGCATGCAGCAGCAATTCGGGCGAGCGTGGATGCAGCGAACGGGCATGGGCCAGTGCGGCATCCTCGTGTCCGCGCAGTCCGAGCATCGAGGCCGCACGCACCAGCGACACGTGCTTGGCGGGGTCGCCGGGCTCGAGTCCCACGGCTTCATCGAAGGAGGCAAGGGCGGCGGCATAGTGTCCTGCCTGCCACTGGCCACGGGCCAATGCCAGCGCCGAAGCCCCGGATCGGAGCGCCGAATGTTGGCTGTAGAGCCTCGCCAGGTGGTCCTGGCGGGCGCGTTGCAGGTGTTCCGGAGCTAGCGTCACGTGTTGGGTTCTGTTTGCCGAGGCCATCCGGTCGGTTAATCTAGCAGATTGCATTCACAGTGTTTCAGGCCGCCGTCTTGTCCATCTCCACCCCCGCCGACCCCGCCGTCTACGTTCCTGCAGCCGTTGAATCCGCCGCCCAGTCCTTCTGGGACCGGAACCGCGCGTTCGAGGTCGACGAAACCTCCGACAAGCCGAAGTTCTACTGCCTGTCGATGCTGCCCTATCCGTCCGGTGCCCTGCACATGGGCCACGTGCGCAACTACACCATCGGCGACGTGATCAGCCGTTACCAGCGCATGACCGGCAAGAACGTGCTGCAGCCGATGGGCTGGGATGCGTTTGGCCTGCCGGCGGAAAACGCGGCGATCAAGAACAACACCGCGCCGGCCAAGTGGACCTACGCCAACATCGAACACATGCGCAGCCAGTTGAAGTCGTTGGGCTACGCGATCGACTGGTCGCGCGAGTTCGCGACCTGCAAGCCGGATTACTACGTGCATGAGCAGCGCATGTTCGTACGCCTGCTGCGCAAGGGCATTGCCTACCGCAAGAACTCGGTGGTGAATTGGGACCCGGTCGACCAGACCGTGCTGGCCAACGAACAAGTCATCGACGGGCGCGGCTGGCGTTCCGGTGCCGTGGTGGAAAAGCGCGAGATCCCGCAATGGTTCCTGCGCATCACCGACTACGCACAGGAACTGCTGGACGGGCTGGACGAATTGCCAGGTTGGCCGGAATCGGTCAAGACCATGCAGCGCAATTGGATCGGTCGTTCGGAAGGCCTGGAAATCAAGTTCGACGTGGAAGGCCATGATGCGCTGACCGTGTTCACCACGCGTCCGGACACGCTGATGGGCGTGACCTTCATCTCGATCGCGGGCGAGCATCCCCTCGCATTGAAAGCGGCGGCTTCCAATCCGCAACTCGCTGCGTTCCTGGATGAGCTCAAGCACGGCGGCGTGTCCGAGGCCGAACTGGAAACCCAGGAAAAGCGCGGCATGGACACCGGCCTGCGCGCCGTGCATCCGGTCACCGGCGAGAAAGTGCCAGTGTGGGTCGCCAACTTCGTGCTGATGGGCTACGGCACCGGTGCGGTGATGGCGGTGCCGGGGCACGACGAGCGTGATTTCGAATTCGCACACAAGTACGCATTGCCGATCGTGCAGGTCATCGCACTGAAATCGCCGAAGAACGAGAGCGAACAGACCTACGACGCCAGCACCTGGCACGATTGGTACGGTGACAAGACGCGTGCCGACCTGGAGCTGGTGAATTCGGGTGAATTCGACGGGCTCGGCTTCCGCGGCGCCTTCGAGGCACTCGCCGAACGTTTCGAGCGCAAGAGCCAGGGCCAGCGCCGCATCAACTACCGCCTGCGCGACTGGGGCGTATCGCGGCAGCGCTACTGGGGCTGCCCGATCCCGGTGATCTATTGCGACGCGTGCGGCGCGGTGCCGGTGCCGGAATCGCAACTGCCGGTGGTATTGCCGGAGAACGTGACCCTGGATGGCGTGAAGTCGCCGATCAAGTCCAACCCCGAATGGCGCAAGACCACCTGTCCGCAGTGCGGCGCAGCGGCCGAACGCGAAACCGACACCTTCGATACCTTCATGGAATCGAGCTGGTACTACGCGCGCTACACCTCGCCGGGCGCGAAGGACATGGTAGACAAGCGCGGTAACTACTGGTTGCCCGTGGACCAGTACATCGGCGGCATCGAGCACGCGATCCTGCACCTGATGTATTTCCGTTTCTACCACAAGCTTTTGCGCGACGCGCGACTGGTGGACAGCGACGAGCCTGCAACCAACCTGCTGTGCCAGGGCATGGTCATCGCGGACACGTACTACCGTGAATCGGCGAATGGCAACAAGGAATGGATCAATCCCGCCGACGTGGAAGTGCAGCGTGACGAGCGCGCGCGCGTAACCGGGGCGATCCTGGTCGCGGATGGCCAGCCGGTGCAGATCGGTGGCAGCGAGAAGATGTCGAAGTCGAAGAACAACGGCGTCGATCCACAGGCCATGGTGGACAAGTACGGCGCGGATACGGTGCGCCTGTTCTCCATGTTCGCCGCGCCGCCGGAACAGTCGCTGGAATGGAACGAAGCGGGCGTGGAAGGCATGGCGCGTTTCCTGCGCCGCCTGTGGGTGCAAGTGCAGAAGCATACGGCTTCCGGCAGTGCGGGCACGCTGGACCTGGCCTCCCTGTCGACAGAACAGAAGGCGTTGCGGCGCAAGACCCATGAAACCATCGACAAGGTAGCGGGCGATTACGGCAAGCGCCACAGCTTCAATACGGCCATCGCGGCGGTGATGGAGCTGTCGAATGCGCTGGGCAAGTTCGATCCTTCGGCAGGCCCAGGGCCCAGCGACAACGATCGTGCGATTCGCCAGGAGGCCCTGGAAGCCGCCGTGTTGCTGCTCAATCCCATCACGCCGCACAGCAGCCACGCCCTGTGGCAGTTGCTGGGCCACGCCGAAACGCTGCTGGAGGACCTGCCGTTCCCGCAGGCCGACCTGTCGGCACTGGTGCGCGACCAGGTCACGCTGGCGATACAGGTCAACGGCAAGCTGCGCGGCACCATCGACGTCGCCGCCGACATGCCGCGTGACCAGATCGAGGCATTGGCCAGGGCGGAGCCCAACACCGCCAAGTTCATGCATGGGCTGGAGGTCCGCAAGGTCATCATCGTGCCCGGCAAGATCGTCAATATCGTCGCGGCATGAGGATTCCGGGAGCGCTGTCGCGGGAGCAGCGGCCCGCCATGTTCACCTGCCATCCGGGTTCGCACTTGCCGCCCCTGCCGGGCTCGTCCAGACTTCGTCCATGAACTCTTTCCCTGCGTCGCGCCTGTTGGCGGTTCCATTCCTGGTCCTGGTCCTGTCCGCCTGCGGATTCCACCTGCGCAACAAGATCGCACTGCCGGACGATCTGGGACCGGTGCTGGTGACCTCCACCACCCAGTACAGTCCATTGGCGGACGCGGTGGCCATCGGCCTCAGGAATTCCGGCGCCATCGCCGCCGCTGAAGGCCAGACCGACGTCGCCACGTTGCAGATCCTGTCCGAACGCTGGGGTGACCTGCCCATCGCCATCGACGACCGGGGTCGCGCACAGGAATTCAGCCTGCGCTACGCCGCGGTATTCGTATTCAAGCGCGCAGACGGTACCGACCTGGTTCCGCAACAGGTGGTCGAGTTGTCGCGCGATTACGTGTCGCCGCCCGAAAACGCCACCGGCACCTCCACCGAACGCGAAATCCTGGCCAATGAGCTGCGTCGTGAAATGGCCGCCTCCATCCTGCGCCGCGTCGATGGCGTGATCAGCGGTGGCGCACAGGGCACCACGCCAACACCCTGATGGAAATGACCCCGGAACGGCTGGTCGCGCTGCCTGTTGACGGCACGCTGCACCCGGCCTACCTGATCGCCGGTCCGGAGACCTTGCGTGTGCTGGAAGCTGCCGATGCGGTGCGCACGCACGCACGTGCGCAAGGTATAAGCGAACGTGAAATATTCGATGCCGAAGGCCGTGACTTCGACTGGGACACGCTGGAAGCAAGCTTCAATGCACCGAGCCTGTTCAGCGCCCAACGCGTGGTCGAAGTGCGCCTGCCTACCGGCAAGCCCGGCAAGGACGGGGCAGAAGTCATCAGCAAGTTCTGTGCGAATCCGCCGCCTGACGTGATCCTGCTGATCACCTCAGGCGACTGGAGCAAGGCGCACCAGGGCAAATGGACGGATGCGATTTCACGCATTGGCGTCATCGCCGTAGCCTGGGCAATCAAGCCGCATGAGCTGGCTAATTGGGTCGAAAGTCGCCTGCGTGCCAAGGGCCTGCGTGCCGACAGCGGCGCGGTGCAGATCCTGGTCGAGCGCGTGGAAGGCAACCTGCTCGCCGCCGCACAGGAAATCGACAAGCTGGTGCTGCTGGCCGACGGCGATTCCATCACTGCGGAAAAAATGCAGTCCTTCGTGGCCGATGCCGCGCGCTACGACGTGTTCCGCCTGACCGATGCCATGCTGGGCGGGCAGGGCGCGCAGGTCTCGCGCGTCCTGGCCGGGCTGCGTGCGGAAGGGGACGTGGTGGCCGGGCTGATGCCGATGGTGGTAAAGGAAATCCTGCGCACCGCTGCGCTCGCTCGCGTGCAAGCCCGCGGCGGAAACCTGGGTGCGGAAATGAAGGCGCAGGGGATCTGGGAAACCCGCCAGGCCCCCTTCAAGCGCGCGCTGCAACGCCATGCCAACCCCGCACGCTGGGATCGTTTCGTCGCCGAGGCTTCGCGCATCGATCGCATCGCCAAGGGTCGCGGTGATGGCGATGCCTGGGTGTCCATGGAGCGGTTGCTGCTGGCCATCGCGGAAGCCAAGGCAGTACGTTTGCTGGTGGCTTGACGGTGGAGTGAATGGAGAGCGGGGAATGCTGAGCAGTAAAAATGCGGGACCCTCGTCCCAATCGGCGGGCCAAGACGATTCCCCATTGCCCATTCCCCATTCCCGGCTACATCTCTTCTACGGCGGCACCTTCGATCCCGTCCACAACGGGCACGTGACCATTGCATGCGCGGCACGCGATGCATTGCAGACCGCGGTACGACTGATGCCCGCCGCGGATCCACCGCACCGGGCGCCCCCGGGCGCGGATGCCGGGCAACGCGCGCACATGCTCGACCTCGCCGTCACCGGCATCCACGGGTTGCTGGTGGATCGGCGGGAACTGGAGCGGCAGGGACGTTCCTACACCATCGATACCCTGCGTGATTTGCGTGCGGAACTCGGCCCGGCGCAGCCGTTGGCCTTGCTGATCGGTGCGGACAGCTTCATCGGGCTGCCGACCTGGCGGGATTGGCGGGAGCTTTTCCAGCATGCCCATTTCGTGGTCGCACGGCGCCCAGGCAGTCCCCTGGACGCCGACTTGCCGTACGAACTGGCCGCGGAAGTCGAAGGTCGCTGGGCTAACCATACTGGCGAGCTCGGCCAGGTTCCGGCCGGGAAGGTATTCCTGCTGGACGAGCCGCTGCACCCGGAATCCGCCAGCGAAGTACGCCGGCGCATCGCAGCGCGGGGTGACTGGCAGGCACTGGTGCCGCCGCCGGTGGCCGCGTTCATCCTTGCCGAAGGGCTTTACTCCGCGGCGGGTGGCGAGCACAGTCCGTTATAATTCGCCGCATTCCCACGAGTTGGTAAACCCTTGTCCAGCCAAGCCCACGTCATCAAGACCCGCCTGCCCAACCCGCCGCCGTCCGTGCCGGCCCTGCTTGCCACCGTGCATGCGGCACTCGCGGAACTGAAAGCCAAGGATGTCGTTGAAATCGACGTGCGCGGCAAGTCCAGCGTCGCTGATTACATGGTGATCGCCTCGGGCACTTCCACGCGCCACGTCAAGTCAAGCGCCGACGAGGTGGTGAAGTTCGCCAAGAAGCTGGACGTGATGCCGTTGGGCGTGGAAGGCGAGCGTGAAGCCGAGTGGGTGCTGGTGGACCTGGGCGACGTGATCGTGCACGTCATGTTGCCGCGCGTGCGCGAGTTCTACGCGCTCGAGCGCCTGTGGACCGTCGGCGACCAGCCGCCGGATGAGTCCGAAACCGCGGATGAAGAACGACTGTAATCCCGCTGCGTCTGCCAGCCGATGAAAGCCCGGCTGATCGCCACCGGCGAACGCGCGCCCGCCTGGGTCGCGCAGGGGTTCGCCGAATACCAGAAGCGCCTGTCGCACTGGCTGCCATTCGAGCTGGTTGAAATCGAACCCGGCCTGCGCGGCAAGGGTCGTGATGCACAGCGCGCCATCGAAGACGAAGGCAGGCGTGTGCTCGCTGCGCTTCCCAAGAATGCGCACGTCATTGCGCTCGAAGTCACCGGCAAGGCCTACTCGTCCGAACAGCTCGCGCAACGCCTGGAGTATTGGCGCGGGCAGGGACGCGACCTGGCATTCCTGATTGGCGGACCGGAAGGGCATGCACCCGACGTCTTGGCGAGTGCCAACGAAACGTGGTCGCTCGGGCCGTTGACCCTGCCACACATGCTTGCGCGGCTGCTGGTTGCCGAACAGGTCTATCGCGCCGCGGCCATGCTGGCCAACCATCCTTACCATCGCGCCTGATGGTGGTGGATCTCCTTCCCTTGCAGGAAGGAGATCCCGTTGCATTCACTGCATGGAAAATACGACAGGCACCAAGCCATATGCCTGCACCGCTTGGCCGTTGCGCATAGCGGGCTTGAAGCGCCACTGGGCCAGCACATGCTCACGTGCGGCACGGTCCAGTGAGCGATTGCCGCTACCTTTCTGCACCACGACTTCCAGTGGTGTGCCATCCGTGCCGACCAGTATCTTAAGCAGCACCGTGCCCTCGGCACCGATGCGGGCGGCATCGACCGGGTAACGCGGCGCGGGTGCGAAGGCATATTCCAACTGCACACCGGAGAGCGGAGTGCTGTTGCCCGGCCCGATGTCAGGAATGGACGTTGTGCTGTCGACCACGGGGTCCGTCGCCAGTGTGCCGCCATCCACGATCACTTGCTGGGTCACGGTTGTCTGGGTGGGTTGCGCCACGCGGGGTTGGGTCTGTGGCTTGGGTGTCTGTTGCCTCACCACCGGCACTGTTTCCGGGGGTAGGGGCGGTGGCGGGATTTCAGGGACGATCCATTGGATGACCGGCTTCTGTTCGGGGACTGAATTGTCGATGCGTGAGGTCGCCAAGGGGACGAGCAACAACAGGAGCGCAAACGCATGCACCGCAATCGCAGCCGCGATGGCCAGGATGCGCGGCAGTTCGGGACGGGTTTCGGAATGCGACGGCAGGGTACGAACCATGATCCACCTCCATATCGGGTATGCGAGAGGAACAACGCCTGTGGACGGGAAGCGGGGTTAGCCAGCGACCACGTCGCGGCTTGAGGATGCGCCGGCCCGCTGCGGCTTGCAATAGCCACCGAAGCACATATGAAAACGGCGCCTTGCGGCGCCGTCATTCCATCGTTTCATCCGGACTCAGTGGCCCAGTTCGAACACCACGTCCAGGTTGACCGACAGCGTGGTTTCGCCGGGCGAGACCTGCGTATCCATCTCCGCCGACTTCGCCCGCATTGCCATCATCGGCATCGGCTGGAAGCCGCCGCCACCGCCTTCGGAAATGCTGACGATGCGGCGCACGCGCAAACCCAGTGCCTTCGCGTAGGTTTCGGCGCGGGCCTTGGCCTTGGCCAGCGCGGCCAGGCGGGCTTCGTCGTAGACCGGTTCCGGCTGGTCGATTTCGAAAGTCGGGCCGTTGATCTGGTTGCTGCCGTTCGCGGCCAATGCATCCAGCACCTTGCCCAGCTTGGCGATGTCACGCACCTTCAGGTTGACCGTGTTGCTGGCTTGGAACCCGGTGATCTTGGGCGCCTCGTTTTCCACGTAGCGGTACTGGGGGCTCAGGTTGATGCCGCTGGTCTGGATGTCCTTGTCGGCAATGCCCGCCGCCTTGATCGCCGCCATCACCTTGGCCATCTGCTCGGCGTTCTGGCGCATGGCGGTATTGCCATCCACGGCCTGGGTCACCACGCCGGTGGAAATGGTGGCGACGTCAGGCACGCGGCTGGCCTGGGCCTGGGCGGACACGGACAGCAGGGTGCCGTCGGCGGTGATCGCAGGGCCGGCGACAGTCTGGGCGTGGGCGGTCATGGCGGTGGCTCCTAGGGCAAGGGACAGGGCAAGCAGCAGCGGGCGGAACGGGTGGTGGTGCATCGGGTTCTCCTTGAGTGTGTTGGGCCTGCCGCACCTGCGCTGCGGCAACGTGGGTCAGGGTGTTCGGATAAGCATGAACGCGTTGTGAGCCATTCCGGGGTCGCGATCACACTGGCCAGCGTTTGCGGCCATTCAGTCAGCAAGCAACGGGTATTCTGTGTGCATGTTGCATCTCGCATCCCAATCGCCCCGTCGGGCCGAACTGCTGGCCCGCCTGGGGTTGCAGTTTGGCGTGCTGGAACTCGACATCCCCGAACACCGCCAACCCAACGAACCCGCCGAGGACTACGTGCGCCGGGTGGCCCGGGAAAAAGCCGGCGCCGGCCTGCTGCAGGTCATGTCCGTGCCGGGTGCGGTGGTCCTGGGGGCCGACACCGAAGTCATCCTGGACGACGAAGTGTTCGGCAAACCGCGCGATGCCGCCGATGCCGCCGCTATGCTCCGACGCCTGTCCGGGCGCACCCACCGTACCGTCTCCGCCGTGTCGCTGGTCAGCGCGGCGCGCGAGGCACAGGTAGTGTCGGTGACGGAGGTGACCTTCATGGCGCTTGGAGAAGATGCCATCGCCGCCTACCTGGCCACGGATGAGTGGAAGGGCAAGGCCGGCGCGTATGCCATCCAGGGCCGCGCAGAAACTTTCGTGCAGCATTTGTCCGGCAGTTATTCCGGCGTGATGGGCCTGCCGCTGCACGAGACGGCGCAGATGCTGAAGTCGTTCGGGGTGCACTGATGTCCGAGGAAATCCTGGTCAACGTCACTCCGCGCGAAACCCGCGTCGCCGTGGTCGAGAACGGCATGCTGCAGGAGCTGCACATCGAACGCGGCTGGCGGCGTGGTGTGGTCGGCAACATCTACAAGGGCAAGGTGCAACGGGTCATGCCCGGCATGCAGGCGGCCTTCGTGGAAGTGGGCCTGGATCGCGCCGCCTTCCTGCACGCCAGCGACGTGGTGCGTGCCGCGCCCGCGGGCAACGGCGATGACCTTGATCTTCCGACGCCTGCGCCTGCATCGACGCCCATCGTCGAACTGCTGCGCGACGGCCAGGACATCGTGGTGCAGGTGGTGAAGGACCCCATTGGCAGCAAGGGCGCGCGCCTGACCACGCAAATCAGCATTCCCTCGCGCTACATGGTGCTGTTGCCGCAATCGAAGGTCATCGGCGTGTCCGCGCGCATCGAGGACGAGGCCGAGCGCCAGCGCCTCAAGTCCCTGGTCGGCGAACTGGCGGCCACGCATGGCGGGCATGGCTACATCGTGCGCACCAATGCCGAAGGCCAGTCGCCGGAAGCGCTGGCCGAAGACATCGCCTACCTCGCCCGCGTGTGGGCGCTGGTGGAGCAGCGCAGCCGTGAATCCGCGGTGGGCGCATGCATCTACGAAGACCTGACCTTGCCGCTGCGCGCCGTGCGCGACCTGATGCGGCGTGACGTGGAGAAAGTGAAGGTCGATTCGCGCGAAACCTGCGATCGCCTGCAGGCCTTCGCCGCCAAGTACATGCCGGTGCTGGCCGAGCGCATCGAACACTATGCGGGCGAACGCCCCATCTTCGACCTGTATGGCGTGGAAGATGAAATCGGTCGCGCCCTTGAAAAGGAAGTGCCGCTGAAATCCGGCGGCTACCTGGTCATCGACCAGACCGAGGCGATGACGACCATCGACGTCAACACCGGTTCGTTCCTCGGTCAACGTAACCTGGAGGAAACCGTCTACCGCACCAACCTGGAGGCCGCGCAATCGGTCGCGCGGCAGCTGCGCCTGCGCAACCTGGGCGGCATCATCATCATCGACTTCATCGACATGGATGACGCCGAGCACCGGCGGCAAGTGCTGCGCACGCTGGAAAAAGCACTGTCTCGCGACCACGCCAAGACCACGGTGTACGAATTCTCGCCGCTGGGCCTGGTGGAGATGACGCGCAAGCGCACCATCGAAAGCCTTGAACGGCAGCTCTCCGAAACCTGCCACGAATGCGGCGGGCGCGGCACGGTAAAGACCGCCGAGACCGTGACCTATGAAATATTCCGCGAAATCACCCGCGCCGTGCGCCAGTTCGAGGCGGCGCGCCTGCTGGTGATCGCATCGCCGAAAGTAGTGGCCCGCATCACCGACGAGGAATCACCGGCGGTCGCCGAACTGGAAGAATTCCTTGGCAAGTCGATCCGTTTCCAGGCGGATGAGCAATACCTGCAGGAGCAGTTCGATGTGGTATTGCTCTGAGACGCGAATGGGAAATAGGGAATGGGAAATAGTTAGCGGCGCGCATGCGGGCGCTTGTGCCTTCCCCACTCTCCATTCTCCATTCTCCATTCACGGCTCCATCTAGATGCCCAGCCCGCTCAAACGCCGCCTGCGATTGGCGCGCCGTGGCATGTGGTACGCGCTGGCGGTGCTGCTGGTGTGCATGGCGCTGGTATTGGGCGTGGCGAGCCAGGTGTTGCCGATGGCTGAACGCCATCCGGAGCGGATCGCGGCGTGGCTGAGTGAACGCGCCGGCCGGCCGGTCGCATTCGACAGCGTGGACACGCAGTGGACGCGGCGCGGTCCGCTGTTGCGGCTGGATGGATTGCGCGTGGGCGAAGGTACCAATGCCATACGCATTGGCGAGGCCGAAGTGCTGGTGTCGATGTATGCCGGCCTGCTGCCGGGACGCTCGTTCACCGAACTGCGACTGCGTGGCCTCTCATTGACCCTGCAGCGTGCCGAGGACGGGAAATGGTCGGTCCTGGGTTTGCCGGGCCAGCGGGCGGGCACCGATCCGCTTGAGGTTCTTGAAGGCCTCGGCGAATTGCAGGTCATCAACGGAAAGTTGGCGGTAGTTGCGCCGGCGCTTGGCTGGAATTTGCGACTGCCGAAAATCGACCTGCGCTTGCAGGTGGATGACGATCGCGTGCGTGCCGGTGCGCGTGCCTGGGCACGCACCGACGGCGAACCCGTAAACGTGGCGTTTGATTTCAAGCGCAGCAGCGGCGATGGTCGCGGGTACCTGGATGCCGGCAAAGTCGACCTCGCAGCATGGAGTTCCGTGTTGCATTTCGCAGGCGTGATTGCGGAGGCGGGAACGGGGCGTGCGCAAGCGTGGGCGGAACTGCGCGGGAATCGCGTGGTGGTGCTTACGTCCGAACTCAAACTGAAGCAGTTGCAGCTGCGTGGTGCGCCACTGGCGATGCAAGTGGACGCGCCGCGTACAGGATTCGAGCAGGTGCAAGGTCGCATGCGTTGGCGCGTCACCGCCAACGGCTGGCGTTTCGATGCGCCGCTGTTGCGCGTAGGTGATGCCACCAGCCCGCAGAAGCTGGATGGCCTGGTGATCGCGGGTGGGCGCGAATATGCGCTGCTGGCGGACCAGATAGAGGCGGCTCCCCTGCTTGCCGTCGCCGGCCTGAGCAATCGCCTGCAGCCCGGCTTGCGGCAATGGCTGTTGCAGGCCAAGCCCGGGGCGCACTTGTCGAACGTGTCGCTGGCGGGCCGTCGCGATGGCATGTTGCGTGCGCAGGGCAAGCTGCTGGGCATCCGCTTCGCGCCGGCAGGACATTCTCCAGGTGTCGACGGCATGGCGGGTGGTTTTGCCGGTGATGGCGAAGGGTTCGTCCTGCAACTGGATCCAGGCACACGATTGAAGTTCGACTGGCCGAGCGGTTTTGGTGTTGCCCATGACGTGACCCTGGATGGCGCGCTCGCAGGCTGGCGTGAAGGCGAGGGCTGGCGCATCGGCACGTCCGCGCTACGCATCCGCGGCAAGGATTTCGGCGCGCATGCGCGCGGTGCACTGTGGTTCCAGGGCGACGGCACCCGTCCGTGGATGGATCTTGCCGCCGAGGTGGATGAAGCACCGGTCACCGCGGCCAAGGGATTCTGGATCCACCACAAGATGTCCAAGGCCGCCGTGCAGTGGCTGGACGCTGCGCTGGTGGGTGGCAAGGTGCGCGACGGTCGCGCCATCGTATCGGGCGACCTGGACCACTGGCCGTTCCTGCACAACGACGGCCGCTTCGAGGCCTTGGCCAGCATCGACAATGGCCAGTTCAAGTTCCAGCCCGACTGGCCGGCGATGGATCACGTGGCTGCCGATATCGCCTTCATCGGCAACGGCTTCTCCATCGCCGGGAAAGGCGCACTGGCCGGCGTGCAGGTGGATGAATTCAAGGCGTCGATCCCTGCATTTTCCAGTGCCGAACTCAGCATCAATGCACGCGCGGCATCCGATGCCGGCAAGCTGCTGGCCTTGCTGCGCCAGAGCCCGCTGCAGAAGAAATATGGCGATACCCTGGCCAACCTGAGCACCAGCGGTCCAGCGGATGCCACGTTCAACCTGTTCCTGCCGATGCACGGCCAGGCAGCGGCGGCGAAAAAGATGACCGGTACGGTGGCCCTGCGTGGGGCCACGCTGGCGGACAAACGCTGGAACCTTGCATTCACGCGCGTCACTGGCAAGGCGGATTTCGACGATAACGGCTTCACCGCGGACAAACTCGCGGTTAGCCAGCAGGGCCAGCCCGGCGTGCTGTCCTTGCGTGCGGGCGGTGGCGTGCGTGATGCCTCCAAATCGTTCGAAGCGGAGCTGGCGGCGATTCTTTCCGCCACCGAGTTGCTGGATCGCGCGCCGGAGATGGCCTGGCTCAAGCCCTACGTGCAGGGCCGTTCGCAATGGACCGTCAGCGTCGCCTTGCCGAAAGGCAATGCCGCGGCCACTCCCAGCCAGCTCAAGCTGCGCTCGGATCTGGTGGGCACCACGCTCAGCCTGCCCGCGCCGCTGGACAAGCCTGCATCCACCGCATTGGCCACGACCGTGCAGACTGCAATGCCCATGGGCAGCGGGCAGGTCGAGGTGGCGTTCGGCAACGTGCTGGCACTGCGCGCGCGCGGTGATGGCAAGCAGACCGGGGTGCGCGTGGTGCTGGGCGCCAGCACGGTGAATGAAGCGCCTCCCGCGTCCGGATTGATCGCCACCGGACGCACGCCAACGCTGGATGCCATCGAGTGGATCACCCTCGCGAAAAGTGGAAGCGGCGGCGGCACGCTGCCCTTGCGCCACATCGATGTCACCAGCGACCGCCTGTTGCTGATCGGTTCCGCGTTCCCGGATACGCGACTGCAGGTCTCGCCCACCAGCAATGCGCTGGCGGTGGCCCTGGAGGGACCGGCGCTGGCGGGTTCATTGCTGGTGCCCAACGCCGAGGGTGCGGCGATCGCCGGGAAACTGGCGCGATTGCATTGGCGCGCAGCTTCGCCCTCCGGCAAGGCGGCGGGCAATGCAACGCAAGCGGGCGATCCGTTCAATCCCGCCGCCATCCCGCCGCTGGCATTGGACATTGGCGACCTCCAGTTTGGTGATGCACGTCTGGGGAGTGCACAACTGCGAACCAAGCCGCTGCCCAATGGCATGCGCGTGCAGCAACTCGCATTGCGCTCGCCGGGGCAGAAGATCGATATCCAGGGCGACTGGACCGGGCACGGTGCTGGCGCGCAGACGCAGGTGGCCGCGGCCATCGACAGCGAAGACCTGGGTGGATTGCTGGATGGGCTGGGTTTCAAGGGGCGCGTGGGCGGCGGCAAGGGCAAGGTGCAGTTCGATGCGCATTGGGCTGGCAGTCCTGCGGATTTTTCGCTGGCCAGCATGGAAGGCAGCGTGCAGGTCGCCGCACGCGACGGCCAGTTGCTGGAACTGGAGCCGGGCGCCGGTCGCGTGCTTGGCCTGCTCAGCCTGACCCAGTTGCCGCGGCGCATGTTGTTCGACTTCCGCGATTTCTTTTCCAAGGGCTTCGCCTTCAATCGCATCGATGGCAACGTACGCTTCGGCAAGGGCACGGCGCGCAGCGATGACATGGTGATCGACGGCCCCGCCGCGCAGATCAACATCCGCGGCAACACCGACCTGCGTGCGCAGCGCTTCGACCAGACCATCGAGGTGCTGCCGAAATCCGGCAATGTCCTGGCCGTGGTGGGTGCGGTGGCGGGCGGCCCGTTGGGCGCAGCGATTGGCGCTGCAGCCAATGCGGTGCTCAAGAAGCCGCTGGGTGAAATCGGCGCCAAGACCTATCGCGTGACGGGGCCCTGGAAAGATCCCAAGGTGGAAGTGATCAGCCGCGATCAGTCGCGCGTCGAAGCGGCGCAGGCGCCTGATGCAGTGAGTGCGCCTTGAGTCGTTTTTTCCTTCTCCCACCGGCAGAAAGAGAAGTCGCTTGCCTTTGACTGATTCAGCCCCAAACTGGAACCCATGACCAACTCTTCGCTCGCCCTCGCTGAAACCCGCCTCTTGCTCCCCGCCGGCCTTGACCAGCACGGACTCGATCGTGCCTTCGGCAGTTTGCTCGGCCCCGGCATTGATTTTGGCGACCTCTATTTCCAGCACTCCCGGCGCGAGAGCTGGACGGTGGAAGACGGCATCGTCAAGGACGGCGCGCATTCCATCGAGCAAGGTGTCGGCGTGCGCGCCATCTCGGGCGAGAAAACCGGCTTCGCCTATTCCGACGACATCAACAGCCAGGCGCTGCTGGCCGCTGCCGGTTCCGCGCGCGCCATTGCGCGTGACGGTCACGCGCATGCGCCGCAGGCCTTGGTGCGCGGAGAGGGACGCATGCTGTATTCCAGCGAAGATCCCATCGATGCACTCGACAACGATGCCAAGGTCGCCGCGCTACGTGCGGTCGACAAACTCCTGCGTGCCGCCGATCCGCGCGTGCAGCAGGTCACGGTCAGCCTGTCGGGTGGCGTGGACACGGTGTTGATCGCACGCAGTGACGGCGTGCTGGCAGCCGACGTGCGTCCGCTGGTGCGCTTGAACGTGCAAGTGATCGTGGAACAGAACGGTCGCCGCGAATCCGGCTATGCCGGCTTCGGCGGGCGCTACGCGTATGCGGAACTGTTCGCCGACGGCAAGCCGGAGCAGTTCGCGCGCGAAGCCCTGCGCCAGGCCCTGGTCAACCTTGAGGCCGTGGATGCGCCTGCGGGCGTGATGCCGGTCGTACTCGGCCCTGGCTGGCCGGGCGTGTTGCTGCACGAGGCGGTTGGCCACGGCCTGGAAGGTGACTTCAATCGAAAAGGTACGTCGACGTTCGCCGGGCGCATGGGCCAGCGCGTGGCCTCGCCTGGCGTGACCATCGTCGATGACGGCACCTTGCCCGGTCGCCGCGGCTCGTTGAACATCGATGACGAAGGCACGCCCACGTCATGCACCACCCTGATCGAAGACGGCGTGCTGGTCGGTTACATGCAGGACACGCTCAACGCGCGCCTGATGGGCATGGCGCCCACCGGCAACGGCCGCCGCGAATCCTTCGCCCACCTGACCATGCCGCGCATGACCAACACCTACATGCTGGCCGGGCAGGACGATCCGGCCGACATGATCCGTTCGGTGAAGAAAGGCCTGTACGCGGTGAATTTCGGCGGCGGCCAGGTCGACATCACCAATGGCAAGTACGTGTTCTCCGCCACCGAGGCCTACCTGATCGAAGACGGCCGGATCACCGCGCCAGTGAAGGGCGCGACCCTGATCGGCAATGGCCCGGAAACCATGCAGAAAGTGAAGATGATCGGCCACGACATGGCGCTGGATGAAGGCGTAGGCGTCTGCGGCAAGGACGGCCAGAGCGTACCGGTGGGCGTGGGCCAGCCGTCACTGCTGATCGAAGGGTTGACGGTGGGTGGGACGCGGGCGTGAGGCAAGCATGTCCGTCATCCCAGCGAACGCTGGGGTCCATTTTGCTTTTGCTTTTTCTTTTGCGCTCTTCGCGAAGATCAAAATGGATCCCAGCGTTCGCTGGGATGACGGACTCAGGTTTCGTCGTCGCCTTCTTCTTCCTCGCCCTCATCCGTCTGCGCCAGCAGTTCACGCAACTCGCGGAACAGCTCGCGGTACGCATGCGGCGGTTTGTTCTTCTTGCGCTCTTCGCCCGCGTTGCGGACCAGTTGGCGCAGGTGCTGGCGATCGGCGGTAGGGTGTTCGTCCAGCAAGTCGGCGAGGGCCGCATCACCGTCCTCCAGCAGGCGCGTGCGCCAGGTTTCCAGGGTGTGCAGGATCGCGGTCTCGCGCCGCTTGGCATCGCCGCCCACTTCCATCGCATCGCGGATCGCATCCAGGGTCTCGTCGCTTTCCCGGCGCATCTGCTTGGCCAGGAACTGCAGCTGGCGTTTGTGCGCGATGTGCGAGGTGATGCGCTGGGTTTCGTGGATGTGTTCCAGCAGGTCCTCGGGAATAGGCAGCTTGGCCAGGTGCGCCGGGGCCAGCGCGACCAGCTTTTCACCCAGGCTGCGGATGTCCAGCGCATCGCGCCGTTGTTCGCTGCGGCTGGGCCCCAGGAATTCGCCGGTCTCCGGGTCGTTTCCACGCATGTTTGATCCTCCAGAACTTTGTCACAGGATAAGCCATTGAACGCAATCACCGATTTTCCTGCCGACGACAGCCTGGTGCGGCTGGAGGCATTGGCCGACCTGTCGGGGCGATTGCTGGAGCGCGCACGTGCCCTCGGCGCCAGCCAGGCCGAGGTGAGTTGCAATGAGGAGCGCGGGCTCAACGTCAATGTGCGCATGGGCGCGGTGGAAACCGTGGAATCCACCCGCGACCGCAGCATCGGCGTCACCGTGTACTTCGGCCAGCGCAAGGGCAGTGCCAGCACCGCCGACCTGCGCGAGGACAGCCTGGACGCCACCGTGCAGCAGGCCTGCGCCATCGCGCGCTATACGGAGGACGACGTTGCCGCCGGGCTGGCCGATGCCAACCTGATGGCGACCGACTTCCCCGACCTGGACGCCTGGCACCCGTGGGCACTGGATGCCGACCATGCCGTCGACCTGGCGTTGGCCTGCGAAGCGGCCGGCCGTGAATTCGATACGCGCATCAGCAATTCGGATGGCACCTCGGTAGGCAGCGGCGAGAGCCTGTCCGTGTATGCCAACTCGCATGGCTTCTTTGGGCGCGACCGTAGCACCCAACACTCCATCGGCTGCGCTCTGATTGCAGGCCAGGGCGACGACATGCAGCGCGATGGCTGGTACAGCACCGCGTTGGCGCGTGACGAACTGGAAGCACCCGTCGCCATCGGTCGCCACGCCGCCGAACGTACCTTGGCGCGCATGACGCCGCGCACGCTGGCGACCAGTGAGTACCCGGTGCTGTTTGCATCGGAAGTGGCGCGTTCGCTGATCGGGCATCTGCTCGGCGCAGTCTCCGGCGGAGCGCTGTATCGACGCGCCAGCTTCCTGCTGGACCATGCCGGCAAGCAGGTGTTCCCGGACTGGTTCGCCATCGACGAACGACCGCTGCTGCGCCGCGGCCTGCGTTCCTCCGCGTTCGATGGCGAAGGCGTGGCCACGCGTGAATCGGCGCTGGTGAGCGGTGGCGTGCTGCAACGCTACGTGCTGGGCAGCTATTCGGCACGCAAGCTGGGCTTGCAGACCACGGCCAATGCCGGTGGCGTGCACAACCTCAACGTCGCTGCGAATGCGGGCGGATTCGAGGAACTGGTGCGCGGCCTGCCGCGTGGCCTGCTGGTCACGGAATTGATGGGGCAGGGCATCAACCCGGTGACCGGCGACTATTCGCGTGGCGCGGGTGGGTTCTGGATCGAGAACGGCGTCATCGCCTATCCGGTGGACGGCATCACCATCGCCGGCAACCTCAAGGACATCTTCGCGAACATCGAGGTCGTGGGCAGCGACGTGGATCCACGTTCGCACATCGCTTGCGGCTCCATTCTCGTGGGCAGGATGACCGTTGCTGGCGAAGGGTAAATCGTGTGGTTCACCGCCCGGGCGCGTTGCGACGCGTTCAAGGTAATGGCTGCATAGGGTTCTTCGGGGCGCGGCGGGACGACCGTCGCCGGCGGTGAGTGACTTCGGTATGGACAGCGGGTGCCAGCCGGCTGTAGTGTCGCCGAGGAAGCTCCGATCCACATCCGCCCACACCTGCCAGGGGAAACACCATGAGTGAATTCGAGAACATCACCACCGCGCCGCCACCGCCTTCGGGCACGCCCTCGGCTGAAGAAAGGCAATGGGGTTTGTTCGGGCACCTGTCCTCGCTGAGCGGCCTGTTCACCGGCGGCGTTGGCAACATCGTTGGTCCGTTGATCATCTGGTTGATCAAGAAGGACACCATGGCGTTCGCCAGTGACCAGGCCAAGGAAGCGCTGAATTTCAACATCACCCTGTTGATCATCAGCGTCGTGCTGGTGCTGGCAACCGTGTTCACCCTCGGCATTGCCATCTTCATCACCCTGCCCCTGGGCGTCATCATCGGCATTGCCTGGCTGGTGCTGACCATCGTGGCGTCCATGAAGGCCAACAACGGCGAAGCCTACCGCTACCCGTTCACGCTGCGCCTGATCAAGTAAGCCACCATGATGCAATGCAGGAAGGCCCGGTCAATCCGGGCCTTCTTTGTTTCAACAGATGCATCTGTAGGAGCGCCCCATGGGCGCGAGCTTTTCCCAACGCGAATTAGCGTGCGCCACGCGCAGGTCCGCTCTGAGGATAGGTTACGAGGTCGTGCGCATGGCGCACGCTACATTCGTTTCAAAAGCTCGCGCCCATGGGGCGCTCCTACAGGTGCAGATCAATGCGTGCGGTGCACGGCCAGCTTGCCCAGTGCCCACAGGGCCATGGCGCGTTCGCGGAACGGGGCCAGGGTGTCGTGCATCAGTATGTCGAGTTGCTTCAGGCGTGCCTTGGCACCGTCCATGCCCAGCAGTGCCGGGTAGGTGGACTTAGACTGCGCTGCATCCTTGCCTGCGGTCTTGCCCAGTTGCGCGGAATTCGATTCCACGTCCAGGATGTCGTCGCGCACCTGGAAGGCCAGGCCCAGCGCATCGGCAAAGGTATCCAGCAACTGCAGGGTGCTGGCGTCGACGGTGCCGCCAAGCGCGCCCATGCGCACCGAGGCGCGGATCAGCGCACCGGTTTTCAAGGAATGCATGTGTTCAAGGTCGGCCAGCGTCTGCAGCTTGCCGGTCGCATTGATGTCCAGTGACTGGCCACCGCACATGCCGGCGGCACCTGCGGCTCCGGCCAGTGCACGCAGCCAGGCGACGCGCAGTTCAGCCGCGACCGGCGCTTCCGCCAGCACCTCGAAGGCGAGCGATTGCAGGGCGTCACCGGCGAGGATCGCGGTGGCTTCGTCGAAGGCGACATGCACCGTCGGCCTTCCTCGACGCAGTGCATCGTCATCCATCGCGGGCAGGTCGTCATGCACCAGCGAATAGGCGTGGATCAGTTCCACCGCGGTGGCGGGTGCATCCAGCCAACGTTCGTCCGTACCCAGCAGGCTGCCGGTGGCATAGACCAGCAGCGGGCGAATGCGCTTGCCACCGCCGAGCACCGCATGGCGCATGGCGGCATGCAGGCGTTGCGGGGGCAGGGAGGCGGAAGGAAGCGCGTGGTCCAGCGACGCTTCCACGCGCTGCGCCCAGCGCACGAACGGGGCTTCAGTTGCCATCGGGCAGCGGTGCGAAGGGTTCAGCCGATTCCGGGTTCTCAGGGTCGCTGAGCAGGCGTACACGCAGCTCGGCCTGTTCCAGCGCCGTCTGGCAGCGTCGGTACAGGCCGACGCCACGCTCGTAGGCGGCCAGCGAGTCTTCAAGGCTCATCTCGCCGTGTTCCATCTTTTCGACCAGTTGTTCCAGTTCGTCCAGCGACTGTTCGAAATGGGCCACGGGGGAGGCATCGGGGGCTGTTTTACGGGGCATGGGCCAAGTGTGAGGACGCCGGGGAGATTGGTCAACGCGTGCCGGTTCAGGGGGCTCGCGACCACAGCAGGCACGAGCCGCGTTCGCGCAACCACGCGTCGAAGGGGGCCGAGTACGCCAGGTCGGCCACAGCAATCAATGGGCCGGTGGCGGACTCGGCCAGCAGCGGCATCTGGGGCCGTTCCCAGGGTGGAATGCCCAGCGATTGCAGCACATGCTTGAGTGCATGCGAATGCGTACGGCCGGGCAGGGTGATGCGCTCGCCGCCGCGCCGGGCCGAGACCACGGCAGGCGAGGGCAGCGCCTCGGCGCCGACCAATGCAAGCCGGTCGCCATTCGGAAGCTGGAGCGGTTGTCGTCCATCCCAATGCGCCTGCCACTCCATATCCAGGGGCGTGCGCTGTCGCTGTGCATGCAACAGGTCGCGCCAGCGGTGGATCACGGCATCGCGCCATGCAAAGGTTGCACTGGCATCGATGCGCGCGTGCAGCAGGTCGGATTCGATGCGTGCAACGCCTTCGCGCGGCAGCGGCGGCAGGACGAGTTCGTCGATCCAGCGACGCAGCACGCGCGCGCGGCGCGCAGTGGTCATTGCCTGCAATGCCGGCACGGACAGCGCCTGCGGGTCGGCCGTGCGGGACATCGCCAATGCCTGCGCATCTTCCGTCTCCAGCAATTCCACCGCATCTGCACTGAGCTGTGCGCTGCGCAGGAAGGCGGCATCCGCATGCGGCCAGCGTTCGCGCAGCAGCGGCATGATGCGCGCGCGCAGGAAGTTGCGGTCGTGATGGGTGTCGGCGTTGCTGGGGTCTTCCAGCCAGCTCAGTCCATGTGCTTGCGCGTAGGCGAGGAGGACGTCACGCGGGATATACAGCAAGGGCCGCCAGTGCGCGCCAGTGGCGAAGCGACGCCATGGCCGCATCGCCGCCAGTCCATCGGGTCCGGAGCCGCGCAGGGCGCGCAGCAGGAAGGTTTCCGCCTGGTCGTCGCGGTGGTGGGCGGTGACCAGGGCTTCGCCGGGCACCAGCACGCTTTCGAAAGCCGCGTAGCGCGCTTTGCGTGCGGCGGCTTCAAGGCCATCGCCTGCACTGCGGTCGACGTTTGCCTTGATGGTGACAAGGGGCACCGACAGCGAATCGCAGAACCGTTGGCAGTGGCTGGCCCATTGATCCGCATCAGGCTGCAGGCCGTGGTGTACGTGCACGGCGCGCAGTCCACGCGCATGCGTATCCGGGTGCTGGGCCAGTGCATGCAGCAACATGCTGGAATCCAGCCCGCCACTCAAGCCCACCAGCAGCGGTGCATGATCCGCACAGGTCAGGGCGTGGTGCAGGGCGGTGGTCGGGTCATTCGCTGCCATGCGCACATGCTAGCGGTTGCGACGATGGCATGCAGCGATCAGTAGGCGGGCGTATTGATGGGGCCGGCGTGGACGCCTGGTCATGGTAGGAGCGCCCCATGGGCGCGAGCCTTGGGCAGCGTTCGCCATACGCGCGATCCCTTGATCTACCAACATGCGGTGGTGCGCATGGTGCACGCCACTTGCGCTTAGAGCTCGCGCCCATGGGGCGCTCCTACCTGGTGCCTGTCATGAAGCCGCATCACGCTGGCATGTCCTTTCAGTTCGTCATCCCCGCGAACGCGGGGATCCAGCGACTCATGCTATTGAAAGCCAAAGGCGCTGGGTTGACCAGCTACGCTGTTTGAAAGCACTTCCGCCTTCGCGGGAATGACGACCCCATTTCCATGGGGGCCCTCAATGGCCATATCTAAAAAAACTTGGCGTCTCTTGCCAGTAGCGTGCGCCATGCGAACGACCTAACGACCTGTCAACATGCTGTCGTGCACATGGCGCACGCTACCTCCGTGCAGCCTGAGCCAATGAGGCGCTCCTGCCATTGTGTGATCAGTCGAGTGATGCGAGTTCGCGCTTGGCGGCTTCTATCCAATCACGCTGTTCGCGCTGGTAATAATTGGGAGCAGCCGCGGAACGGGCCACGATTTCATTGAATACTTCTTTTGCCTTGCTTGCGTTACCGCTACGAATGAGCAACAGGCCATAGCGCAAGCGCGCTTCCTCGCCGGGGAAACCCTTCACAACGTTCTCGTATTCGTGCAGGGCTGCCTCGATATCTCCGCTGTCTTCGACCGTGCGGGAGTACAGCAGGTGGCCATCTTTGGATCGAAAGTCCGGATTGGCGGCGATCAGCGCGTCCAAGGTCATGCGTGCCTGTTGTGCTTGGCCAAGGCCGAATTGCGCCTTGGCCAGCCCCATCATCATTTCCGGATCCGTCTCGTAAAGACCTTTCAGGGCGCCTTTGTATAATTCCGCAGCTTGCTGGAAATCACCGCTGCGCAAGCTTTCATCGGCAAGGCGTCGCCGGGTGGCTTGCGTGTCGGATAATCCGAATTGACGATTGGCATCGCGTTTTTCGCGCTCCGGGTCGATCGTTTCCTTGACCTTGCGTACCACGCGGCGAGCTCCTGGCCCGTTGCGCAGGTCGGGGATTATCTCGGCGATGAAATAGATCAGTACGGCGATGAAGGAGAACAAGAGCAGGATGAGGATCCAGTACATCGGACGGCCGGTGCGTACGACATGTACGCAGCACGCGATCTGCAAGATGATCGAAATGAGGAAGAGTGGGCTCATGCAATTCCTTTGCCGTCAGGTCAAGCCGCTTCGTACGCCCCATACCCACGCAACCGTTCATAGCGCTGCTGCAACAAGTGGTCCATCGGCAACTGCTCCAATGCATCCAGCTCATTCATCAGCACGGCTTTCAGGCGCGTGGCCATCTGCTTGGGATTGCGGTGCGCGCCGCCGATTGGTTCGCGTATCACCTTGTCCACCAGACCCAAGGCCTGCAGGCGCTTGGCGGTGATGCCGAGCTGCTCGGCGGCATCCTTGGCTTTCTTGGCGTCCTTCCACAGGATCGACGCGCAGCCTTCCGGCGAGATCACCGAGTACGTGCCGTACTCCAGCATCAGCGTGCGGTCGCCGACGCCGATCGCCAGCGCGCCGCCGGAGCCGCCTTCGCCGATCACCGTGCAGATGATCGGCACTTTCAGCTCGGCCATTTCCAACAGATTGCGGGCGATGGCCTCGGACTGGCCACGCTCCTCCGCACCTACGCCTGGGTAGGCGCCAGGCGTATCGATGAAAGTCAGCAGCGGCAGCTTGAAACGTTCCGCCAGCTTCATCAGGCGCAATGCCTTGCGATAACCCTCGGGACGCGGCATGCCGAAATTGCGCGCTATCTTGCTCTTGGTGTCCCGCCCTTTCTGGTGGCCGATGATGACCACGCTGCGGCCGTCGATGCGGCCCAGGCCACCGACGATGGCGGCATCGTCGGCGAAGGCGCGGTCGCCGGCCAGTTCCTGGAACTCATCGCAGAACGCGCGGATGTAATCCAGCGTGTACGGCCGCGCCGGGTGGCGGGCCAGTTGCGACACCTGCCACGGGCTGAGGTCGCGGAAGATCTGCGCGGTGCGCACGCGCAACTTGTCCTGCAGCGCATGCACTTCGGCATCGATGTTGACCGCCGGGCCGGTGCTGGCGCTGCGCAGGTCCTGGATCTTGGCTTCCAGGTCGGCGATGGGCTGTTCGAAATCCAGGTAATTCGGGTTCATGGGTGGACTGCGGACGGAGTAGCGGGGGAGTTTAGCCGAAGCCGGGCGGCGTGCCCGTACGGGTGGGTAGGGGGCGATTCCCTTCTCCCATCGGGAGAAGGTGGCGCGAAGCGACGGATGAGGGAATGAGCCATCCGATACAGAGTTGCCCGTTGATCTGGGAGCCCGCGCCCTCATCCGCCCTTCGGGCACCTTCTCCCGGTGGGAGAAGGGAGTCAGTTCGCCCAAGGCCTCGAAATCGCCACCTTCACCGTCCTGACCCCCGGATGCGCACGCAGGGCGTCCAGCAGCTCCGTGTCGACCCGCACCGACTTTGGTCCGTTCAAGTCGACCACGCCGGCGACGCTGCGTTCGCCATTGCGCAGCAGCAAGTCGAGGCGCAGCGGCGTCGCACCCGGTCGATGCCTGGCCAGCAACGCGTCGATGCGATCCCACAGGCCGGGTTCGCGCATGTCCAGGCGCAGCGACAGGCGTTGCGCGTGGCTGGCGCAGAGTTGTGCGTAGTCCCAGCACTTGCGCACGCGCAGGCTGAAGCCACCGTTGAATTCGTCCTCGCGCAGGCCACCCTGCACGATCAGCACGCGGTCGCGGGTCAGCAGCGGTGCCAGCTCCATGTAAGCCTCGGCGAACACGCTGCATTCCACGCGCCCGCGTCCATCTTCCAGTTGCACGAACATCTGGCTGTCGCCCTTCTTGCGCAGCCCCACCACTTGCCCGGCGATGACCACGCCCACTTCCGGTCGCCAGCCTTTCTTCTCCGCTTGCGGCGCGCCACTCCACAACTTGTCCAGCTCGCCCAGGTCGGTGCCGACCAGCGCACGCAGGTCCTCGCGGTACGCATCCAGCGGATGGCCACTCAGGTAATGACCCAGGGTGTCGCGCTCGCCCGCAAGCTTTTGCGACAGTGGCCATTCGTTCACTTCGGTCAGGTGTACTTCCAGCGCAGGTGCCGCATCGCCACCGCCGAACAGGGACACCTGCCCGGCATCGCGCTCCTTCGCAAGCTGCTCGGTGGCCTTTACCACTTCCGGCAACTGCAGCATCAGCGACGCACGGTTCTTGCCCAGCGCGTCCAACGCACCGGCATTGACCAGTGCCTCCAGCGCGCGGCGATTCAACTTGGACGAATCCACGCGCTTGCAGAAATCAAGCAGGTCCACGAATGCGCCACCGCTGGCGCGCTCCGCCGAAATCGCTTCGCAGGCGCCGCGACCGACGCCCTTGATGGCGCCCAGTCCGTAACGCACGGTGCGCGCGTCGTTGGCGATGAACATGTACTCGGACGCATTCACCTCGGGCGGCAGCACGTCCAGTTTCAGCATGCGGCATTCATCCAGGAACGCCACCACCTTGTCGGTCTTGTCCATGTCCGACGACAGCGTGGCGGCCATGAACTCGGACGGGTAATGCGTCTTCAGCCATGCGGTCTGGTAGGCGACCAGCGAATAGGCGGCGGCGTGCGACTTGTTGAAGCCGTAGCCGGCGAACTTTTCCATCAGGTCGAAGATTTCATCGGCCTTGCGCTGGCCCACGCCGTCCTTCGCCGCACCCTCGCGGAAGATCTCGCGGTGCTTGGCCATTTCGGCGGGCACCTTCTTGCCCATCGCGCGGCGCAGCAGGTCGGCGCCGCCCAGCGAATAGCCGCCGACGATCTGCGCCATCTGCATGACCTGCTCCTGGTAGACCATGATGCCGTAGGTCTCTTCCAGCATGGCCCTGGTGCGCGGGTCGGGGTATGCGAACTCCTCGCGCCCGTGCTTGCGCTCGACGAAGGAGGGAATCATGTCCATCGGGCCAGGACGGTACAGCGCGTTCAGCGCGATCAGGTCCTCGAAGCGGTCGGGCTTGGCGTCCTTCAGCGCGCGGCGCATGCCCGAGGATTCGAACTGGAACACCGAGCCGGTGTTGCCGTTGGCGAACACGTCGCGGTACACGCTGGCATCGTCCAGCGGGATCGTCGAAATATCGATCGGCTCCAGGCCACTTTGAGCGCGACGTGTGTTCACCGCCTTCACCGCCCAATCGATGATGGTCAGCGTGCGCAGGCCCAGGAAGTCGAACTTGACCAGGCCGACCGCTTCCACGTCATCCTTGTCGAACTGCGTCACCGGATTCCTGCCGCGTCCGCCTTCGTCGTGTTCGGCGAACAGCGGGCAGAAATCCGAGAGCGGCGTCGGTGCGATGACCACGCCGCCGGCGTGCTTGCCGGCGTTGCGGGTCAGGTCTTCGAGTTCGCGCGCCAGGTCGATCAAGTCGCGGACGTCGTCCTCGTCGTTGTAGCGGTCGATCAGTTCCTGCGACAGCATGCTCTTGTCGCCTTCACCCATCGCATCCTTCAGGGTGACACCCAGCGTCAACGGGATCAGCTTGGCCACGCCGTCGACCAGGCCATACGGGAAGCCGAGCACGCGGCCGGTGTCGCGCACCACCGCCTTCGCGGCCATGGTGCCGTAGGTGATGATCTGGCTGACGCGGTCGCGGCCGTATTTGCGGGCGACGTAGTCGATCACTTCGTCGCGACGATCCATGCAGAAGTCGATGTCGAAGTCGGGCATCGACACGCGTTCGGGATTGAGGAAGCGCTCGAACAGCAGGCCATACGGCAGCGGGTCCAGGTCGGTGATCTGCAGTGCCCACGCCACCAGCGAACCCGCACCGGAACCGCGGCCCGGGCCGATCGGAATGCCCTGGTTCTTTCCCCACTGGATGAAGTCGGCCACGATCAGGAAGTAGCCGGGGAAGCCCATCTTGGAAATGGTGTCCAACTCGAAGTCCAGCCGCGCCACGTAATCCTCGCGCGTGTGGCCGGGCGCCAGCGGGCATTTTTCCAGGCGTTGCACTAAACCAGCGTGTGACTCGCTGCGGATCCAGCTGTCCAGGGTTTCATCGGCGGGCACGGGATACGCAGGCAGTGCGTACTGGCCCAGGGTGAGTTCCAGGTTGCAGCGCTGCGCCAACGCGTAGGTGTTGTCGATGGCATCCGGCACGTCGGCGAACAGCGCCGCCATTTCGTCCGGTGATTTGAGGTATTGCTCGGCGCTGTACTCACGCGGGCGCTTGGGATCGTCCAGCACGCGCCCGGTGGAAATGCATACGCGTGCCTCGTGCGCGTCGTAGCCGTCGCGATCGAGGAAGCGCACGTCGTTGCTGGCGATCACCGGCAATCCGCGTGCCGCGGCGGCATGCAGTGCAAACGCGTTGAAGGCGTCCTCGCCATCGCGCTGCGTGCGGGTGATTTCCAGATGCAGGTTTTCGCCGAAGCTGCGCTGCAGGTCGGCGAGGTGTTGCTCGGCCAGTTCGTGGCGGCCGCCCGCGGCCAAACGGCCTGCGTAGCTGTTGCGTCCCGCGATGGCGAACAGGCCTTCGCAATCTTCGGCCAGCCACTGCGGGGTGATGCCAACGCCGTCCAGGTGGTGGCCTTCCATCCAGGCGCGCGTCAGCAGGCGCGACAGCGAAAGGTAGCCGATATGGTCACGGCATAGCAGGGTCAGCTGCCATGGGTTTTCCTTGCCGTCTACGATACTGAGGTCGGCACCGGCAATCGGCTTGATGCCGACCGATTCGGCGGCCTTGTAGAACTTGATCAGCGCGAACAGGTTGTTGCGGTCGGTGACGGCCAGCGCCGGCAGCTTCATCTCCACCGCGCGGCTGAGCAGGTTGGGCCGCTTGGCCTTCTCCGGCCGCGCTTCATCCGGTTTCTCGGGCACGCGGATGGTCGAATCCGCGAGCGAGAATTCGGTGTGCAGGTGCAGGTGGATGAAGCGTGATGACATGTGGGGTCAGGGTAGCGGCAGGGGGTGGGTCGAACAAGGCTTGACAGCCCGGGGCTGCCTTTGTCGGAGGGGCTTCAGCCCCGACGGCATTTCGCGGAGAGCGTCGGGGCTGAAGCCCCTCCCACAAAGGCTCAAGCCCTTCCTGCAAAGACAGGTGTCGCGGCTCAGGCGCGTGCGAGCAGCAGCGTGGCCTTGCGCACCGGGGCGAAGGTCTGCCGGTGCTGCGGGCAAGGACCGTGCGCTGCCAATGCCGCCAGATGAAAGGGCGTGGGATAGCCCTTGTGCACGTCGAAGCCGTAGGCAGGGAATTCTTCGTGCAGTGCGACCATCGCACGGTCGCGTGCGACCTTGGCAAGGATGGAGGCCGCCATGATGGCCGGGTCCAGCGCATCGCCACCGATGAGCGCTTCGGCCGGGCAGGGCAGGTCGGTTGGGATACGGTTGCCGTCGATGCGTGCGAACTCGGCGGCGGGTTGCAGCGCACCGACGGCGCGGCGCATGCCTTCCAGCGTGGCCTGCAGGATATTCAGCGTGTCGATCTCTTCCGCGCTGACGAATTCGATATGCCACGCCAGTGCCTGCGCGATGATTTGCGGATACAGCGCTTCGCGGCGTGCTTCGCTCAACTTCTTCGAATCGTCCAATCCTGCGATCGGTCGTGACGGATCAAGGATGACCGCAGCGACCGAGACCGGACCAGCCAACGGACCGCGACCGGCTTCATCGACGCCTGCGACCAAGGGGGAACGGGGAATGGGGAACAGGGAATCGTGCAACGCCGACGGGTGACGGTTCAAACGTTCGCTCCCATTCCCGACTCTCCATTCGCTATACCCTGCGAAACCAGCAATTCCGCCACCGCATCCGCCGCGCGTGCGGACGCATCCTGGCGCAATGCCTCGTGCAACTGCAGGTATCTGGGCTGCAACGCGGCGATGCGTTCGGGATGCGCGAGCCATTCCAGCACGGCAGCGGCAAGTTTCCCGGCCGTGCAGTCGTCCTGCATCAACTCCGGCGCAAGGTCTTCGCCGGCCAGTACGTTCGGCAAGGCGTAGCGTTCCACCTTCAACATGCCGAAGGTCTTGACGATGCGATAGGTCAGCGGCGCGATTCTGTAACCGACGACCATCGCGCGCTTGGCCAGCATGGCCTCCAGCGTCGCGGTGCCCGAGGCCAGCAGCACCACATCGGCCGCGATCATGGCCTCGCGGGCCTGGCCGTCCAGCAGGCGTGGACGCGGGCTGGGGAACGGTGTGGCCGCAAGCAATGGTGCAAGCACGGCCTTGCATTCGTCGTTGGCGGCGGGAATCAGCACCTTCAGGCGTGGCGTGGCTTCCGCGACGATGCGGGCTGCATCCAGGAAGGGTTGGGCGAGGCGACCGACTTCCCCGAGCCGACTGCCGGGCAGCAGCGCCAGCACGGGCACGTCCATCGGTACGCCGAGCGCGGCGCGTGCGGCAGCGCGATCGGGATCCAAGGGTAGGGCGTCCGCCATGGGGTGGCCGACGAAACGCGCATCGACGCCGTGTTTGGCGTAGATCGCCGGCTCCATCGGGAACAGGCACAACACCCGGTCTGCGCTCATGCCGATTTTTGCCGCACGCTTCTGACGCCATGCCCATACCGATGGACTGACGTAGTGCACGGTGCGGATGCCGCGGTGCTTCAACCAGCGCTCGACGCCCAGGTTGAAGTCCGGTGCGTCGATGCCGATGAATACATCCGGTTGCCACGCGAGCAGGCGTTCGCGGAATTCGCGCCGCAGTTTCAGCAAGCGCGGCAGGTGGCGCAGGACTTCGGCCAGGCCCATCACGGAAAGTTCGCTGGCATGGTGCCAGGTTTCGCAACCTGCGTGGCGCATGGCGTCGCCGCCGATGCCGACGAATTCCGCATTCGGAAAGCGTTTGCGCAACTCATCGATCAAGCCGGCACCGAGCCCATCGCCGGAGGCTTCCCCGGCTGCCAGCGCAATGCGTTTCGGAGTGATCGCGACGGAATTGAGGGTGGAACGCGGCGGCTCGCCTCCGTTCCTCGTTCCTCGTTCCTCGCTACCGCTATTCACCCGCGTTCACCGCAGCAACGGCCGTTCGCCGCTTTCGATGAATTCCAGCATGGCGCGCACGTCGTCGCTGGCCTGGGCCTGCTCTGCCAGTTGCTGCTTGGCTTCGACCAGCGGCAGGCCGGCCACGTACAGCGTGCGGTAGGCGCGCTTGATAGCGGTGATGCGTTCGCTGTCGAAGCCGCGGCGCTTCAGGCCTTCGCTGTTGATGCCGCGTGCGCGGCCCTGCGTATCGGTGCCGACCATGGTGTAGGGCGGGACGTCGCCGCTGATCAGCGCGCCCATGCCGAGGAAGGCGTGGTCGCCGATCCTGCAGAACTGGTGTGCACCGGCGAAGCCGCTGATGATCACCCAGTTGCCGACCTGCACATGGCCGGCCAGCGTGGTGTTGTTGGAGAACACGCAGTGGTTGCCGACGACGCAGTCATGCGCGACATGCGTGTACGCCAGCAGCCAGTTGTCGTCGCCCATGCGGGTGATGCCGCCGCCATCGCCGGTGCCGCGGTTGAGGGTGGTGAATTCGCGGATCAAGTTGCGGTGGCCGATCACCAGTTCGCTGCGTTCGCCCTTGAATTTCTTGTCCTGCGGGTCGCCGCCAATCGCGGCATGGCCGACGACGTGGTTGTCATTGCCCATGCGCGTGCCGCCGGTGATGCTGCAATGCGGGCCGATCACGCAACCGTCGCCGATCTCCACGTCGGCATCGATCACGGTGAACGCGCCGACACGCACGTTCGTACCCAACCTGGCGGCCGGGTGGATGGACGCAGTCGGGTGCAGGGCAGGCGTGTCGGCCATGCGCTTATTCCTTGTCGGTCTCGGCGCAGAGCACGTCGGCGGAGGCGACTTCTTCGCCACCCACCCGCGCCACGCAGGTGTAGAAGGTCATGGTGCGGATGATGCGCTTGATCTGCACGTGCAGTTCCAGCACGTCGCCCGGCACCACCATGCGCGAGAAACGCGCGTTGTCTATCTTGACCAGGTAGAACAGCTTGTCGGCGGCGACGGTGCCGCGCGAGAGCTGGGTCAGCAAGCCGCCGGCCTGTGCCAGCGCCTCGATCACCAGTACGCCGGGCATGACCGGGTGTCCTTCGAAGTGGCCCTGGAAGAACGGCTCGTTGATGCTGACGTTCTTCAGCGCCACGATGCTCTTGTGCGCTTCGAGTTCCACCACGCGGTCCACCAGCAGGAACGGGTAGCGGTGCGGCAGCAACTTCTGGATATCGGTCACGTGGATCGGCAACTTCACGGGTTCGCTCATTCTTCCTCCTTGCGAATGCCGGGCACGCGACGCGCCAGTGCATCCAGCTGCTTGAAGCGCGCGGCGTTCTTGCGCCACGTGCGGTTGTCGGTCAACGGCGTGCCGGATGAATATTCGCCCGGCTCGCGTATGGAATGGGTGACCAGCGACATGGCGGTGACCATCACCTTGTCGCAGACCTCGAGGTGGCCGAGCACGCCGGCGCCGCCGCCGATCAGGCAGTAGCGACCAATCCTGGCGCTGCCCGCGGCCGCGCTGCAGCCGGCCATGGCGGTGTGGGCACCGATATGCACGTTGTGGCCAATCTGGATCTGGTTATCGAGGCGTACGTCTTCTTCCAGCACGGTGTCGTCCAGCGCGCCGCGGTCGATGCAGGTATTGGCACCGATCTCGCAGTCGTCACCGACCACCACGCCGCCGAGCTGCGGCACCTTGATCCAGCGCCCGGCATCCATGGCCAGGCCAAACCCATCCGTGCCCAACACGGCACCGGCGTGGATGCGTACGCGCTGCCCCAGGCGCACGCGCATCACCAGGGTCACGCGCGCGACCAGTTCGCTGCCCGCGCCGATTTCGCAATCTTCGCCGATCACGCAACCCGGGCCGATCACGCAACCCTCGCCGATCCGGCTGTTGGCGCCGATCACCACGAACGGCCCGATATGCGCGGAAGCTGCAACCGACGCGCTGGCATCGATCACCGCGCTGGGATGGATGCCGGCATCACGCGCGGGCTGCGTATCGAACAAGGCGGCGATCTTGGCAAATGCGGTGTACGGGTCCTTGGCCACCAGCGCCGTCCCGGGCGCGGAGGCGGCGTCTTCCTCGCGCAGCACGACGATGGAGGCGCCGCTGCCCGCAAGCTGGCTGCGGTAACGCGAATTGGCCAGGAAGGCGAGTTGCCCTGCTCCAGCACCGGCCAGGGTTGCAACCCCATGCACGCCCACGCTGCCATCGCCCTGCACGGACAGGCCGAAGCGCTCGGCGAGTTCGTTGGCGGTGACTTTCCTGGGGTTGGGGGAAGTGTTCACTGGGGCACAGTTTAACGTCTTGTCCGTCGCCGGGTAAAAGAAAGGCCCGGACATGGCCGGGCCTTTCGCTGGTGCTGGTGCTACCCCGTGGCCGTGGTCAGAACGCGCCACCGAAGGTGAACTGCAGGCGCTCGATCTCGTCATCGTCCTCCTTGCGCAGCGGGTAGGCGTAGCTGATGGAGATCGGGCCTACCGGTGCGCGCCACAACAGGGCGACGCCGGCCGATCCGCGTAACTCGCCGGCATCGAAATCCGAGGGCGCGGCGAACACGTTGCCAACGTCCACGAACGCGGAGATGCGCGCGGCCTTGGAGTCGAATAGTTTCGGGAAATACATTTCCAGTGAGCCGGTGGTCTTCACCGCGCCACCCAGGGGCTGCCCGGTGTAGCCGCTCAATGATTCCGAGCGCGGGCCCAGCGTATTGTCGCGGAAGCCACGCACCGAGCGCACGCCGCCTGCGTAGAAGTTCTCGAAGAACGGAAGGCCGGTGGCGACGAGCGTGTCGCTGACGAAGCCTCCCCCGTCAGCACAGATGCTGTTTGTAGCGGACGCCGTGCCACTCGAACCAGTGGGAATAAGCGGCGGCGTCGGATTGACTGTGCATATGGTGCGCACGATGTCACTGCCGTAACTGTCGCCATAGCCGATTTCGGCACGCGTGTTCAGTACCAGGTACGGACTGATCGGCCAGTACTTGGAGAACTCGTAGTTGACCTTGTAGTACTCGACGGTGGAGCCGGGCAGGGTGATTTCCGCGGACACGCGCTGGAAGGTGCCGCGGGTCGGCATGAAGAAGTCGTTGCGCGTGTCGCGCGCCCAGCCCAATTCAGTACGCCAGGCGTGGAAGGTGCGTTGGCCGACCGCGTCAACGTAGTCGATGATCGATTGCGGCGTCGATCCGGCGAAGGTCAGGATTTCGTTGGTATCGATGCCGAACAGCAGGGAGACGGTGTCGTTCTCGGTGATGGGCAGGCCCAGCACGCCCTGCGCGGCCGCGCTGGTGGTGGAGTACTGGGCGGTGTTGAAGCTCGAGTAATCGAACTCGCGCCACCACAGGTTGTAGCCCAGCGACATGCCTTCGTCGGTGAAGAACGGGTTGACGAACGAGAACGAGTAGCGCTGCAGGTAGTCGCTGCGCTGTGCTTCGATCGATACGCGGTTGCCGCCACCCAGGAAGTTGTTCTGCGACAGCTGGATCGAGGTGGTCAAGCCGGACAGCTGCGAGTAGCCTAGGCCGAACACGAAGCTGCCGGACGTGGTTTCCTTGACGTTGAACACCACGTCGACCTGGTCGTTGGTGCCGGGCACGGCCGGTGTTTCCACATCGACGCTCTCGAAGTAGCCGAGGCGCTGCAGGCGGATCTTGGAACGGTCGATCGCGGCCTGCGAATACCAGGACTCCTCGAACTGGCGCATTTCGCGGCGCAGTACTTCGTCGGCCGAACGGGTGTTGCCCTTGAACACGATGCGGCGCACGTTGACGCGCGGGCCGGGTACGACCTGCAGGTTGATGGCCACGGTCTGGTTTTCACGGTCCACGGTCGGGATCGGGTTCACCTGGGCGAAAGCGTAGCCGATGTTGCCAAGGGTGGAGGTGATGGCGTCGGAGGTGTATTCGAGCAGGGCGCGCGAGAACACCTGTCCTTCCTTGAACAGCACGAATTTCTCAAGGTCCTCCACCGGCAATATGGTGTCGCCGGTGATCTTGATGGTGGAGAACTTGTACTGCACGCCCTCGCTGAGGCCGGCGGTGATGAACATGTCGCGCTTGTCGGGGCTGATGGAGACCTGGGTGGAATCCAGGCTGAAGTCGACGTAGCCGCGATCCAGGTAATAGGAGTTCAACTTCTCCATGTCGCCGGACAGCTTTTCCTTGGAGTACTGGTCGTCGCGGCGGTACCACGACAGCCAGTTGCTCTCCTTGGACTCCCAGTTCTCCAGGATGTCCTTGTTCTCGAAGGTTTCGGTGCCGACCAGGTTGACGTGGCGGATCTTGGCGGCCTTGCCTTCCTTCACGGTGATGGTGACGTCGACGCGGTTGCGGTCGAGCGGGGAAACGGTCGGGTTGATCTCGACGTTGTACTTGCCGCGGTTGTTGTACTGGCGGGTCAATTCCTGGGTCACGCGGTCCAGCGCCAGGCGATCGAAGGTTTCGCCTTCGGTCAGGCCGATGTCCTGCAGGCCCTTCATCAGGTCTTCGGTCTTGATGTCCTTGTTGCCAGTCAAGGTCAGCTTGTTGATGGCCGGCCGTTCCTTCAGCGTGATCACTAGGATGTTGCCTTGGCGGTCGAGGTTCACGTCTTCGAAGAAGCCCGTCTTGTACAGGGCACGGATGGATTCGCTGACCTTGCTGGCGTCGACCACGTCACCGCGTTCGATCGGCAGGTAGGTCAACACCGTGCCTGCGGAAATGCGCTGCAGGCCGTCGATGCGGATGTCGCTGGCCGTGAAGTTCGCCATGCTGGCAGGCGTGGCGAGGTAGGGTTCCGTCGTCTGCGCCCACGCCGGCAGGGCGATGGCCGAGGCCAGGGCGAGGGCGAGCAGGCGGCGGGTGGGGAGTTGCGTCATCGTTACATCCGATTGGGTGGGTGCAAGTGCAAAAGCACGTTCCTGCTCAGTCACAGGGGGGTGCCGAAGGGGAGCCGGCGTAAAGTCCAAGGCAAAACCGGGTAGAAACCGGGAAATAAGGGCCATCAAGTCACCAGGCGGAGGATGTCGTTGTAGAACGCCAGACCCATCAGGCTGGCCAGCATGGCCAGGCCCACGTATTGCCCGGTGGCCATGGCCCGCTCACTCAGCGGACTGCCCTTGACCAACTCTATAAGGTAATACAGCAGGTGCCCGCCGTCCAAGACCGGGATGGGCAGAAGGTTGATGATGGCCAGGCTGAGCGAGAGCAGGGCGAGGAAATACAGGAACCAGTCGACGCCGCGCTTGGCCGTCGCATTGGCCACCTGGGCGATGGTGATGGGGCCGGAAATGTTCTTGACCGAGGCATGGCCGGTCAGCATGCGCCGGATCATGCCCAGTGATTCGCTGGCCAGCCTGCCGGTTTCACGGAATGCAGCGGGAATGGCCGCCAGTGGACCGTAGCGCTGCACGGCGTCGTAGGCGGCGGGCTGCGCCTGCGTGGGCGGCAGGATGCCAAGCGACCAGTAGTCACGACCTGCGGCCGGGTCGCTGAACCACACCGGCTGTATCTCCAGCGCCAGTCGCTCGCCCTTGCGCTCCACTTCGATCATGGCGGTGCCGCCATGCTTGCCCAAGACCTGCACCAGCGGGGAGATGTCCCCGAAGCTGTGCACGGGTCGGCCGTCGATGGCGGTGATGCGGTCGCCAGGCAGCAACACCTTCGCCGCGGGGAAGTCGGGCTTGGTCTGTTCGACCACGGCAGGAAGCGTCTGGTGCCGCCAGGCAAAGCCAGCCAGGCCTGCCACGTTTTCCTGGTCGAAGCCTGGCTCGAGATTGGACAGCGGCAGGTTGCGCGCATGCGCCGTACCTTGGTGGTCGACGACCTCCACCTGCAGGTCGCGCCCGTCCATGCCGGCCTTGGTCATCGACTGCAGGGCATCGCCCCAGGTCTTCACCGGCTGGCCGTCGATCGATTCGATGCGGTCGCCTGCCATGAATCCAGCCTGCGCCGCTATGCCCTGGGCCTGGCCAACGGTGGCGCTGTAGTCATGGCGCCCGATCACGAACATCGCCCACAGCAGGGCCACGCACAGCACCAGGTTGGCGATGGGGCCGGCCGCCACGATGGCGATGCGCTGCAGGACCGGCTTGCGGTTGAACGCCTGGGAAAGCTCGGAAGCGGGCACGTCGCCTTCGGCTTCGTCCAGCATCTTGACGTAGCCACCCAAGGGAATCGCGGCCACCGCGAACTCGGTGCCGTGGCGGTCATGCCGCGACCACAGCGGCGTACCGAAGCCCACCGAGAAGCGCAGCACCTTCACGCCGCAGCGTTTGGCCACCCAGTAATGCCCGAACTCATGGAACGTCACCAGGACGCCCAAGGCCACGATCATCCACCAGATTGAGCCAACGATGTCACTCATGCGGTAAGGGCGTGGCCTGTGACTGCGTGTTCGGTGAGGTGGCGTGCCCGTGCATCGGCTGCCAGCAACACCTCCAGCGACGTGGCGGGCGTGGTGGGCAACGCGGCGAGTGCATCCTCGACCAGCGCGGGGATGCCTAGGAAACCGATCCGGCCCTGAAGAAAGGCTGAAACCGCCACTTCATTGGCTGCGTTCAACACGGCCGGCGCCGTGCCACCCGCCTCGAGTGCCTGCCAGGCCAGGCGCAGGCAGGGGAACGCCTGCAGGTCTGGCGCTTCGAAATCCAGCCGGCCCTGTGCCAGCAGGTCCAGGCCAGCGACGCCGGAGTCGATGCGTTGCGGCCAGCCCAGCCCCACCGCTAGCGACGTGCGCATGTCCGGCAGGCCGAGTTGCGCCAGCGTCGAGCCGTCCACGAATTCCACCAGGGAATGCACCAGGCTTTGTGGGTGCACCAGCACGGCAAGCTTTTCGCCGGGAATATCGAACAGATGGTGGGCCTCGATCAGTTCCAGGCCCTTGTTCATCAGGGTGGCGGAATCGACCGAGATCTTCGGGCCCATCGACCACTTCGGATGGGCGATGGCCTGTGCCGGCGTCACGCTGGCCAGTGCGTCACGGCTGCGCCCACGGAACGGACCGCCCGATGCCGTCAGCACGATCCGTCGCACATCGCCCTGAGTGTCGCGTGAACGCAGGCACTGGAAGATCGCGTTGTGTTCGCTGTCGATCGGGATGATTTCGGCATTTGCGCGGTTGGCGGCCGCCATCAGCATTTCGCCGGCGAGTACCAGCGATTCCTTGTTCGCCAGCAACAATCGCTTGCCCGCGCGCGCCGCCGCGAGCGTGGACGACAGCCCCGCGGCACCTACGATCGCGGCGACCACGGTGTCACAGGCATCGCCCGAGACCAATGCATCCAGGGCGCCGGCGCCCGCGTGCGCCTGCGTGGACAGGCCTGCGTCGCGCAAGCCATCACGCAGCTCGGCGTATCGGGATTCGTCCGCGATCACCGCATGCGCGGGCGCGTGGGCAATGCACAGGGCCAGCAAGGCATGCACTTGCGTGCCGGCAGCCAGCACGCTCGCACGCAGTCGCCCGGGATGCCGTGCAATCACGTCCAGCGCCGAGGTTCCGATCGAACCCGTCGCGCCCAGCACGGCGATGTTGCGCACGGCGGCCATGTCAGAAACCGAACAGTTCCTTGCCCAGCGCGAAGATCGGCAACGCAGCCAGCACGCCATCCAGTCGATCCAGCACGCCGCCGTGGCCAGGAATCAGGTTGCCGGAATCCTTGGCACCGACATGGCGCTTCAACAGGCTCTCGAACAGGTCGCCGACCACCGAGAACAACACGGTGACCACCGCCACCAGGGCCACGGCCGGTACCTGCGCCAGGGTCATGCCGGCCAGCGATGCAAAGAACAGGCCACAGGCCACGCCCGCCACCAGTCCGCCCAGCAGGCCTTCAAGCGTCTTGTTGGGACTGATGCGTGGCGCCAGCTTGCGGCTTCCAAACAACTTGCCGCCCAGCGCCCTGCCTGCGAAATACGCGCCACTGTCGGCTGCCCAGACGATGCTCAATGCCGCGAACAGCCACAGGTGGCCATTGGGCTGGCTGGCATGGATCAAGCCCAGCGCGCACCAGGCTGGAATCACGGCCAGCGTGCCAGCCGCCAGCTTGAACACGCGCGCATAGGTTTCGTGGTCGGAGGCGAAGTTGAAGAAGCGCAGCCAGAGCAAGGCCAGGCACCACCACGCCACGCCCACCAGGGTCACGATCTGGAACAGCACCATCGAACCCGCCGATGCCCACACCAGCAACACCATCAACAACAGGTTGGCGACCAGCAGCACGGTGCGCGACAAAGTGTCGTCGATCTCGGCCAGCTTGAACCATTCCCACAGGCCTACCAGGAAGACCAGCGCGACCAGTGCCACCAGCCAGGGCGTGGGCAGCAGGAGGATGGCGGCAATGGCGACAGGCGCCATGACCAGCGCGGCGATGACTCGGGTCTTGGTCATGCGGGTAGGTGCTCCGGGGTGGCGTTGGCCACTTGTGCGCTGGTCAGGCCGAAACGGCGTTCGCGGCCGGCGAAATCATCCAGCGCATGTTGCAGGGTGGTGGCATCCAGTTCGGGCCACAGCAGGTCGGTGAACCACAGTTCGGTATACGCCAGTTGCCACAGCAGGAAGTTGCTGATGCGGTGGTCGCCGCCGGTGCGGATGAAAAGATCGGGCGGCGGCAGGTCGGCCAACGACATTTTCGACGCCATCGCGGCTTCGTCGATATCCTCGGCGCGCAGCCGGCCCGCGGCCACGTCAGCCGCCAATGCGCGTGCGGCCTGGGCAATGTCCTGGCGTCCGCCATAGCTGGCGGCGATCACCAGGTGCAAGCGGGCATTGCCAGCGGTTTGCGCTTCCGCAGCGGCCATGCGCTCGCGGATGCCATCGGAGAAGCGCTCGCGTTCGCCGATGAAGCGTATGCGCACGCCGCGCCGGTCCAGTTCCTCGACTTCACGGTCCAGCGCATTGAGGAACAGCTTCATCAAAGCACCGACTTCATCCTGTGGACGGCCCCAGTTTTCGCTGGAGAAGGCGAACAGGGTCAGCGCTTGCACGCCGCGCTCGATGCAGAAATCGATGCAGACGTTGACCGCGCGTGCGCCGGCGCGGTGGCCGATGATGCGTGGGCGCTTGCGGCGTTCGGCCCAGCGCCCGTTGCCGTCCATGATGACGGCAAGGTGTCGCGGAATCGCGGGGGTGGGATTGGGCGGCATGGCAGTCATCGGATGTGCGACTGCGTCAGACGGACATGAGTTCCTGCTCTTTTGCCTTCACCACGTCATCGACATCCTTGATGGCCTTGTCGGTGATTTTCTGGATCTCGTCCTGGGTCCTGCTTTCCTCGTCCTCGGTGATCTGCTTTTCCTTCAACAGGTCCTTGACCTGCTGGTTGGCGTCACGGCGGATGTTGCGGACGGCGATCTTGGTGTCTTCGCCTTCGGCGTGCACCACCTTGGACAGTTCCTTGCGGCGTTCTTCGGTCAACGCCGGCAGGTTCAGGCGGATCACCGTGCCTGCCGTGTTCGGGGTCAGGCCCAGGTCCGAGGCCAGGATGGCCTTTTCCACGGCGCTGACCATCTGCTTTTCCCACGGGGTGATGGTCAGCGAGCGCGCGTCGGCGATGGTCACGCTGGCCACCTGCGACAGCGGCATGTCGGACCCGTAGTAGTTCACCTTGAGGTGTTCGACCAGTGCGGTGGACGCACGCCCGGTGCGCACCTTGACCAGCGTGTGGCGCAAGGCGTCGATGCTCTTGGTCATGCGCGCCTGCGCGTCTTTCTTGATTTCGTTGAGCATCGCCGGTTCCGTGCTGATTTCGATAAGCCGGCAATTATACGGGAGGCGGGCAGAGGTATCCCGGGTCACCGCCGGCCCGCAGACTGGCCCGGTGCTGGGTCAATGCGAATGATGCGGCGCGGCATCGTGCAGGTCGTGCTCGCAGATGCTGCCGCGTTCGATCTGCAGGGTGGCGTGGTTGATGCCGAAGCGGTGGTCCAGGTCGTGCGTGGTGGCATCGATGAAGGCGTCGTGGTCGGCGTCCTCGGGGCGGACGAGATGTGCGGTCAAGGCGATTTCGCCCGCGCCGAGCGGCCAGATATGAAGATGGTGCACGGCCGTCACGCCGGGCTGGGCAGCGAGGAATGCATTCACTTCCGCGTGGTCGACACTGTCTGGAACGGCATCCATGGCCGCATTGAAGCTCTGGCGCAACAGGCCATAGGTGCCCACGGCGATCACCACGCCCACCAGCAGGGCGGTGGCCGGGTCCAGCCAGGCCCAACCGAACGCCAGCATGCCGGCACCGGCCAGCACCGCCGCCAGCGACACGGCGGCGTCGGCCATCAGGTGCAGGAACGCACCCCGTTTGTTGAGGTCGTGGGCGTGGCCGTCGCGCATCAGCCAGGCACCGCC
>CALCNV010000048.1 GCA_937897645.1 uncultured Lysobacteraceae bacterium
AAACTTCCGGTGCGGGGTGGGGAATGGGACAATGGGCGCCCGCTTCCCCGACATTATCCCCCGATGACCGACGCCGCCGACACCATCGCCCGTTACCAGACCTGGATGTGCGTCGTCTGCGGCTTCATCTATGACGAAGCCAAGGGCCTGCCGGAAGAGGGCCTGGCGCCCGGTACACGCTGGAAGGACATCCCCGATTCCTGGACTTGCCCGGACTGCGGCGTAGGCAAGGATGATTTCGAGATGATCGAGGTGGATTGACGATTTGTAGGAGCGGGCCCTGCCCGCGATGCCTATTTCTTTGTAGGTCCAAGGCAAGAGCATCGCGGGCAGGGCCCGCTCCTACAGGTATCAATGCATGCGGTACTTGCTGGTGTTCAACTCCACCACGCGCTCGCGCAGGGCGTGGGCGTCGTCGGCCTGCGGGGCCAGTTGCAGGTAGCGTGACAGGTCGTGACGCGCGCCCTGTTTGTAATCCATGTTCAGGTAGGCCAGGCCGCGGTCGCGTAGCGCCTCGGGTTGCTCGGGTGACAGCTTCAGCACGCGGTCGGCGCTGCGCGCGGCGCGATCCCACTGGTCGCGTTCGGCATACACGCCGTGCAGGTTGCGCAGCATGCGGATCAGGATGGCGCGGTGCGAGGCCGGGTCCAGGATGTGCATCAAGGCGTTGTCATCGGGAATGTCGCCACCCAGGTGCGGCTTGGCGCGTTCACGCAGTTCATCCGCACCCAGCGGGCGACCGCCGTTGAACGGATCCATCACCAGGATGCCGTCGTCCACCGGCAGGCGCACCAGGAAATGCCCGGGGAAGGACACGCCGTCCAGCGGCACGCCCAGTCGGCGCGCGACTTCCATCTGCACCATGGCCAGGGTGATCGGATTGCCCAGGCGGCGCTCGAACACTTCGTTCAAGTAGCTGTTGCGCGGGTCGTAGTATTCGTCGTGGTTGCCGGTGTAGCCCAGTTCCTCGAACAGGTGCCGGTTGATCGCCGCCATCTTCATCGGCCAGGCATCGATGGCGTCTATTTCCGGGCGCAGGTGCTCGGCGTGGCTTTGCGCCAGGGTGTCGTACAGGTCGGCGTCGAGGTCGGGGTATTCGTCGCGCGCGATCAGCAGCGCGGTTTCCAGCAGGGGCACGGTCTCGTCAGCCTGCGCCGCCAGCGAACTCCAGTCCGGCAATGTCAGTCGTTCCCCCATGCCCCAAGAGTGCGACCGATTGGTTCGACAATCAAGCCCTAATCGGGCATTTGAATATCACTGCTGAACGTGAGCGTTGCGCCATTCTCCAGCGCTAGCTTCGCCGCTTCGCCGGCATTCAGTTCCAGCACGTAACGCGCAGGCGCCTTGCTGGGGTAGGACGGGCAACCATTACCTGCGGAGCAAGGCGGCACGTCGCGTTGCTGCGCCACCAGCGTGCGCGCGTTATCGAAGTAGAGGATATCCAGCGGGATTTTCGTGTTCTTCATCCAGTACGCCTGCGGCTCCTCGCGATCATGCAGGAACAGCATCCCGGTGCCGGTTGCCAATTCATCGCGAAACATGAGTCCGCGCGCACGCTCAGCGTCGTCATCCGCCACTTCCACCGGGTAGCGCTGGCCGGCCAGTTCCACCCAACTGCCGGCATTGGCGCAGCCACTCAGCAGGAAGGCGAAGGCAAGCAGGACGATGCGCGGCTGGAACATGGCGGATACCGTTCGGGTCGGGCGGCTAGTCTAAGGCGGTGCTGGCAACAGGGCCACGTCCGCGTTGGTGCTGTCGTGTGACTGGCCAGCATGGTGTTTCAGCTGTGGAAGCGGTCTTGCCATGCGCACGATCACATGTTTCTGGTAAACGGCGCCGGGGCCGAAGCCCCTCCCACACAAGCGGGCGGACTCACCGCTTACAGCACTTTCGGTGGGTCGCCACCGATGATCACCACGTCCGCCGCGCGACGGGCGAAGAGGCCTACCGACACCACGCCCGGGATCTGCGACAACTCGCATTCCATTGCCACCGGATCAATGATGGACAGGCCGTGCACGTCGATGATCACGTTGCCATTGTCGGTGACTACGCCGTCGCGCCAGACCGGCTGCCCGCCGGTCAAGGCGAGTATCTGGCGTGCCGCCAAGCTGCGCGCCATGGGGATGACTTCGATCGGCAGGGGAAACTTGCCCAGCACCGGCACCAGTTTCACCGGGTCGATGATGCAGACGAATTTCTCGCTGGCTTCGGCAATGATTTTTTCGCGGGTCAGCGCGGCACCGCCGCCCTTGATCAAGCGCTTGTGCGGGTCGCATTCGTCAGCGCCGTCCACATACAAGGCAAGGTCACCGGTGTTGTTGAGCTCCATCACTTCGATGCCGTGCGCGCGCAGGCGTTCGGTGCTCTGGTCGGAACTGGAGACCGTACCGGCGATCCGGTGCTTGATCTTCGCCAAGGCGTCGATGAAAAACGCCACGGTAGAGCCTGTGCCAACGCCGACGATCATGCCGTCTTCGACGTATTCGATGGCCTTTTCGGCAGCCAGGCGTTTTGCTTCGTTCTGCGACATGAGGAATCCTGTCTTTGGTAGGAGCGCCCCATGGGCGCGAGCTCTTGTGTTTTGCATACGTAGACGACAGGAGTTCGCGCCCATGGGGCGCGCCTACCGTCGATCATTCATTCCAGGGAAAGCAATAATTTCCACTGCGCCGCGGTGACTGGCATGACGGACAGGCGCGTGCCCTTGCTGGTGAGGGCGAAACCTTCGCCCAGCCTGTCGGAATGCTGCCTGATTTCCTCCAGTGGTATCACACGCTTCAGCTTGCGCTCGAACGCCACGTCCACCAGCATCCAGCGCGGTTCGTCGCGCGTGGCCTTGGGGTCGTAGTAATCGCTCTTGCGGTCGAACTGGGTCTCGTCCGGATACGCCT
>CALCNV010000049.1 GCA_937897645.1 uncultured Lysobacteraceae bacterium
GGGGTGATCTCGGTGAACACCACGCGGTGCAGCGGCTTGTCCTTCAGCAGGCCGCGTTCCTTCAGGATCTCGGCGATGTGCCAGCTGATGGCTTCGCCCTCGCGGTCCGGGTCGGTGGCCAGGAAGATGTCGTCGGCGCCCTTGGCGGCCTTGGCGATGGCGTCGACGTGCTTCTCGTTCTTTTCGATCAGGTCGTAGCGCATCGCGAACTGGTTGTCCGGATCGACCGCACCTTCCTTCGGCACCAGGTCGCGGACATGGCCGTAGGAAGCCAGGACGGTGAAGTCCTTGCCGAGGTATTTGTTGATCGTCTTGGCTTTGGCCGGCGATTCGACGATGAGCAGGTGCTTGGGCATGTCCGGTTGGGTTCAGGCGCCGGTCGGGCCGGCGAGTGTCCTTGAAATGAGGGGGCGGCAGAAGCCAACGCCCGGGGTGTGTGCCCCGGGCGTTCAGGTTCTGCCTATTTATAGTGGAATCACGCCGGATGGGTGCCTGTCAAGCAGGCATTTCCGGCTCGGGCCTCAATTGGCGCCTGAAATCGCCAGTCCCATGACCACGGCGAAGAGCAGGAACAGGCCCACGATCAGCAGCCCGAACACCGCCAGGATGACCACGGTGACCGTGCCCAGCTGGCGGTTCTGCCATTCCGGATGGGCGGTGTAGGCCCATTTGTCCACGACCAGGGTGTCGCAGATCATGTCGTGCAGGCCCTGCTTGCGCTCGGTGAAGGCGGCCATCAGCAGGCCGATGCCCATGATGATGGAGCTCAGCATGAAGCCGAAGTAGCGGCCGACGCCCCGCGCCACGCTGATGCGGGTGCCGTCGGTGCGCACCACCTTGATGCCCACCGCCATCTTGCCCAGCGTGGCCTGCTTGGACGAAGCGTGGAACGCGGCGTAATAGGCCGCGCCCATGGCCAGCGGGATCAGGTACACCGCCAGTATGAAGAGGATGCCGGTGGCACCGGAGAACATGGATTCCGGATTGCTGGCCAAGCTGCCCATGTTCATGCCGAAGAACCCCACCATCAGCACCATCTGCACGATCTGGGTGACGATGCCCACCGCGAAGGCGTCGATCAGGTAGGCGGCCACGCGCTTCCAGAAACCGGCCTGGACCACGTCGCCACCTGCATAGAAGGCTTCGTCCGAAGCCAGGGCTGCCGTAGGCGGGGCGTAGGGCGAGGAAGGGAGCGCGGGTGCCACGGTGGCCGTAGCGGCACTCGGGCCCCAAGCGGTGTCGGATGCGGCACCCGCAATGGTGGAGGCAGCGGCAGGCGTCGCAACCGCTTCAACCGGGTTGTAGAAGATTTCCGCAGGCGCCTGGTGCAGGGCCAGTTCGTCGGTAAAGGCCCGCAGCGGTTGCCACTCGGCCAGTCCGTCGCGCCACACCAGCGTGTCCAGGCGCAGCCGGCCCTGGTGGAAGCGTTGCGTCAGTTCTTCCGCCGTCAGCGGCCCCTGCCGCTGCCGTTCGGCGTCGGCGTAATACCAGTTCGACATGCTGTTCCCCCGTGGAATCAATGCGGACGTTAACGCATGTCATCGGCGCGGCATAGACGCAACGCTTTAGTGTGAGGGAGAGTGCCCTTGTGGGAGGGGCTTCAGCCCCGACGCTTTTCGGCCAAGAGCTGTCGGGGCTGAAGCCCCTCCTGCAGGGGCATTCAAGTGCTTCTTCAGCCGCGGCAAGTCGACGGCAAATACTCGTCGTCGATTTCCGAGCTGCACTGCCACGCGCGGCTGGACGCGTCGTATTCGAACCACACGGCCTTGCCGTCCAGTTTGTCGTTGCCGGGCACGGTCAGCCTGAGCTCGATGCCGCACTGGTCGCTTTCGAACCTGCCCACGGTCGCCGCAGCCACCAACCCGCTCGCGTAGCTTTCGGGCGCGTTGAAGCCACTGTCGTCATTGCTGGGGCAGGCCTGGTGCTGGTCGAAGTGTTCGGCCACGGCGGCCTTGAGCGGTGCCGCGAGCGGCATGGCGGACGCGACCTTGGCGCGCAGGGTGTAGTCCTGGTAGGCAGGCAGGGCAATCGCGGCCAGGATTCCAGCCATGGGAATGAACAGCACCGCCGCCACGATGAGCGCGATCATGCAGCCGGAGAGGCCGGATTTAGGCGGGGCTGAGGCCGGGCGTGCGGCCTGTGCCGAATAGGGGGGCGGCGTCGCGGTGGTCGGCGGCAACGGCGGCGGCATCGGCGCAGACGTCAGCTCAAGCAGTCCCAGTTCGCCCGCGAACTCGGAGAGCGGGCGCCATTGCGCCATGCCGTCGCGCCAGACCAGGGTATCCAGGCCAATGCGGCTGGACTGGAACAGTTCGCGCAGGTTTTCCGCAGGCAATGGCCCCCGGCGCTGCTGGTTGGGTTCGGCGTAGTACCAGTCGTTAGTCGAGTTCATTGGAAGTGCCCTGGATTTACATCGGCCCGCGTAGCGGAGGGCCGAATGAAATGTCACGTATCACTGTCGTCGAAGTGGCCACACAGCTCAAGAAACTGGTGGTGCCTGTGTCGGCCTATACCGTCTCTTTGATCAGTAGCTAATTCGTGCTCGGCGTATCGAGGGAAAGTAAAGAAGGGGCGGCTCTTCGCATTTTGGAACTCAATCTCAACAGCCTGCCCAGTGATCTGTTGGAAACCGGGAATGGTGTTGGCCAATACGCCCTGGGCCTTCGTGCCTAGTGCCAGCTCGTTATCGTAATTGTCGACATAGAAATCATGAATCCCTTTCGACACCTCCGCCCAAACGCCCCAGCCAAACTCACCCTCTTGATGGGTGAAGGGAATCCCAAGTAGGCCGCGGATGAAGAAGCGACCCTCGTCGAGAGAGCATAAGTCGGTGTTTGAACGAGACCGGCGGTATTTGTCTAGATAAGACAAGTCGAAAATTTCATCGGGAAGTTTAAAGCCCCAGTCCGTTGGCAGTCCGTCATGGGTCTTGCCGCAACTTGAGCAAACGTAACTGTGGTCTGTCATGTGTGCCCTTGCCGGATTTGGGTCGAGTCGGGTCCGCTCCAGCTCATGCATCGGAGCAAAAGCAGCCAAGCAAGCTCGGCTCTACAAGGGTTGAGTACGGTCGCGTGCGAACGCCGGCCTAATGCACCGGCTCCGGTTCGTCGTCGAACATCTGGGTTTCCATCCACGCGTAGGCGGCTTCGGAACCGGGCTGGTTGAACAGCACCATCAGCACTACCCATTTCAGGTCGTCAAGGTCCAGTTCGTCCTGGTCCAGGGCCATCGCCCGATCCAGCACCAGCTCGCGCTGGTCGGCGTCGAGTACGCCGTGCTGCTCCAGGAACAGCAGGAAGCCACGGCATTCCACGTCCAGCTTTTCCAGCTCGGGGCCGTGGTAGACGCGGGTGGGGCCGCCGATGCGCGGCTCGCTGGCCGCCGGGCGCTGTTCCGCCAGGGCATCGAGCCAGTCGAAGGCCTTGTTGATTTCCGCCGGGCTGAAACCGGCCTGGATCAGGCCGTTCTGGATGGAGTCGCGGTCGCGGACGGGGTCCGCGTCCTCGGTGAAATAGTGTTCAAACAGGTACAGCAGTACATCCAGGATGCTCTCTTTCATTGCCCCTCGGCCTGCGT
>CALCNV010000050.1 GCA_937897645.1 uncultured Lysobacteraceae bacterium
ACCTTCATCAGGGCGGACTGGCGCAGGTCGCGCACGCCGGCTTTCCTGGAGGCTTCCGCAATCTGCATCGCGTTGCCACCTTCCAGGACGATGGCGGCAATTTCATCGCTCATTGGCATCACCTGATAGATACCGGTGCGGCCCTTGTAACCTTCGGTGCACTCGTCGCAGCCCACTGCCTCGTACAGCGTGAACCCGGCTTTGATGTCAGCCTCGGTAAATCCTTCCGCCACCAGCGCATGCTCGGGTAACACTACGGAACGCTTGCACTTGCTGCACAGACGGCGCGCCAGGCGCTGGGCGATGACCAGGGTCACCGAGCTGGTGATGTTGAACGGGGCAATGCCCATGTTCATCAGGCGGGCAATGGTTTGCGGTGCGTCGTTGGTGTGCAGGGTGGACAACACCATGTGGCCGGTCTGCGCCGCCTTGACTGCAATCTCGGCGGTTTCCAGGTCGCGGATTTCGCCGACCATGATGATGTCCGGGTCCTGGCGCAGGAAGCTGCGCAGGGCCGCGGCGAAGGTCATGCCGCGCTTGGTGTTCTGCTGCACCTGGTTCACGCCGGGCAGGCGAATTTCCACCGGGTCTTCCACCGTGCTGATGTTGCGCATCTCGTCGTTCAGGATGCCCAGTGCGGTGTACAGCGACACGGTTTTGCCTGAACCCGTGGGGCCGGTGACTAGCACCATGCCGTAGGGCTTCTGGATGGCGTTCTCGAACAATTCCTGCTGGTCGGGCTCGTAACCAAGCTTGTCGATGCCCAACTTGGCGGCGCTGCCGTCCAGGATACGCAGCACGATTTTCTCGCCGAAGAGGGTGGGCAAGGTGCTGACGCGGAAGTCGATCTGCTTGGTCTTGCTGAGGTTCAACTTGATGCGGCCGTCCTGCGGCACGCGTTTTTCGGCGATGTCCAGCTGGGCCATGACCTTCAGGCGTGCAGCCAGCCGCTGGTTCAATTTCACCGGGGCTTTGGCCACCTGCTTCAGGATGCCGTCAATGCGCAGGCGCACGCGGTAGTCGGTTTCGTAAGGTTCGAAGTGGATGTCGGACGCGCCGCGCTTGATGGCGTCTATCAGCACCTTGTTGACGAACTTGACCACCGGGGTGTCGTCGGTCTTGGCGTCCACGCCGCTGTCGGCACTGGACAAGTCATCGTCGGTGCCGATTTCAAGGTTATCCATGCCCTCGTCGTCGTCGCCGAAATTGCTGCTCATCGCGTCCGAAGCGTTGGACCATTGCTCCAGTGCGCGGCGCAAGGCGTCGTCGGCGACCAGGATAGGTTCCACCGTCAGGTTGGTATGGAACTTGATCTCGTCCAGGGCGTGTGTGCGGGTAGGGTCGGACACGCCCACGAACAGGCGGTTGCCGCGCTTGAACAGCGGCAGCACCTGGTGTTTCTGTAGCAGTTCCTCACTGACGAGCTTCAGCGCGCTTTGCGACGGGTCGAACGCGGTGACGTCCAGCAGCGGAATACCAAATTCGATGGCATTCGCCGCGGCCATCTGCGGGGCGCTGACCAGTTTCTTCTCGTTGACCCATTGCGCCAACGGCACCTTTGCCTCCGCAGCAGCGGCCATCGCAGCTCGCGCACTGGCTTCGTCCAGTGCGCCATCTTGCACCAGGCGGCGGGCAATGCCGGTAATACCGACCAGATTGACGTTAGAGGCGAGCGCTACGTTCATGCGTGGGTATCCGTCAGGCTTATGTCCACAAGGTTACGCAATAAGCGGGCCAAATGTCCCAATCCGCTGGTGTATGGAGGACTGCGCGATTCCTTTACGACATTCGTGAATTGGGGAGAAGGGGTCAAAAACCTGTTCTAGAGCACCGCCAAATGGGTAGCGGCGTCATGCCAGCGGGCGAACTTTATACCTGCATGTTTGGCACATACAGCGTCCGGAATTGCGGGTTTCTGGGAAGCGCCGCGTCAGTGCAATCAGGCGCGCCGACTTGCTGCCCATATTGAACGGCACGGTAGGTCAGGGTGTTTTGGCCATCTCATTGCGTACATGTGCCAGGTTGGCCAAGCCTTCGGGATCGGTAGGTGGCGCAGCCTCAATCTGAGCCAACACCTGACGAGCCCCGGCCGTGTCGCCGGTGTTATGCAAGGCCAAGACCAGTACTAGTCCACTGACAGGATCATTTGCGCTGCCATGCCACGCCAATGAAGCATGCGCGCGCGCGGCAGGCCAGTTCTTTGCGGAAACGTACATCGCGGCCAGCTCGCGACGTGCATACCATTTGACTTCCGAGTCTTCGGGCTGGGCGGAGGCCCTCTGCAGAATGAGGGCTAGGTAGTCGGCGATAACGTTTGCGCTGACATCACCACAACCGCGATTGCGGCTGTACAACATCAGCCGGTAAAAAACCTGGGCTGTGTAGATGTCCAGCTTGGGTAGGTCTTCGGCAGCTGCCTGCTGCAAGTTCGAGGTGCCTGGATGTGGGTCTTTGCGAATGCATTTCAGGGTGAATATGCCCAGATGCCCAATCTGGCGACTGCGAGGATAGGAGCTGTCGGCAAGCGCCTGCATGTGCATCATCGCGGTGTCCAAGTCGCCTTGGCGGGTAGCTTCGAACGACAGGTCGGAGCGCAGTCGGAGGGAGTTTGGGTGGTATCGCAGCGCCTGTTGTGTGATTCCTGCCATGTCTTGCCAAATCAGCACTCGCCCTAGCGTGGCTATTCCCAGTACCAATGCCAAGCCAGAAGCCGCCAACAAGCCCAGTTTGCGCGGGCTCAAAGTGTTGGTCTTGAAATCCGGCACCAGAGCAATCAGACCTACCACCGCCAAAAGCAGACCCAGCGCCGGCAAGTAGTTGCGATGCTCGTAATACATTTCCAAGGGCAAGAAGCTGGACTCGACCGCGTGGGCCAGCAAGAAGAACCACCAGCCCGCGCACACGCTGGGTGCGCGGTAGCGCAAGGCGGTTGCCGCGGCCGTTAGTCCAGCCAGTGCCAGCAAGGCGAGCAGCGTGGATGGCGGCGACAGCAGGCCAGTGCTGACTAAGAAGTCATCGGTATAGAGGCCCATTTGCGGGCCGCGCGGCCACAGGAGCATTCCCACGTAATCCATCAGGGCCCGGGGTTGGGTCAGCAGGCGCTGTGCCAGGGTGA
>CALCNV010000051.1 GCA_937897645.1 uncultured Lysobacteraceae bacterium
GGCGAACTCAACATCGCCGCCAACAGCTCCACCATCCTGTACCTGCTGCCGAAGATCGTGGAGCACTTCCGCAGCCAGCACCCGGACGTGCACCTGACCCTGCACAACGCGGTCAGCGCCGACGGCACCGACCTGCTGCGCTCGGACGCGGTGGACCTGGCCGTGGGCTCGATGCTGGATGTGCCCGCCGACCTCAGCTATGCGCCGGTGTACCGCTTCGAGCCACTGCTGATCGCCCCGCCCGACCACCCGCTGATCACCCGGCGCACCCTGAAGCTGGAGGACCTGTCCCCCTACGGCCTGATCCTGCCGCCGAAGCGGCTGGTGACGTACCGCTTGGTGGACCTGGTGTTCCAGCAGAACCGCGTGCCGTACACGGTCGCGCTGGAAGTGGGCGGCTGGGAAGTGATCAAGCAATACGTGGCCATGGGCATGGGCATTTCCATCATCACTTCGGTGTGCATGACCGACGCCGACCATGACCGGCTGGGCTCGCGCTCGCTGAGCGAGTGGTTCCCGTCGCGCAGCTATGGCGTGGTGGTGCGCAAGGGCAAGTACCTGTCACCGCAGGCACGCGCCTTCATCGAACTGATCCAGCCGCACCTGTTCACGCCGCGCAGCCATGACGAAGGCGGGCCTTCGGAGCGTTGAGGGGATCGTCACCGCGCAGGGCAATCGCGGCTTCGTGAGCTGCAAAGAATTTCGTTAAAAAGAATCCTGTTCGTGGTGAGCTTTATAGAGTCCCGTTCGTGGTGAGCCTGTCGAACCACGCTTCTCGCGTGCAACACACCGCGCCACCGGAAATCCGGATATTGCGCCAAGAGCGTGGTTCGACAGGCTCACCACGAACGGAGTCCATTATTCAGACCTTAGCTTGAACAGGCTTGCCATCTACCTTTGCAGAGAGATGCTGCGATGCAACCCTGGCAGCACCTACTTCACGGCGCGGGTGAACGCATAGCGATTGCGAAACTGCGCCACGCCATCCGCGCCCACTTCTTCCTTCTGCAGAACCAGCACGCCCGGCCCACTTTCCAAGGCGTAGCGCAACGTGTCCCCACCGTCCTTGCGTTCGAATACCACGCGCCGCACGCCGCCGTCCTGCACGTTGGAGACGATGCGCGATCGGGTCTGCGTGGTTTCGCTGATGCCGGAACGCCACGTGACTTCATTGCCCGCCAGGTCGAAACGCATGTTCTCGTACGAGTACACGGTCTTGCCCGGGCCGTCGTCGAAGACGTAATGCAGGGTCAGGCTGTCGGGTGCCGCCGGCGCGATATACACGCGCGTCGGCAACGTCACCCGCTTCCCTGCTTCGCTGTAATCACTGTAGGTCAGCGTGCCCTGCCATTCCCCTTGCATCTGCACGAGCAGGGTGTCGGGCGCGGGGTCGTACAGCGCATGCGCGGGTGTGGACAGCAGCAGGGCGCAGGCCAGCAGGAATGCACGCATCGTGATGGTCATCCGGATGTCGGGAAGTGTGCGCAGCATAACCGTGCGCAATCCACGTCCTTCACGCCGGAGGGTCAGGGCCGTCGACGATCAGGTTCCTCGGCGATCCCGCGCCTGCGACTTCGCATGCAGCAGCAGGCCAATGCCGAGCAGGACCTGTAGCAAGGTGCCGGCCAATGCCCATTGCGGGACCAGGTACGGAACCAGCAACGAAACCAGACACGCCATGCCAACCAATGCCTTGGTCCGCGGATAAGCGTCCGCGCGCAGCAGGAAATGCACGGAAAGGGCGGAGACCAGCAGCGTGGCGAACAGTGCGTACGGCATGGCGACTAGGGGTGGCTGCGTCGGCCCTGCGGGCGCAAGCGCATCAACCTGCGTTGGGCGCGCGCGTCGCCACGGACCCGCTGCGTGCATTGTCCTTTTGTGCCAGGTATTTGCCGAACGCATAGCCGGAACGTGCAACGCCGCACACGATCACGACCGCGAGTATTCCGATGGCGATTTTCTTGAACATGCCGGCTTGCTCCGCAGGATGCACGGGGATGTGCATCGACACCATAGGGAAATCGCCGGACCCGCCCACGTGCCCAAAGTAACGGCCGCGCTGCGTCGCGACGTCGGCGCGCGCCGCGGCGGCCATGCTTCGATCAGGACCTCACTGTAGCACCGCGCCCATTGCCAGTGCCGACACGCGATCGGCCGAAAGTTCCAGTCCCGCGGCATGGCCCGGGTTGATCACGATGCCGACTTCCTTGGCAATGCCGCCCACCAAGGTGCGGAAGTCGGTGGACAAGCCGTGCGGGAACTGCGGAATCCTGGCCGGCCAGAGCTCCGAGCGTTCCGCGGCGGTGAATACGGCGACCACTGGCAATCCGTTGCCATTGGGAAGGACCAGTGGCGTGGCGGTGTTGTCCCAATCTTCCGCATTCGGATCCTTGTCGATCAGCACGAACACCTGCGCGCGCATCAAGGTGTCCAGGAATCCCTGCGCGTCCAGGCGGCCCGCCTGCGCTTCGACCAGGGCGTCTTCCAGGGCGTTGATCGGCTGGAAGGAAGCAGGGTTCTCGTTCATGGGATTCGACGACCGGATGTTTGGGGAATGGGATGCGCGTTATTTTCCCAGCTTTCGCGGTGCAAATGAATGTTTGCGGCGTGGCGGATCAAAAGCGGGGCAGGTGTACCCTGCCGCCCAATGGACGCACGAATGTCCGGATCAGGACCGGGCGCGACCTGGCTTCGGTTTGGCGCGCACCGGCATCGCATCCCGGGTCGGATCACCGCAGGTTTCGTTGAGCGACACCGCTTCCCGCACCAGCCGACGCACGCGCGCAGCGGTGATCGCCATGCCTTCCCGCAATTCCAGCGTGGCCATTTCATATTTGCCCCCGGCTTTCAGTCGCGGCTCGATGGCCTGCAGGCGCTGGCCCCGCCAGAAGCCGAAGAGGACGCGGGTTTCTTCGGCACGAATCAACAGCACGGGGCCGTTCGACAGGTAGACCAGATGCCGCCACTTCACTACTTCCTCCAGCGCTGCGGCCGCACGCACCGTGGCGCGCAGGTTTTCCACGCATTCGCGTTGCCAGCCGTTGAGGCTGGCGACATAAGCATCTGGATTCCCAGAGGGCTTGGACGCTTGCATGTCCAGTGCTGCGTCGCGTCGCTTACAGAAGACCCGCCATCATGGCGATACGCGATAAACGAACGCGCAGTTGCTAGGCGAGAAGTCTCTTACGTCGCCCGCCATGGTTTCCCGCCTGCCGCGCGCTTCGTACAGCGTCTTGGGGATGCGGGCAAGGCTGGCCAAGTGCTCGGCCGTCGGCGACTCCAGGAACATCAATCCATGCAGCAGGTGGCGCGTACCGTCGGTCGACTCGATGACGAAACCGTCGCCGTCGGCGACTTCATCCCGCAGTTTTCCACGCACGACCAGCGCAGTCGTGCGGCTGTCGCGCGGCGCGGCCACTTCGTCCAGCGCGGGCGGGATGATCCAGACCAGCGGGTTGTCGTTGGGCAGCGCGATGTCGCGCAGGCTGCTGGCGCCGGGCTGCAGGGCATCGAGCACGGCGAGTCGCTGCAAATACCTGCGCTTGAGGCAGGCCGGATCGGTGCAGGTGTCGCGCACGGTGCGCAGCCAGTTGCGCTGGTCGCCGGCCAGGCAGGTCGCGTCATGCGCGAGTGCGGTGCGCGCCGCCGAATAGTAGCGGCCCAGGTACTCGTCCAGCGCGGACAACTCCGGATCCGCGCAAATCTGTTTCTCGACGGCGGTCTTTGCTTTTCCGCAGTCAAACGAAGCGGCCATCGCTGCCGATGCGCCAGCAAGGCCAGCGACTGCCAGCAGCAGCGTGCCCAGGCAGGAGATCGTCTTGCGGGTGCGGTCTTGCATGGGCAGTGGCCTCGCGTGGTTGGGCGGCGGCTGTGGTTCGGACTGCCAGGCGCGGAGGCTGGCATGCGATCCGTGCCGCGGGAATTTGAGCAGGGACCGCACTAGCATTCCCACGGACTCACCTTGAACATTTTCGGCACGCGCGGGTTCTTGCAGCCCGCGATGCACACGTACACCTCGCCAGCGGACTTGTCATGGAAGGGCTCGACATTGCACGGCTTCCAGCGCTTCGACGTGGTGATCGTGTAGGTGGCACCGGACAACGGCGATGCACGCCCCGGCAGGCAGGCCAGCGTGGTGTCCGTGAACGTGGGGCATTCCTGCCGCATGTCATAGCTTTCGACCCAGTCGCCGTCCTGCGCATTTATCTGCACGGCCAGGGTCTCGGCATTGTCGCCGCCGATGTGGATGGTTTCGCCGCGCGCATTCTTTCCGCTCGCACCGCCGTACCCGGCGGCATGCACCTGCGGGGTGATCAACAACATGCAGAACAGGGCCAGCTTGTGCATTTGCAAGGTCTCACTGCCAGTGGCCGTGCGCCGCACGGTCCGGGAAAGCGGCATGCCATGGTGGGCGGAAGGCCTGGGAAATCCGCATCCGGAAACGCTCAGTCGGACGCCTTGACGGCATTGCGGAACAAGCGCTCCTGCACCACCCACATCGCACTGCCCACCACCGCGCCGCCGACGATGAAAAGAAGCAGGGACAGGCCTGCGAATTCCAGTTCGATGCCATTGCGACGCATGAACAAGGTCATCACCAGGAACAAGGGCAGCCCGCACATCAGCACGCCCTTGACCAGCACATAGCGCGCGAATCCCTTGCTGCGCACCTGCTTCCACTTTTCCAGTCGCCCTGCTTCCACGCAACACCTCGTTCGCTGCTTGCGGCCTGGACCCGGCCCGTCAGTTGCCCGTGCCGCCCACGTCCCATTCCTGTACGGGGATATCGCTGCGATCCACGATCAATTCCTCCATGATCTGTTCTTCCAGTGCCAGCCGCTGCGTATCGCGCGCCTGCTGTGCATTGGCCAGGTTGATGCGTTCGATGGCGCTGTCCGCGTCGCGCCAGGCGACGGTCAGCCGCAGGTCCCACTGGTCGTTGGATGCGTTGAACTGCGGCCTGGCCAGGCGCATCCACAGCACGTCGCCTTCCTTCATCTTGGCGCGCAACTGCGGGACGCGGTTCTTTTCGAACATGGCGATGAACTGCAGTTCCTTGCCCGGCCTGATCCAGTAGGTACGCTCGACGACGAACGGCGCGCGTGACGACGGCGCCTGCTGCGCGGTTTGTGCGGTCGCGTGCAAGGGTGCCAATACGCAGGCAAGCACGAGGGCGGCAATGAATCGCATGGGGCGGTGTCTCCTTGGCTTCGTATGCCAGCGCGGATGACGCGCCGGTTGCCGTGGATTATCAGGCATCCGTGGGCTGCGTGCCCGGGAACCACTCCACGTGCTGGTCGCCCTGCCGCCCCAGGTAGGTGACCCGCTGGCCGCGCAGGAATGCGAAATAGCCCTGCACGCCGGCCTGCTTCGCACGCTGGCAGAAGACCGTGAATCGCTGTCCATGCTGCTGGCTGTCCAGGATGGCCGCCTTGAGTGCGGCCACGTCGAAGTCTTCCGCTACCGGCGGCAGGCCATCGACCTGCAAGGGGGCGCTGATGGCCGCACCTGCCGCACTGTAGAAAGTGAAGCGGCCGTCCGCGAAATCGACGTGGTAATACTCCACGCCGCAGGCGATGAGGTTGCCTACGATCGCCGGGAACGGCATCGAACCGTCCAGCGTGGCCCTCGCCAGCGCGCGCACTTCCTCCGCGTTCATTGGATGCGCCTGCGACCGCGCGTGGATTCGGAGGCTTTTCAGCCCTGCATGCTTGCCGGATTACCTGTCACTGCCCGGCCGGCGGTTCCCAGAGTTCGACCTTGTTGCCTTCCGGATCGATGACCCAACCGAATTTTCCCTGTTCCGATGCTTCGGTGCGGTCTTCCACGTTGCAGCCCTCGGCCTTGAGTGCGGCGAGCAGCGCATGCAAGTCATCCACGCGGAAGTTCACCATAAAGCTGGCGGTGCCCGGTTCCATGTAGGTCGTGTCACTCTTGAAGGCGCTCCAGAGTGTCATGCCGGGTTCGCTGCCGGGGCCGCCCCAGTTGAAGATGGCGCCGCCCCAGTCGCCCACGTCCACGCCAAGGTGGTCGCGGTACCAGGCGCCCAGCGCGACGGGATCATTCGACTTGAAGAATATTCCACCGATGCCGGTTACGCGTTTCATGGGGTTTCTCCGAGGGGACATGGCGTCTTCGTTGCAGGCGAATATAGCCGAAGGCGCACGCGCGGGCGCTGCGCTGGCCAGCGTGGAGCGTCAGGTGCTTTGCCGCGCACGGTGGTAGGCGACCAGCGCGTTCGCGTGGCCATGTCCCATTGCATGTTCGGACTTGAGCAGGGACACCTGTTCCCCGTGCTTCATGCCAGGCACTGCGTCCAGGATCTTGAACCAGTGCTCCACGGGTTTTCCGTAGGTCTTTTCGATGGAGGGAAAGTAGGAGGCGGGTCCCTTGATCCTGGTGTCTGCTGCCATGTACGTACTGCTCCGATAGGGGTTGGTACGACGACGGTGCGTGCAGCAAGGTCAGGCGCGTACTACTGCGAGCGCCCATCTGCCGATCCACCACAGGACCACAAACCACGCCACGATGATAAACGCCGCGGCCGGATAGCTGACCGGCCTGGTGGAAGCCTGCCGTGCCCGCAACCGCGCCGACTCCATCACTTCCGGTGGCGTCAAGCGCACGACCAAGGCCAGGCCCAGGGGAACCAGGATCAGGTCATCCAGGTAGCCGACGATGGGGATGAAATCCGGAATGAGATCAAGGGGACTGAGTGCATACGCTGCCACCAGTACCGCCAATGCCCTGACAAGCAGGGGTGTACGTGGATCACGCGCCGCGAAATACACCGTAAGCGTATCTTGCTTGAGCTGCCTGGCTTGCGCCTTCAGGGAGTCGAACATGCCGATAAGCGCCCAGCGCGCGGTTCAGGCCGACCCGCACCGGATCGGCACCGGAGCCGATGGTACCCACACCCTTCGGTGTTGGCGAACACGATGCGGGTTCGGCATGAATGAATTGCTAGATGGCAGATCCGTACGCAGTTTTCACCTGCCATGGGTCAGATCCGTCCTGCTCAATCAGCGAGATAGTACTGAACGTGACCACGAGGTTCGCCAAGTCACGTGAGATGCCTGCGAGATCATGTTTTGCACCGGTTGCGTTACGCGGGTGGAGTAGCGTGAGGTGGGCCCCGTACGCACGGGCTGCGTCGCCCAGGATGAGCCGCCTCAGTGCCTGAAATTCTTTGGCTCCGCGGCATGGGCGGAGCAGCACGCAGCCATCAGGCAGTTCCTGCGCCTCTCCAAACGCCATGGTGATGGAGAAGGGATCCAAGTGCCCAAGACGCAGGATGAGATGCTGCAGGTCAGGCAGTTCATCATGCCGGCAGAGCGTGACGTGCGCGGGAATCAGGGCGTGTTGTATTGGGTCAAGCCTTTGCCTGATCGGTTCGACAAGCGATCCCTGCGCCTCTGGCAGAAAGAGGCTGAGCTGGCGCCTTGTGAGCCGCGATGGTGTTCGCTCTGACATCTATGCCTGAATCAAGCCGGCCCGCCCAAGCCAACGGTCCGATCAATGCCGTAACGATGCGGGCTCGGCTTGAATGAATTGTCAGGCCGCAGCACTGGCCTTGAACCGCAGCCGACCCGTTGAACGGCTGATGGCAGAGCATACGGCGATGCGAGTCGCACCGGGAGGAAGCTGGACCACTACCAGCAAGCGAGGGCGCAGAAATCGCGGAATAGCGAGATGCCACTGCGGGACCTGTGGCCATGCCAAGTAGCTCAAAAAAGCTCCCCACAACGCTCGGGCTGTTGCGGGATCCTCAGTTGAAATGGCAAGCAGGTCCGTCGTGATGGTCGATGGAGGAAGTGGGGCAGATGACCGGTGCTCGTCGTTGGAACCGATAGCAACAATCAACTTCGAGCGTCCTGCCTGACGCCACGAAATGAGGTTATGCAGCGAGCGATCTGCTGCAGTGCTGGTTTTCTGGGTTACGTGGATTGCTTCCATGCCGACTAACGCCTGAATTAAGCCGACCCGCAGTAGGACGACGACTGGGTGCGAATATAGCCGAAGGCGCGCACTCAGGCGCCGCCCTGATGTGGGCTCGGCTTGAATGAATTGTCAGGCCGCAGCCGACTGTGGACCAACGATGACAGCAATGCGCCCAGCAGCCACGCTGCAAGGACCTTGCCGCCATGTGTCAGCTGGCCAGATATCGCTAGTGCAAGAACCACTGTCACCGCGAATGCCGCGAAGGCAGGCACAGTTTTGGCAGCAAACCGTCGAATCGCGAAGAAATGCATGACTGATGCCACCAGCATTGCGCCCAGGCCAAAAACCACAATCGTGTCCCAGACCTCAAGGGGAAAGTCGTGCGGCATGGCAAATGCACTGGTGAAGCCCAGCGTGTAGATGGATGCGAACGAAGTGAGTCCACCCGACAGGACTCCGACCGCGATGCTTTTACTCATAAGTCAGTAATATAGGCGACACTTGGGTGCTTGAAGAACGAGCGA
>CALCNV010000052.1 GCA_937897645.1 uncultured Lysobacteraceae bacterium
AAGCCCGCCGCCCGCCGCCCGCCGCCCGCAAGATCACGACGTTGCATCCGGTGGACCAAGGCCCACCCCACGGAATGCGATACCTTATTGCCCGTCCATGTCCGATGCAGCAGGCATGGCGATGGAAGCAACCGACGTGATCCGGAGCGCGCAATGACAATGGAAGGCGAAGACGTGGCGACTAAATCCGCGCGCGGGCAGGGCAGCAGGGTGGCGCAGTTTTTCCAGGCGGCCAGCTACCTGCAGTATCCCTTCATGCTGGTTGCGCTGGGCTACACGCTGGTCCCGTATTTCACCGGCTTCGATACCTTTTGGCCCTCGGTCAACAAGGCCCTGATCTTCGCCGGGTTGGGAATCAGCTTTTCTACCCTGCAGGACACCAGCAAGACCCAGAACAATTTCTCGAAGAAGATCTGGCAGGATCCGAAGAAAGGACAGCGCGCCTTGATCCTGATCGCGCTGACTGCCTTGGCGCTGTTGTGCTTCGGCATGTACGGATTCCTGACGGCACGCGAAGGCATTGCCAAGGAAGTCGGTTTCGGCATCCTGATGCTGGGCATCAGCTACATCGGCCTGCTCAAGAGCGCCATCGAAATGCATGAGCGCCATCGGATTGATGCTTAGGCGCGGGTGTCGGCCAGGGGATCCTCACTTCCAGCAACACATGCTGCAGGGATAATTGGCCCACGGCTGCATCGGCACGCTTATTGGAAGCGGCGGCTAATGCCCCCATCGTCCTGAACACCCCACAAGGAATCCCGACATGAGCGAACACGACCGCGTCACCCCCACGCCAGCCGGCAACGGACCGGCTACCGAGGTCGCCACCCTGGCCGGTGGCTGTTTCTGGGGCGTCGAGGAAATCCTGCGCGCCGTACCAGGCGTCATTGATACCGACGTGGGTTACACCGGCGGCTGGCTGGAAAATCCCACTTACGACGACACCCACGACAGCAAGTCAGGTCATGCCGAAGCAATCCGGATCACGTTCGATCCGTCGGTGCTGAGCTATGAAGATCTGCTGGAAAGCTGGTTCTTCAAACTGCATGACCCGACCACGCTCAACCGCCAGGGCAACGACATCGGAACCCAGTACCGCTCGGCGCTGTTCCCGCACTCGCCGGAGCAGAAGGCGACGGCCGAAGCAGTGATTGCGCGCGTGGATTCCTCCGGCAAATGGAAGCAGCCGATCACCACCTCGATCGAGCCGGAAGCCACCTGGTACAGCGCCGAGTCCTACCACCAGGATTACCTGCGCAAGCACCCGGGTGGATACAGCTGCCACTTCATGCGCGATTGAATCGCTGTGCAGATCCGAGCAAGCTCGGATCTACGAGCGGCAAGAGCAAGAGCACCCCTCCTCCTCAGCCGCTAGCCCCGGCATCGATCTCCCCTGCTTTGCAAGGGAGGAGGCCATGAAGCTAGAAATCCGCATCCAGCACGATGCGGTAGCGCGCCTTGCCGGCACGCAGGTGGTCCATCGCCTCGTTGACGCGGCTCATGGGGAAATGTTCCGTCTGCGGCGTGACCTGGTGGCGTGCCGCGAAGTCCAGCATCGAATCGATGGCCGCGCGCGAACCGGTGGGTGAACCCGAAACTGCCTTCTGCCCCATCAACAGCGTGAACACCGGCACCGGGATCGGTTCCAGCACCGCGCCCACCACGTGCAACCTGCCGTTGGGCGCCAGCGCCGCCAGCAGTGCGTCCCAGTCCAGTGGCACGTTCACGGTGTCGATGATCAAGTCCAGCGTGCCTGCAATGGCGGCAATCGCCTTGGAATCGCGGCTCGACACCACGCGGTGCGCACCGAACGCGCGCGCTTCCTCGATCTTCGAATCACTGGACGTGAATGCCGTGACTTCGCAGCCCCAGGCCTTGCAGAACTTCAGCGCCATGTGGCCCAGGCCGCCGATGCCGATCACGCCGACGCGCGAAGTGGGTGAAATATTCAATTCGCGCAGCGGTGCGAACACGGTGATGCCGCCGCACAACAAGGGACCGCTTTCGCGCGCATCCAGGCCTTCCGGAATCTGCATCGCCCACACCCAGTGCGCACGCACGCGGTCGGCGAATGCGCCGTGGCGACCAAACAGCGTCGGTTGCAGCTTCGCGCACAGGTTGTGGTCGCCGTCCAGGCATTGCTTGCAGTGCATGCAGCTGCCCGCATTCCAGCCCAGGCCGACGTATTGGCCCAAGGTGACGCCCTTGGCCTGCGGCCCCATCGCCACCACGCGGCCTACGGCTTCGTGACCTGGCACGAATGGATAACGGGTCTGTCCCCATTCGTTGTCCAGCATCGACAGGTCGGAGTGGCAGACGCCGCAATGCTCGACCGCGATTTCCACTTCTTCATCGCCGAGTGGGCCCGGATCGTATTCGAAGGGTTCCAGCGCTGCGCCGGCGGACGGTGCTGCCCAGGCTTTGATCATCGACATCGGTGTGCTCTGGTTCCAAGGGATAGCGGATGGTGCGCCATGCCTACAAGTGGCGCAATCTCGCCGACGCCGGGAGGCGTCAATTGATGAGGTACACGCGTGGGCGCGGCATGTCTTCGTTGATCTGGAAGAACCAGCGGCCGGCGATACCGGGAACCACGATGATCTCCGGCGAATCCACGGGCGTACGCAGCTTGCCGGCGCCTTTCAGTACTTTCCATTGCTGGCCGTTTTCAAGTTCGAACACAGTGCCCGGTTCCCAACTGCTGGCCGTGCCCTTCAGGCGGCTCTTGATCGGCTGGTCGTTCAAGCCGATGAAGGAAGCGCGGCTGCGCTGCTGATCCACGATGGGTGCGCTGGCCTGCGCTGCTTCCACGGTTTTGACCAGGTCCTGCTGCAGGAGTTGGTTCAACAGCTTCAACTGTTTGGCCGACAAAGTGTCCAGGCCAGTCGCATGCATCTGCTCGGCGGTGAAGCGTTCTTCCAAGGCGATGTAGGCTTGGCTGGCCATCGCCGTAAACAGCACCAGTGAAAGCACGAGGGCCAAAGCCGCCTTGATGAACATGCCGCCATCTCCGGCCGGCAGTACCGGCATTACGAACAGGCAACAAGTTTGAGACGGTTTTGTTTCAGCTTCGTGTCATGGACGGGCGCGCGTGACCGGGACTGACCAAGAAGCCGCGTTTGATCGCCATGGCGCAAGCAGAAACCCGCTGCGGTGCTGGCGGCTGGGTCCCGGCGTTCGCCGGGATGACGACTCCACGGTCACGGGGTGTCGGTCAACCAGGCGCTGCAATCGCAGCGCCTGGCAGTGCAATCAGGAAGTCACTGCTTCTTCCAGGATGCGCAGGCCCACCGCTGCGGTTTCCTCGGCCTCGCGTTCCTGTTCCTGCGCGTGCTTGGCTTCCTTTGCCATCATCAGCGGGCAGTGCGCGCTCATGTAGTCGATTTCCAGGTTCAGGTGTTCCAGCAGGAAATCCACGAAGGCGCGCACCTTGGGTGACTGCGTGTGGCCGCGCGGGAACACTGCGTTCAATTCGTACTCGCCGCCGATCCAGCCGGCCAGCACGCGTTGCACCACGCCCATTTCCACGAACGGCTTGACCATCACGTCGGCGGCGATCATCACGCCTTCGCCGCAGAGCAGGGCACCCTTCAGCGCGGCGGGATCGTTGGCGACGAGGATCGGATTGACCACGAACTCCTGGCTTCCGCCACCGTCGTTCAAGCTCCACTGATAGCTGTTGCCATGGCGGTGCTTGGGCATGGCCATGACCCGGTGGTGCTGCAGGTCGTTGGGATGCAGGGGCTCGCCGTGCTTGGCCACGTAGCTGGTCGCTGCGTACACCTGCGTGCGCAGCGTGCCGAGTCGACGTGCGACCAGGTTGGAGTCAGGCAGGTTGCCGATGCGCAGGGCGACGTCGATTTCTCCGCCGATCAAATCCAAAGGTTCGTCACTGAGCATCATCTCGATGCGCACTTCCGGGTGGCGTGCATGGAATTCGCCCAGCAGCGGCGCGATCTTGTCGATGCCGATGGAATAGGGCGCGGTGAACTTCAACCAGCCGCGCGGGCCGGCATGCAACTGGCTGACCGCGCTCTCGGCCTCGGTGAGTTCGCGCGCTATGCGTTGGCAATGTTCGTAATACACGTTGCCGGCTTCGGTCAGGCCCAGGCGGCGCGTGGTCCGATGCAGCAGCTGTGCGCCCAGGCGGGTTTCGAGGTCCTGCACCTTCCTGCTGACCGTGGTCTTGGGAAGTCGCAATGACTTGGCCGCGGCGATGAAGCTGCCGTGCTCGACCACCTTGACGAAGATCAGGGTGTCGTTGAGATCGTGGCTCATGGTGGGCTCCGGAGTGTCGAGGGCAGGGGGAGGGAAAGAATTGGACCGCTGACGGGATGATTATTCCCTTTAATCCAGACTAATCAAGTCCTGATTAGGGGTCTATCTTCACCGCCTGCCCCAAGCAACCGGTCCTCCCCCATGTCCTTCTTCCACTTCCTGCGTCCCAAGCCTCTGCTCGAAATCACCGAGGAGGCAACGCTTTCAGAGCTGCGCAGCCTCACCGATCGCCTGTCCAGCGCGGGTTTCCGCGAGTTCACCACACCGCATCGCACCCAGGGTGGCGGTGGCGTGCGCCTGGTCAGCAAGGGCAAGGGCTCAATAGCCGGAATCGGGATTATCCCGTTGGCGGGAGTAAAAGTCCCATGAGTGGGATATTGAACCCCGAGGTCCTGGTGCTCGGCGCCGGTGGCACGGTGGGGTTTGGCGTAGTCGGTGCGCTGTTGGAAGCCGGCAGCCCGGTACTCGCCCTCGGTCGCGACGGCATGCGCATGCAGGCGCTGGCCGAACATTTCGCCGACGAACCCGCGCTGGAACTGATGACCTCCGACTGCATCAGCACCGATGCGGCGGCGGCGAACCTGGTGACACAGTTGCGCACGCGCAAGCGCCCGCTGCGCGCGGTGTTCGCCAGCCTGGCCAGCCCGCTGGAAAGCGGACGCCTGCTGGATCGCCCGGCTGAATTCCTCGGCGAGAAATTGCAACTCGACCTGGTTCCGCATTTGGCGGCGGCGCGCCACCTGATTCCGCTGCTGGCCGAACACGACGGCACTGCCAATTACATCCTGATCGGTGGCCCGCATGCAGAACGTGGCTGGGCGGGTTACGGACATGCCTCGATCACTGCGGCCGCGCTGCGCATGCTGGCCAACGTGCTGCACGAGGAAGCCCATGCGCTGGGCGTGCGCGTGCAGATGCTGGCCGTTTCCCAGCCCGTGTGCACGCCCGAAAACGCGCGCAATGCGTGCAGCGAATGGCCGAGTGCATTGGCGGTGGGTCGCCATGCGGTGTCGCTGCTGACCGACAAGCGTCGCGCGAATGCCGTGGTGCCTTTCGATGCCGGTCGCGCGCTGGTGCCGCCGCAGCCCTTGTTCAACGAATTTTCCCTTCCCCTTTCCCATTTCGAGATCACCCCATGAACCCTCTCTCCTATATTTCGGCGCGTACGCGTCGTACCACTGCCTTGGGTGTGATGCTGGCGCTGTCCGTCGCCGTCATGGCCGGTTGCAGTGGCCAGGCCAGCGAAAACGCACAGATGCCGCCGCCTGCGGTCAGCGCCGCACCGGTGCTGCTGAAGCAGATCAGCCAGTGGGATGACTTCAGTGGCCGCGTGGAAGCGGTGGAAAGCGTGGACCTGCGTCCGCGGGTCTCCGGCTACATCGACCGCGTGAACTACACGGAAGGCCAGGAAGTACGCAAAGGCGACGTGCTGTTCACCATCGATTCGCGCAGCTACCGTGCTGAACTGGCCCGCGCCCAGGCTGATCTCGCCCGCGCGCGCAGCCAGGCCGACCTGGGCCGCAGTGAAGCGGCACGGGCGAAGAAGCTGTCCGACCTGCAGGCCATTTCCACCGAAAGCTACGAGCAGCGCCGTTCCGCCGCTGCTGAAGCGCAAGCCAATGTCGCGGCCGCGCAGGCGGCCGTGGATGCCGCGCGCTTGAACCTGGAATTCACCCAGGTGCGCGCACCGATCAGTGGTCGTGCCGGTCGCGCGCTGGTCACCGCCGGCAACCTGGTCAGTGCGGGTGATGCCGCCAGCGTGCTGACGACGCTGGTGTCGCTGGACAAGATGCACGTGCACTTCGATACCGACGAACGCACCTTCCTGCATTACGCCGAACTGGCACGCAAGGGCGAGCGTCCCAGCGAGAACGGTGCGGGCGTGCCGGTGCAGGTCGGCCTGGTGGGCGAGCACGGATTCCCGCACACCGGCGTGGTGGATTTCCTGGACAACCAAGTGGATCCGACCACCGGCACCATCCGCGCCCGCGCGCTGCTGGACAACGCGGATCGCAACTTCACGCCTGGCTTGTTCGCCCGTGTACGCGTGCTGGGCAGCGGTGAGTTCAACGCCCTGCTGATCGACGACAAAGCCGTGCTGACCGACCAGGACCGCAAATACGTGTACGTGGTTGACGCCAAGGGCACCGCACAACGCAAGGACGTGCAGGTCGGACGCATGGCCGATGGCCTGCGCATCGTTGAAAGCGGATTGGCGAAGAATGATCGCGTGATCGTCAGCGGCGTGCAGAAGGTGTTCTTCCCCGGCATGCCGGTGGATGCGAAGGCGGTGGTGATGGGTGCGAAGGAACCTGCGCCTGCAGTGGCAATGAAGTAGCGGCGACAAAGCCCCCTCCCTTGCGAAGCAGGGGAGGGATGGGGAGGGGTTGCTTCTTGCACCGAATCTCCAAAGTCAAAAGCTTCCCCCATCCGCCTTCGGCACCTTCCCCCGCAAGCAGGGGAAGGGTTCGACTTCCTGCATGGCAGGGAGACGGGTTCTCTTTTTTCCAAGATCCAGCAGTAACAGGAAATCCCCATGGACTTTTCCAGATTCTTCATTGACCGGCCGATCTTCGCGGCGGTGTTGTCGATCGTGATCTTCGCCGCAGGGCTGATCGCGATTCCCATGTTGCCCATTGGCGAATACCCCGAAGTGGTGCCGCCGTCGGTGGTGGTGCGCACGGTGTATCCCGGTGCCAACCCCAAGGTGATCGCGGAAACCGTGGCCACGCCACTGGAGGAAGCCATCAACGGCGTCGAGGACATGATGTACGTCAAGTCCGTCGCCGGTTCGGATGGCGTGCTGCAGATGACCGTCACCTTCAAGCCGGGCGTGGATGCTGATGAGGCCGCCGTGCGCGTGCAGAACCGGGTCAGCCAGGCGCTGGCGCGCTTGCCGGAGGACGTGCGCCGCCAGGGTGTCACCACGCAGAAGCAGTCGCCGGTGTTCCTGATGGTGGTGCACCTGGTGTCCACCGACGGCAAGTACGACTCGCTGTACCTGCGCAACTACGCACGACTGCACGTGAAGGATGAAATGGCGCGCATTCCAGGCGTCGGCGAAGCGCAGGCGTTCGGTGGCGGCGACTACGCCATGCGCTTGTGGCTGGACCCTGACAAGGTGGCCTCGCGTGGCCTGACCGCCAGCGATGTGTTGCGCGCGGTGCGTGAGCAGAACGTGCAGGTATCGGCCGGGCAATTGGGTGCGGAACCGATGCCGAATGGTAGCGACTTCCTGTTGCCCATCAATGCCAAGGGCCGCCTGCAGAGCACCGAGGAATTCGGCAACATCGTGCTGAAGGCCGGTGCGGATGGTGAGATCGTGCGCCTTGCCGACGTGGCCCGCATCGAACTGGCTGCGGGCGACTACACGCTGCGCGCACGCCTGGATGGCATGAACGCCTCGGCCATCGGTATTTTCCAGGCGCCCGGTGCCAACGCACTGGACATCCGCGATGCGGTGGTTGCCAAGATGGAAGAGATTTCCAAGACCCTGCCGCCGGGTGTCGAGATCAAATCGGTCTACGACACCACCATCTTCGTGCGCGATTCGATCAAGGCCGTGATCACCACGCTGCTGGAAGCCACCTTGCTGGTGGTGCTGGTGGTGATCCTGTTCCTGCAGACCTGGCGTGCGTCGATCATCCCCTTGATCGCGGTGCCGGTGTCCATCGTCGGCACGTTCGCGGTGCTGTATCTACTCGGGTTCTCCATCAACACCTTGACCCTGTTCGGGCTGGTGCTGGCCATCGGCATCGTGGTGGATGACGCCATCGTGGTGGTGGAGAACGTGGAGCGCAATATCGAGGAAGGCCTCGCGCCGCTGGCGGCCGCGCACCAGGCGATGAAGGAAGTGTCCGGCCCCATCATTGCCATTGCATTGGTGCTGTGCGCGGTCTTCGTGCCGATGGCCTTCCTGAGTGGCGTGACCGGGCAGTTCTACAAGCAGTTCGCGGTCACCATCGCGATTTCCACGGTGATCTCGGCGATCAACTCGCTGACCTTGTCGCCCGCGCTGGCTGCGCTGCTGTTGAAGCCGCACGATGCGCCCAAGGATGCATTGACCCGCGTCATCGATCGCCTGTTCGGCTGGCTGTTCCGTCCGTTCAACCGCCTGTTCAAGCGGGGTTCTGAGCGCTACGAAGGCGCGGTGTCGTGGGCGCTGGGCCGTCGTGGCGTGGTGTTCGCGGTCTATGCGGTGCTGCTGATCGGTGCGGGCGTGATGTTCAAGGCGGTGCCGGCCGGATTCATCCCGCTGCAGGACAAGCTGTATCTGATCGCCGGCGTGAAGATGCCGGAAGGTGCCTCCATCGAGCGCACCGACGCAGCGCTGAAGAAAGTCGCGGAAATTGCCAAGGGCATCGAAGGCGTGGAAAGCGAAATCGCCTTCCCGGGCCTGAATCCGCTGCAGTTCACCAATACCCCGAACAGTGGCGTCGCCTTCTTTACCCTGAAACCATTCAACGAACGTAAGAACACCGCCAAGCAGATCAGCGACGAGTTGAATGCGAAGATCGCCGGTATCCAGGAAGGTTTCGCCTTCGCATTGATGCCGCCACCGATCCAGGGCCTGGGTAATGGTTCGGGCTACTCGCTGTTCATCGAAGACCGCACCAACCAGGGTTACGGCGCGCTGCAGAATGCAGTGAATGCGTTCCAGGGCGCAGCCTCGCAAACGCCCGGCATGGGTTTCCCGATCAGCAGCTACCAGGCCAACGTGCCGCAGCTGGACGCCGACGTGGATCGCGTCAAGGCCAAGGCGCAGGGCGTGCCGCTGACCGAATTGTTCGACACGTTGCAGACCTACCTGGGTTCGGCCTACGTCAACGACTTCAACATGTTCGGCCGTACCTGGCAGGTGATCGCACAGGCCGACGGTTCGTTCCGTGATGACGTGGAAGACATCGGCAACCTGCGCACCCGCAACGTGCATCGCGAGATGGTGCCGATTGGCAGCATGGTGAAGATCAGCAAGACTTTTGGGCCGGATCCGGTGATCCGCTTCAACGGCTATCCCGCCGCCGACATCCTGGGTGAAGCCGATCCGCGCATGCTGTCGTCGGCCGAAGCCATGGACAAGGTGCGGGAGATCGCCGCGACCGCGTTGCCGGGCGGAATGGGTATCGACTGGAGCGACCTGAGCTACCAGGAAGCCACGCAAGGCAAGGCGGCGCTGGTGGTGTTCCCGCTGGCCGTGTTGCTCGCCTTCCTGGTGTTGGCGGCGTTGTATGAAAGCTGGACGCTGCCGCTGGCGGTGATCCTGATCGTGCCGATGACCCTGTTGTCCGCCTTGCTGGGTGTGTGGTTGACCGGTGGCGACAACAACGTGTTCGTGCAGGTGGGCCTGGTGGTGTTGATGGGCCTGGCGTGCAAGAACGCGATCCTGATCGTCGAATTCGCGCGCGAACTGGAAATGCAGGGCAAGGGCATCATCGAAGCCGCACTGGAAGCCTGCCGCCTGCGCCTGCGTCCCATCGTCATGACCTCGGTCGCCTTCATCGCTGGCACCGTGCCGCTGGTGCTGTCGCATGGCGCAGGCGCGGAAGTGCGTTCGGTCACCGGCATCACCGTCTTCGCCGGCATGTTGGGCGTGACCTTGTTCGGCCTGTTCCTGACCCCGGTGTTCTACGTGACGTTGCGCAAGCTGTCGGGTCGTGCACTGGTCAACCACGGCCTGGTGCTGCATGCCAGCACGGCCCATTCCTGATCACCCATTCCTCATCCACATATTGGAGAACAACATGAGCCACCACACTTCCAGGATCGCGCTGGTCACCGGCGCCACCCGCGGCATCGGCTATGAAACCGTGCGCGGCCTTGCCCAGGCGGGCGTACACACGCTGCTGGCCGGGCGTGATCGCAGCAAGGCGGTGCAAGCCGCGCTGGAGCTGCAATCCGAAGGCTTGCCGGTCGAGGCCATCGAACTCGACGTGACGGACGCCGCCAGCATCGCTGCGGCGGTCGAAGAGGTGACGAAGAAATTCGGCCACCTCGACATACTGGTCAACAACGCCGGCATCATGATCGACGAAAGCGGGAAGAAGATCTCCGAACAATCCCCGCGGACCTGGCGCGACACCTTCGACACCAATGTGTTCGGCTTGATCGACACCACCAACGCCTTCTTGCCCTTGCTGCACAAGTCGGCAAGTGCCCGCATCGTCAATGTTTCCAGCCTGCTGGGTTCGCTGGCGCTGCACAGTGATCCGGCTTCGCCGATCTACGATTTCAAGGTGCCTGCCTACAACGTGTCCAAGAGCGCGGTGAATGCGTGGACGGTGCAGCTGGCCTACGAACTGAAGGACAGCACCGTCAAGGTCAACACCATCCATCCCGGCTACGTGAAGACCGACATGAATGCCGGTGCTGGCGAGATCGACGTGCCGGATGGCGCGCGCACCAGCATCAAGCTGGCCCTGATCGACGACAACGGCCCGAACGGTTCCTACTTCTACCTCGACGACGTACTTCCCTGGTAAGTGCGTTTCCGTCCCACGCATGCCCGGCGCGCAACGCGCCACCCGATGGAGCAGATGATGAGCAACAACATGAAAATCGCGCTGGTGACCGGCGCAACCCGTGGCATCGGCCTGGAAACCGTGCGCCAGCTTGCCGCTGCCGGCGTGCATGTCCTGCTTGCCGGGCGTGATGCAGGCAGGGCCGAAGAGGCGGCGCTGCAGTTGAGCAAGGCGGGCTTGCCGGTTGAATCGATCACGCTGGACATCACCAGTGCGGCCAGCATCGCCGCGGCAGTGGTCGAAGTGACCCGCAATTTCGGACGGCTGGACATACTGGTCAACAACGCCGGCGTGTTCATCGATGATTTCGCCAAGACGCCATCCGAACAGTCGCTAGACACCTGGCGCACCACCTTCGACACCAATCTGTTCGGCGTTGTCGCGGCCACGCAGGCGTTCCTGCCACTGCTGCGCAAGTCGGAGGCCGGGCGCATCGTCAACGTGTCCAGCGGTCTGGGTTCGCTGGCCCTGCATGCCGATCCGGCTTCGCCGATCTATGACTTCAAGCTGCCGGCCTACAACGTGTCCAAGACCGCCTTGAATGCCTGGACCGTGCACCTGGCGCACGAGTTGCGCTACACGCCGATCAAGGTCAATGCGATCCATCCGGGTTCAGTGAAGACCGACATGAACAGTGGCGGTGAGCTGGATGTCGTGACAGGCGCCAAGAGCAGCGTCGGCATGGCATTGCTGGACGAGGCAGGGCCAACCGGGTCGTTCACCCATCTCGGCGAGACGCTGCCATGGTGAAGCGCTTGCTTGCCACCACCATCGCCAGCGTGCTGCTGGCGGCCTGCACGGTGGGGCCGGATTATGTCCGGCCCAGCCTCCCCGTCGTGGACGGGTTCGCCAACAGCGCGGTACCGCAGGTAACGCAGGAAAATCTGCCCGCCGTGGATATCGAGTTCTGGCGCAGCTTCGGTGATCCGGTGCTGGAACAGCTGGTCGATGAAGCCTTGCTCTACAACCACGACCTGCGCATCGCGTGGGCACACTACGAGCAGGCGAACGCCTTGCTGCGCAATGCCAGGTACGAGCACCTGCCGACGCTGGGCGTCAGCGCGGAAGCCAGCGAGTCGCGCGGCAGCGCCGACCAGTTGCCCGGTGTCGGCCGAGCGGATCGCGACAGCGAGCAGGTCAGCGCGGGATTGAGTGCGCTGTGGGAACTGGATTTCTTCGGTCGCATCCGTCGCGGCGTGGAAGCGCAGCGTGCGGATACGCAGGCCAGCGCTGCTGACCTGGCGGCCTTGCAGGTGGTGCTGGTCGGCGACCTGGCCGAAACCTATTTCCGCCTGCGTGGTTTGCAGGAGCAGTTACGCATCGCCCAGCAGAATGCCGACAACCAGGCGCAAACGCTGCGCTTGATCGACCTGCGTCGCACGGCCGGCATGGGCAGTGCCTTTGAGGTGGATCGCGCCACCACGCAGTTGGAAGGCACGCGTTCGCGGGTGCCCGCCTTGCAATCTGACATCGCCGTCTCCACGCACCGCATCGCGGTGCTGGTGGGGCAGACGCCGGAAAGCGTGCTGGCCGGTCTGGATTCCGCCACGCCCCTGCCATCGCTGCCTGAAACCATCGCCACTGGCACGCCCGCCGATCTGCTGCGTCGTCGCCCCGACGTCACTGCTGCCGAACGTCGATTGGGCGCAGCCACGGCGCGTGTTGGCGTGGCGACGGCGGACCTGTTCCCGCGTTTCACCCTGGGTGGGTTGATCGGCACGCAGGCGCTGGATGCGGGCGCTTTGTTCGAGCGTGACAGTGAAACCCGGTTGATCGCGTTCGGTATCGACGGTTCCTTCCTCAACGTGGGTCGCGTGCGCTCGCGCATCGCTGCCGCCAATGCGGCAACGGCGGCCGATCTTGCAGCCTACGAAAAGACGGTATTGCTGGCACTGGAGGAAACCGAGAATGCCCTCGTGCGCGTGTCGCGCAGCGCGGAAGAAAACGCCTACCTGGAACGCGCGTCCGCCGCAGGTGCCCGTGCCACGGCCATTGCGCGGTTGCGCTATGACAACGGTGCGATCGACGTGCTCGACGTACTCGAAGCCGAGCGGGTCAGCCTGCAGGCCGAGGATGCGTTCGCGCAGGGTCGGGTACGCAACACCGTGGCGGTGGTGTCGCTATACAAGGCACTGGCCGGCGGTTGGCCGCAGTACGTGCCCGAGGAAAGCAGCGCGTCAAACTGACCTCTTGAATGGAACGCGCTTGGGGTTCGGAAGGTCTATAGTTCTGATTATGGAACAATAAGTCACCCCGAGGCAGCTTTAACGTCACTGATGAAGCGATCATCCTTCGCACTCCCCGATTTAGGAGTGCGACATGATCACCCTGCGACCTGCCGGCGAACGCGGCCATGCCAACCACGGCTGGCTGGATTCCTGGCACAGCTTTTCTTTCGCTGGCTACAACGACCCGGCGCACTTGCACTGGGGTCCGCTGCGCGTGATCAACGAGGATCGCGTGGCGGCCGGGCGTGGCTTTGGCGAACACGGCCATCGCGACATGGAGATCATCAGCTACGTGCTGGAAGGCGCATTGGGCCACGGCGATTCCATGGGCACGCGTTCCAGCATCGTGCCCGGCGACGTGCAGCGCATGAGCGCCGGCAGCGGCGTGCAGCATTCCGAGTTCAACCACAGCGACACCGGCACCACGCACTTCCTGCAGATCTGGATCATTCCGGACAAGCAGGGCGTCACCCCTTCGTATGCGCAGAAGCATTTTTCTGCGACCGACAAGCGTGGGAAGTTGCGGCTGGTGGTGAGCCCGGATGGCGCGGAAGATTCCGTCAGCATCCATCAGGGTGCGCGCCTGTATGCGGGGTTGTTCGATGGTACCGAAAGCGCGGAACTGGCCATCGCGCCGGGTAGGCTCGCTTACGTGCACCTGGCCCGAGGCGAGGCCGTGGTCAATGGCCATGCGTTGGTGGCCGGTGACGCGCTGCTGTACGCCGATGAGGCGAGCGTGACCATTGCATCGGGCAAGGCTGCGGAAGTGCTGGTGTTTGATCTGCCGCGCATGTGACCAGGCGGGCACGCATCGGTCGGCCAGCGGGCGGATGCGTGTTTCCAAGTGGATTAACAAGCACTCGTTTTTTGTAGAGCCGAGCTTGCTCGGCTGCTCTTGATCTTGCGCGAAGAGAGCAGCCGAGCAAGCTCGGCTCTACGAACGCAAGGGCATCCGGACACGCTGGATCTACCGTGGCTAGAACTGTCGCGGTCCTAGTGGCCAGTACGCTGAGATTGCAGTCGCGAGCGGGCAGCGTGTAGCAGGATCTTCGAGTAGAGCCGGTGGAATCCGAGCAGGCCGCTGAACACGGGGCCTAGGCGGGTTTCGCCGCTTCTTTCGTCGCGCGTGGGTACGACCGCGGAGCCGAAATAAAGACGCGTACCTGCACCTTGTTCCAGTGGCATGGTCATCAGCCAGGAGCGTGTGCGTCCGTGCAGGTCGCAAAGCAGCAACTGGTTGTCATTGCGTGCCTCGACGCTCCATGCCGCGAAGAAGTCCGCCGTCCCTTGCGCGAGCCGTGCAGACTGTGCGTCGGTGGAAGGACGCGACACGGCGAACCTGAGGATCAGCCTCTCCAGCTTGAACACGGGCGTGGTGTAAAAGGCTTCGACGTAGCGTTGGTGGGAGACGTCGCCTGTGAGGTCTGTGCAGTAGCAGTCGGCATAGCTGCCTTCTTGACGGTATCGGTCGAGCAGGGCGTTTGCGGGAATGGGGCAGGGTCGCACTGAAGCAGAGGCTGCGGCCGGGGCCTGCATCATGGTTTTGGAGCAGGAGTGGGGGCTGCAGGCACGGGCGGCTTGCGCCATGCATCACGCGGGTCGTCCAGCAGCGACATGCCGGAAATGCGGTATTCGCAACCCAGCAACACCATCCCTTCCAGCCCGGGCTGGTCACCCTTGAAGATCACCAGGGCATGCTGGTCGTCCAATGCGCCGGAAAGCGGTGATTCGCTCGAGTCCTCCAGCGACTGTTCCAACTGCTTGGTGACGTCTTCCAGAGAGCCGCGCATGGCCATCATCACCCGTTGATCGGCGATGACGATCGCATCACTGGCATTCCCCCAGGCCTGCACCGGTTCATCCAGTTGGTAGAGGTCCATCATCGGCGTGCTGTATTGCCGGTAGGTCTGCGCGAAGGCGTTGGCGCGCTCCTCGCGGAATTCCTCCATCAGCCCGGGCAGGCGTTCGCTGCTGATGCGGCAGGCCAGCGCATCGGCCAGCGCATCAGCGCCTTGCACCGGTCCGGCAGCAGGCGGTTGCGACGTATTGCCGCCCGCCACCTGCGCCTGCGCGACCGCGACGCAGAGGCACAGGCTTGCGGCCAGCAGCGACTTACTCCAGCTGTGATTTCGCATAGGCCGCATCCAGCGCTTCCATCGCATCCTTGGGCTTCAACTTGCCGGCTTTCTCGAATGCATTGGCCGCATCGTCTTCCTTCTTGTCGCCATGCAACAGCAGCAGGATGTTGGCATGCTCGATGTGCGCGATGGGCGAGTCCGGGGTCAGCTTCAGCGCGGTCTTGATGTGCGATTCGGCTTCCGCTGCCTTGGCGCCGTAGGTCAGGCCACCGATCATCGCGCCGATCTTGCCGATGATCTCCGCGTGGTACAGGGCCAGCGCGGTGTGGGCCTCGGCATGCTTGGGCGCAAGTTCCAGCGCCGCGTTCAAAGACTCGCGCACCTTACCGGCGATGCCTTGCTTCAACGCCTTGGTGATGCTGAGGCCCTGGCTGTAACGGCCCAGTGCGAACGCGTGGCGGTAGTGGCTGTTGGCTTCGCCGGGCAGCGCCTTGATCGCGGCTTCGGCGAGTTTGGCGGCCTGTTCGTAACGCTTGAGTTGCTCGGCCTCGTCGTCGACCAGATAGGTCGCATGGATGCCCAGCGCCTTGATGGCGACGGATGCGCCGAGTGGGCCGAGTGCTTCGCCGGCTTCGAACGCAGCCTGGAAATCACCGTGGTGGAACGCGCGCCACGCATCCTGCAGCTTTGTGGAAAGCGTCGCGGCGTCCAGTCCCTTGGCGGATTTGCCTGCCGCATCCAGCAGCGCTTGCGCGCGCTTGGCGTCGGGGTAGGGTTCGCTGTCGCCTGCGTGCAGCGCGGGCCATGCTTTCTTCAATGCGTCGCCGGCATAGGCAAACGCCTTGGCGTCGTGTGGAAACGCGGCCCACTTCGTTGATTTACCCGCCATGTGCACATCCCCTCCAAGGAATTACGCCGAGCATGGCGGCGTGCGCCGCGGCTGGCAAGTCCCGGGCGAACAGTGTGAGGGACCAGCTGGCTGCAGGTTGCAGGTTCGTTCGCGCGCGCCCAATAGTGTGTTTGCTCCAGCCTCGGTGGGCAGTATCGCCTTCCGTAAGCCGGCCATCGGGGCCGGTACTCCGGAGCCCCCATGGCCGCCAAGAAAAAATCCACACCCAAATCGCAGGAAACCACCTTGCGCCACGTCTGGCTCGCCGGCCTCGGCCTGGTGGCCGTCGCCCGTCGCGAAACCTTGAACGCAGCCAATGACGCCGTGGCCAAGGTCGAAGCCTTCAAGCAGCAGGCTGGCAAGCTGGCCGGCGAAACCCAGGCCAATGTGCGCGGCGGTATCGCCAGCGTGCGCGAGCAGGGCGAAGCCCGCGTGGGCCAGTTCAGTGCCGAGGTGGAAAGCCGCCTCGCCCCCGTGCTGGTGAAGCTGGGCCTGAAGCCCAAGCCCACCGCCAAGAAGCGCGGCCGCAAGCCGGCCAAGAAAGTCGTCGCCAAGCGCGCGCCGGCCCGCAAGCCGGCCGCCAAGCGCGTGGTGCGCAAGGCACGCGGCTGATACCGGCGATTCATTGCCAGATGTAGAAAACGCCTCGGGAAACCGGGGCGTTTTTGTTTGTGTCGCAGGCTGAAGCTTGGAGATGCCTGCGCTGGTTTTTGCAGGGGTCGAGGTGCTGCCGCAGGGCATGGGTTGCCCGGATCTGTAATCAGGACGCCTTCCCCGGCGTGGTATATTCAGTCCGCTTGGAGTCCGCCTGGCATGAGGCCAGCCGGACATTCGCTGTCACTCAATCAAATTCTTTGGGGAAACGCTATGCAAACCATGAGTAATTTTGCGCAGACGATGTGGGAGATTTTCTTCATCTTCATGCTGGTCGCGTACCTGCTGGTCCTGTTCCAGATCGTCGTCGACCTGTTCCGCGACAGGGACATGAGTGGCTTCACCAAGGCCATCTGGATCATCGGCCTGCTGGCGCTGCCGTTCCTCACGGCGTTGCTCTACATCATCTTCCGCGGCGGCGGCATGGCCAAGCGCCAGGCAGCAACCATCCAGGAAGCCCGTGCGGAATCCGACGCCTACATCCGCAGCGTCGCCGGCGGCAAGTCCTCGATCGAGCAGATTGCCGAAGGCAAGGCGCTGCTGGATTCCGGCGCGATCACCGCTGACGAGTTCGCGAAGCTGAAGGCTAAAGCGATCGGTTGATCCAAGTCGTATTGGTTTTAGAAAAAGCCCGGCTCCAGTGATGGAGCCGGGCTTTTTTGTGCCTGGTGTCCAGTAGCGGCTTCCTCGGATGAAGTCCCTCTTCCACAAGGGGGGAGAGGGGTGCAATCCGCGGAGATTTCTTGATTTATTGATTCTGCATATCGACCGTCGAGACTGCCTGTAGCAAAGCTGACTGCGACAACAGTGTCGCTAAACTCAACTAAAGACCGAGGAGGCGCTATGTCTTCCAGACACCGGAACAACAACTGGAACAAATCAAAAGAGTGTTGCACTTGGGGTGTTAATTCACCGGGCACTGCCGACAACGACAAACTCTCCGCCAATGCGAACATCCCGGCCGTACTTGAAGGTCCGAGTTGCCACAACAGAATCGTTGCAGATTAACGCGACACGATGCCCATGTCGGGACGAGCCAATGATAAAGCTTTCTCGGAATTGACCAGAAACCGTGCGATCAAGTGCGGCCTGATTGGAGCCGACTGCCACCACGCTCAGAAGGCAAGCAGAGTCAGATGGCGTTGAGCCGACAGCATAAAATTGACCGTCCGCTGGACCGAACGAGACGCAGCCGGCAAGCCAGGCGAGTAATGCGAAAAAAACTATAGAGCGCAGCATGGATTGGTGTGCTCCCTGACGCCTGAATTAAGCCGGCCCGCCATGGATTGACATCGAAGCCGATAGTAGCCAGAAAGAACCAAAGTTAGCGAACCTGATGCGGGTTAGGCGTGAGTGAATTGTTAGGGGACTGCGGCACGCCGGCGCCTCCCGCGAACAATAGCTATAACCGAAAGCAAAAGCCCGCCTATCACAAATGCCCAGAAAGCGTAGCCATAGAATTCAGGTATGCGACACCTGGTAGTTGCAGCGTTAGTTGTGTTCGGCTCGGTACAGAAGGTGAAAGAGAGCGAGTAAGAAGCAGCGGCTTGCAGAAACGCATAGCCCGCGAGCAAGAAGCAAGCAACTGCAGCAATAGAAATAAATAGATTGGTCTTGCGTGATCTATCCAAGCTGCCCCCTAACGCCTGAATTAAGCCTGCCCGCCCAGGCTAACTGTCCGATCAATTGCCGTAACGATGCGGACTCGGCTTGAATGAATTGTTAGGCGGCATTGGGCCGGGTACTCCGAAAAGCTAACCAAGCTGCCAGAACCGTGCCCAATACCCAGATACCGAACCAGACCAACAAGAAGATGCCGCCAATTGTGAAATCAACCGGATCAGGATCATTGGGGTAGTAGTGCCGGGAGTAAGCGCCCGATGCAAGTAGACCTACGCATAGGCTAATTGCCGCAGCAACGCCGCTACCTAGAATCAGCTTTAGAACTCGTCCCATTTCTGCCTAACTGGATTTGTACGACATGAAAGAGGAAATATCTGTACGGCTGAGGATACCTTGAGTTTCAATCCCTACAGGCAAATTACGCGCAATCAGTCCAGATACGCCTGCGTCAACGTATTCAAATGCACTCGCTCCGCGTCGCGCAGGAATGGGGCGAGGAGCATCATGACCTGCACAATGCCGTGGCGGATCGCGATCTGTTCGTCCTTGTCGCCGCGGGCGGCGGCGTAGTTGAGCCAGAAGGTGGCGACCACCAGCACATTCGTGGCGGTGCCGGCCAGTTCCGCCGCCGTGGCGCGCATTACGCCCGCCTGTGACATGCCGCGCATCACCGAATGCGCACTGTCATCGGCACGCTTCAGGATGCGGGCGAAGCGCATGCGGATGCGGCGGTTGCGACTGAGTATTTCCACCAGGTCGCGGTACAGGAACCGGTAGTCCCAGATGCACTCGAAGATCAGGTGCAACTGCAGCCAGATGTCTTCCAGCCCCGGCAAGCGGTCGGTTGGCGTCGCCAACGCAGCGTCCATGCGCTCTTCATAGCGCGCGAACAGCTGCTCGATGATGTCGTCCTTGTTGCGGAAGTGGTAGTACAGGTTGCCCGGGCTGATCTCCAGCTCGTCGGCGATGTGGTTGGTGGTGACATGCGGCTCGCCCTGCGCATTGAACATCGCAAGCGAGGCATCCAGGATGCGTTGGCGCGTGTCGCGTGCCACCGGGCTGAGCCGCGAGCCGGGTCAGGCCGTCAGCTTCTTCACCAGGTCCACGTACTTCTTCTGCGCATCGTCCTGAGACGTGCCCTTGAGCTTGGTCCAAGCCTCGTACTTGGCGGTGCCTACGAAATCGAAGAAGCCCGGCTTGTCGCCGCTTACGTCACCTTCCGAGCCTTGCTTGTACAGCGCATACAGGCGCAACAGGGTGTCGTTGTCGGGGCGTTCGGCCAGGGCCTGGATGTCCTTGGATGCCTGTTCGAAGCTGCTTTTCAGATCTGCCATGCGTGATCCCTCCCAGTAATCGCGCGCATCACACCATGCGGGACAGGGCCGGTCAATGGCGAAGGCGCGCAGGTCGACAGGCAATGGCGGCCATATCCGTCGAAGCAACCGGACGTGGCCAGTAATGTGACGCCATTGTCGAAACACGGGTTCTCTGGCAAGTTAGGGCTCGAGGGGTTTGGCGGAGGGGCCGCGCCCACGTACCAGGGATAGATTTCCATGAGTTATTTCGTCACCGGCGCCACGGGATTCATTGGCCGCTACCTGGTCACCAACCTGCTCAAGCGCAGCGGCACGGTGTACGTTCTGGTACGCAAGGATTCGCAGAAGAAATTCGACGCCATCGCCAAGAAGGCGGGTTGGGACCCGAAGCGGGTCAGCGTGGTCCACGGCGACATGACCAAGCCCAAGTGCGGGCTCACGCCTGCGCAGGTGCGCACGCTGTCCGGCAAGGTGAAGCACTTCTTCCACCTGGCGGCCATCTACGACCTGACCGCCAGCGCGGAATCGCAGCGTGCGGCCAACATCGACGGCACCCAGCACGCGCTGGACCTGGCGGCGGCGATCAAGGCCGGCGTGTTCCATCACACCAGCTCGATCGCAGCCGCGGGGCTGTATCCGGGGATCTTCCGCGAGGACATGTTCGACGAGGCCGAGGGCCTGGACGATCCCTACCTGCGCACCAAGCATGATTCAGAAGGCCTGGTGCGCAACGAAAAACGCATCAAGTGGCGCATCTACCGCCCCGGCATGGTGGTGGGACATTCGCAGACCGGCGAGATGGACAAGATCGACGGCCCTTACTATTTCTTTACCCTGATCAAGAAGCTGCGCGAAATGCTACCGCCGTGGATGCCGGTGCTGGGCATCGAAGGCGGGCGCATCAACATCGTACCGGTGGACTTCGTGGCCGACGCCATGGACCACATCGCGCACAAGCCGAAACTCGACGGCCACACCTTCCACCTGACCGACCCGGAACCCATGCGCGTAGGCGAAGTGCTGAATGCCTTCGCGCGCGCCGGCCACGCGCCGGAGATGACCATGCGCGTGGATGCGCGCATGTTCGCCTTCGTGCCCAGCGGCATCCGTGGTGCCGTCGGCAACCTGCCGCCGATCAAGCGTTTCATCGGCATGCTGTTGCGCGACTTCAAGATTCCCAAGGAAGTCCTGAAGTTCATCACCTATCCCACGCGCTTCGACAGCCGCGAGACCGAGCGCGCGTTGAAGGGCAGCGGCATCGCCGTCCCGAAGCTGGATACCTACGCATGGCGCCTCTGGGATTACTGGGAACGCCATCTGGACCCGGACCTGTTCATCGACCGCACGCTCAAGGGCAAGGTGCGCAACAAGGTGGTGGTCATCACCGGCGGTTCCTCGGGCATCGGCCTGTCCACCGCACAGCGCGTGGCGGAAGCCGGCGCGGTCACGGTGATCGTGGCGCGTGGCGAGGAGGAACTGTTCAAGGCACGCGATGAAATGAAGAAGGCGGGCGGCAAGGTGTTCGCCTACACCGCGGACCTGGCCGACATGGCCGACTGCGACCGCTTGGTAAAAAAGGTGTTGGAAGAACACGGCCACGTCGACATCCTGGTCAACAACGCCGGGCGCTCCATCCGCCGTTCCATCGAAGCCAGCTACGACCGCTTCCATGACTTCGAACGCACGATGCAGCTGAATTATTTCGGCAGCATCCGCCTGATCATGGGCTTCATGCCGGTCATGACCCAGCGCCGCAAGGGCCACATCATCAATATCAGTTCGATCGGCGTACTCGCCAGTTCGCCGCGCTTCTCGGCCTACGTGGCTTCGAAGGCGGCGCTGGACGCTTTCAGCCGCTGCGCGCAGGGCGAGCTGTCGGGCAAGGGCATCAGCTTCACCACCA
>CALCNV010000053.1 GCA_937897645.1 uncultured Lysobacteraceae bacterium
CCCCCAACATGAAACAACCTCCCCACTGCCATCGTAACCGCTGCAGCGCACAAACAACGAGTGAACCGGGTCACAAAACGCGGCGCTGATACAATTTGCCATCTCGCGTCGGGCACTCGCCGGACGTCGCCAGCCGCCGCAACCCCGGGCCAGCCATGACCAGCACCGCAGAACTCACCTCGCCGTCCTCCGCCAACACGCCGGCGATCAGCGTGCTGGACAACGATTACACCCTGGAACACAAGTACACCCGCACCGATGGCCGCATCTACCTGAGCGGCGTGCAGGCGCTGGTACGCCTGCCGTTGATGCAGCGTTTGCGCGACCAGGCCGCGGGGCTGAACACCGCCGGTTTCATCAGCGGCTACCGCGGCTCGCCGCTGGGCGGCTTCGACCTGGAACTGTGGCGCGCGAAGAAGCACCTGACCGAGGCGCAGGTGAAGTTCGTGCCCGGCCTGAACGAGGATCTGGGCGCAACCATGGTCTGGGGCACGCAGCAGACCAACCTGTTCCCCGGTGCCAAGGTCGAGGGCGTGTACTCGATGTGGTACGGCAAAGGCCCCGGCGTGGACCGCTGCGGCGACGTGTTCAAGCATGGCAACGCGGCGGGTACGTCGAAACTGGGCGGCGTGCTGGCCATGGCCGCGGACGATCACAACTGCCGCAGTTCGACGCTGCCGCACGGATCGGAAGACGAATTCGTCAGCGCGATGATGCCGGTGCTGAATCCGGCCGGCGTGCAGGACATCCTCGATCTCGGCCTGGTCGGCTGGGCAATGAGCCGCTACACCGGGCGCTGGGTCGGCTTCAAGACGATTGCCGAAACGGTGGAATCCTCCGCGTCGGTGGAAGTGGATCCGTTCGCGCGCCGCATCGTCTTGCCGGAAGATTTCGACATGCCGGTCGGCGGCTTGAACATCCGCTGGCCCGACCCGCCGCTGGATCAGGAAATGCGCCTGCACCGCTATGCGGTGAAAGCCGCGCAGGCCTTTGCCCGCGCCAACGGCGTGGACCGGATCGTGCTGGATTCGCCGCGCGCACGCCTGGGCATCGTCACCACCGGCAAGAGCTACCTGGACGTGCTGCAGGCGCTGGAATACCTGGGCCTGGACGAGCAGGCCTGCGCCGACATCGGCATCCGCGTGTACAAGGTCGGCATGACCTGGCCGTTGGAGCCGGTGGGCATCGCCAATTTTGCGCACGGGCTGGAAGACATCGTCGTCGTCGAAGAGAAGCGCGCCTTCATCGAGCGGCAGATGAAGGAGCAGTTCTACAACTGGCCCGCCAGTGCCGGCCCGCGTCCGTCCATCGTCGGCAAGTACGACGAAGCGGGCGAATGGATCTTGCCGAGCACCGGCGAACTGACGCCTGCGACGATTGCAGGCGTGATCGGTCGTCGCATCCAGCGCTTCTTCACCACCGAATCCATCGAGCAGCGATTGCGCTGGATGGAAGAAAAGGAAGCCGAGATGGCGCTACCGCGCGCCAACTTCCCGCGCGTGCCGCACTACTGCAGCGGTTGCCCGCACAACACCTCGACCGTGGTGCCGGAAGGTTCGCGCGCGCTGGGCGGCATTGGCTGCCACTACATGGTCACCTGGATGGACCGCGACACCGACACCTTCACCCACATGGGCGGCGAAGGCGTGACGTGGTCGGGGCAGGCGCCTTTCACCGAGACAGAGCACGTGTTCCAGAACCTGGGCGATGGCACCTTCTTCCATTCCGGCTCGCTGGCCGTGCGCCAGTCGGTCGCCACCGGGGTCAACATCACCTACAAGATCCTCTACAACGACGCGGTCGCCATGACCGGTGGCCAGCCGGTGGATGGCACGCTCAGCGTGCCGCAGATCGCGCACATGATGCGCGCCGAGGGCGTGCAGACGATCGTCGTCGTCAGCGACGAAATCGAGAAGTGGAGCAAGCCGGAGATCTTCCCGAGCGGCGTGGAGTTCTTCGACCGCAAGCAGCTCGACGACGTGCAGAAGCAGCTGCGCCAGGTGAAGGGCGCCAGCATCCTGATCTACGACCAGACCTGCGCGACCGAGAAGCGCCGCCGCCGCAAGCGCGGCAAGCTGGTCGATCCGCAGAAGCGGGTGATGGTCAACACGCTGGTCTGCGAAGGCTGCGGCGATTGCGGCGTGAAGAGTTTCTGCGTCTCGGTGCTGCCGAAGGAAACCGAGTTTGGGCGCAAGCGCGAAATCGACCAGTCCAACTGCAACAAGGACTATTCCTGCGTGAATGGTTTTTGCCCCAGCTTCGTCACCGTGCATGGCGGTGGGCCGCGCAAGGGCAAGAAGAAGGATCCGGCCGAGTTGCTGGCCAACCTGCCGGCACCCGTGTTCAAGGCGGATTTCGAACAACCCTGGAACATCCTCATCACCGGCGTCGGCGGCACCGGCGTGGTCACCATCGGAGCGCTGCTGGGCATGGCCGGCCACCTGGAAGGCAAGGGCGCCAGCGTGCTGGACCAGACCGGCCTGGCACAGAAGGGCGGCGCGGTCACCACCCATATCCGCATCGCGCGCACGCCGGAACACATCCACGCCGTGCGCATTGCCGCCGGTGAAGCCGACGTGGTGCTGGGCTGCGACATGGTGGTGGTCAACGATTACTGGGTGTTGTCGAAAGTGCGTGGCGAGCGTTCGCAGGTGGTGCTGAACACCTACCAGGCGATGCCCGGCACCTTCACCACGCGCCCGGACATGGAATTCCCGGCGGCTGGAATCATTTCTGCGGTCACCCAGGCACTCGGCGGACGCGCACCGTTGCAGGTCGATGCGACCGTGCTGGCGACTGCGCTGATGGGCGATGCGATTGCCGCCAACCTGTTCATGCTGGGCTATGCGTGGCAACAGGGGCTGGTGCCGATTTCGTATGACGCGATCATGCGTGCGGTGGAATTGAATGGCGCGGCGATCGAGATGAACAAGCAGGCCTTCGCCTGGGGTCGCCTGGCTGTGGTGAATCCGTCCGCCGTGGCCGAAGCCGCCGGCGTGATCCACAACGCGCAGACCGAATCCGAGCGCACCCCGCACAACCTGCAGATCCTGCCGCCGGGCGAATGGGAAACCAGCGAGTGGGCCAGCCCCAGCGCACCGCGCACGCCGGACAACGAGCATGAAGTGCGCGGGCTGCAGGATGCCAACAGCCACGATGGCAACGTCGCCTTCCTGCCGCTGGACGACCTGCGCCTGTCGCGTTCGCTGGACGAACTGATCCAGCGCCGCGTCGCCTTCCTCACCGAATACCAGGACACGGCCTACGCCAGGCGCTACAGCGCGCTGGTGGACAAGGTGCGCGATGCCGAACACGTGCGCGCGCCGGGCTCGACCGCGTTGAGCGAAGCGGTCGCGCGCTATTTCTTCAAGTTGATGGCCTACAAGGACGAGTACGAAGTCGCGCGCCTGTACACCAGCGGCGACTTCAAGCGGAAGCTGGAGCAGCAGTTCGATGGCGACTACAAGCTGCACTTCCACCTGGCGCCGCCGCTGCTGGCGAAGAAGGACGCGCAGGGTCGCCTGATCAAGCAGGAGTTCGGGCCGTGGATCTTCAGCGCGTTCAAGCTGATGGCCAAGTTCAAGTTCCTGCGCGGCGGCATGCTCGATGTCTTCGGCTACACCGAAGAGCGCAAGGGCGAGCGCCAGCTGATCGGCGACTATGAGAAAACCATCGATGGATTGCTGGCGTCATTGCATGCCGACAACCTTGGACTCGCGGCCGAAATCGCCAGCATCCCGGAACATATCCGCGGCTACGGCCACGTGAAGGAAGCACACCTGCACACCGCCAAGGCACGGGAAGCGGCGCTGTTGGCCAAGTGGAACAATCCGCGTGAGATTCATGTGGTGCAGGCGGCCTGATACTTCCAACCACATGACCGTGGGAGCGGCGTCCCGCCGCGAGCTTTTGGCCCTGCCTTGGGTTAAAGGCATGGCGAAAGACGACTCAGCTTTATCCGCCATCCCAGCGAACGCTGGGATCCATCTTGATCTCCGCGTTATGTAATTAGAGCCAACGTCCAAATGGATCCCAGCGTTCGCTGGGATGACGGTGCATTTTCTCCAGGCCTTTCTGTCAACGTGAAACCACTTTATTACTACTCGTAACCTGCCAAGAAAACAGGTCGGCGAACGTCATGGCGTTGGTTGTGACTGTTGCAGCGCCTGCAATATCTTCAAGCCTGCGCGCCCGTCCTCAGGCTGCATGCCCAGGCGTTGCTGCTCAAGCACGATCGCGCGGCGGGTCAGCGTACCGATCATACCGTCGGCTTCGCCGATGGCGTGGCCGCGTGCGAGCAGCAGTTGCTGCAGTTGTTTGCGTTCGTCGCGACCCAGGCCCGGATCATCGGTCGGCCACTTCGCCACCAGCGGCCCGCCGCCGCGCAGGCGATCGGACAAGGTGGCGATGGCGAGCGCGTAACTCTCGGCGGCGTTGTAGGAATAGATCGCATCGAAGTTGCGGAATACCAGGAACGCCGGTCCTTCGATACCTGCTGGCAAGAGTACGCCTGCCTGCTTGTCTTCCGGGACTATCGCGGTTCCATCAATACGGGTCACGCCGCGCGCGATCCAGTCGTTGAGTGCACGCTTGTTCTTGCGGCCTGCAAGCGAGATGTCGAAATTCGCAGGCAGCTTCACTTCGTATCCCCACGGCTCGCCGGTACGCCAGCCGGCTTTCTTCAGGTAGTTGGCGGTGGAGGAGAGTGCATCAGGAATACTTCCAACGAGATCGCGGCGCCCATCGCCATCGCCATCCACCGCGATACGCTGGTAGGTCGTCGGCATGAACTGGGTGTGGCCGAAGGCGCCGGCCCACGAACCGGTCAAGCCCTCGGGTTCCAGGTCGCCGGATTGCAGCAGCTTGAGCGTGGCGAAGAGTTCGCCACGGAAGAATTCCTGGCGACGACCGAAACAGGACAGGGTGGACAACGACGTCAGCAGCGGACGCTTGCCGAAGGTCTTGCCGTAATCGCTTTCCACGCCCCACACCGCGACCACGGTTTGCGCGTCCACGCCGTATTGTTGCGCGACCTGCGCCAACGTTGCGGCGTGGGTGGCGAGCATGGCCTGGCCCTCACGAACGCGTTGCGCATCGACAAGGGCGGCCAGGTAATCCCAGATCGGCGTGGTGAACTCGGGTTGCGCATCAAGCAGTTCCAGCACGCCCATCTCAGGGACCAGTGCGGCGGTGTGGGCATCGAAGGTTTCGGTCGATACGCCGACCGCGAGTGCGCGCGGCTTCAAGTCCGCGAGACACTGCTTGAACGCGATTTCATCCGCGTTCGCGCCGCCCCACCACAGCGCCAGCAACGCCAGTGCACCGTACCGGTTCTTCATCATGATCCTCCTGTCCATGCACTTTGATCCTGTCGACACCATGCAATCCGATGCATGAACATCCCGGGAAAGCGGCCGCTGTTACCCACGAGACCTACGGTTTGTGCCGCCATACCAGCAGGCGGTTGTTGGCGGGCATGGCGATATCATCGACCAGCGCAAGTCCAACTCCCTGCGCCAGCGCATCCACCGCCTCGAAATCACGGATCCCCATGCGCGTGTCGCGCGCCTGCAGCCAGCCATCGAATTCACGATTGCTGTCGCTGGAGTACTTGCCGTCGTAGTTGAACGGACCATAGACCGCGAGTGTCGGTCCATTCGCGCCAGTCGTTTCGCGCAGGCGACCCACGCCGTCGAAGAACAGCTCCACTTCCGGCCAGCCCATGATGTGCAGCGTATTGGCGCTGAAGACCGCATCGAATGCCTGCGACGGCCACGGACCCGTGGCGACATCCAGTTCGATGGGGGTTGGCGTGTTCGCCAACATGGCCTCATCCAGCCACTGGACGGTACCGGGCAGGTTTTCGGCACGATCGGAACACTGCCACGTCAACCACGGCATCGCCGCCGCGAAATACACCGCGTGCTGGCCGGTGCCGCTGCCGATCTCAAGCACACGCCTGGAATCGGCGAAGTACTCGCGCAGCACCGCAAGGATGGGATCGCGGTTGCGCTCGCATGAAGGCGCGAAGGGTTTCTCCATCTCCGTCACGGGATGCTCACTCCAGCGCGCGCACGTAGATCATCTTGTTGGAGCCAGCACCCACGCTGCGTTCCTCGACGGCGAAATGACGCGGCTGGTGTTTCAGCAGGTCGCTCAGCTTGCGGTGGCCGTACAGGCGCGGATCGAAATCAGGGCGGATCTTGTTGAGGTAACTGCCAACCGCACCCAGGAATGCCCAGCCACTGTCATCGGACGCATCCTCGATGGCCTGGCGGATCAGCGCCAGTGGAAGTGCTTCCGTGGATTTGCCTTTCGGTTCCGTTGCAGCCGGCGGTGGCGGCGGAGTAGTAGGTGCGGGTTTCTGTAGCGTCGACTTGGCGGCCGCCTTGGATGGTTTCGCGGCAGGCTTTGCCTTGGCCGGCACCGAGGACTCCGATTCCGTGCGCAACACCTCGGTGTAGATGAACTTGTCGCAGGCCTGCACGAAGGCATCCGGCGTCTTCCTTTCGCCGAACCCGTACACGGTCAAGCCTTCCTCGCGCAGACGCTGTGCCAGGCGGGTGAAGTCGCTGTCGCTGGACACCAGGCAGAAACCATCGAAGCGCTGCGTGTACAGCAGGTCCATCGCATCGATGATCAGCGAACTGTCCGTCGCGTTCTTGCCGCTGGTATAGGCGAACTGCTGTACCGGGTTGATCGAGTGCTTCAGCAGCGCCTGCTTCCATTGGGTCATGCGCGTGCTGGTGAAGTCGCCGTAGATGCGCTTCACGCTGGCCACGCCGTACTTGGCGATTTCCGCCAGCAAGCCTTCGATCACCGCGGGCTGGGCGTTGTCGGCATCGATCAACACGGCCAGGCGACGCTGGCCTTCGTCGGTGTCGTTGCGGTTTGAAGTGCGGGGTTTCATGAGGGTTCCTGGTTAGATCGAAGTACAGATTCCAACATACTCCTTCATGTCATTGAGCGACGGAGATCGGCCCCCTCCCTTTGCGAAGCAAGGGGAGCTCGAAGCCGCCTCAAGCGGCTGAGGAGGGAGGGGTGCTCTTGGCGTAATGCCATGAGAACAATTCACTCCTGCACGAAGAGCAACCCCTCCCTTGCCCTCCCCTGCTGCGCAAGGGAGGGGACTAAAGCAGGGAAGGGACAAGAGCTAGCTTTCGCGCGCCATCCCCGCCGCAATCATCTCCGTCGCCACCGCTTCCGCCGCGCGGATGCCATCCACGCCGGCAGAAAGGATGCCGCCCGCATAGCCCGCGCCTTCGCCTGCGGGAAACAATCCCCGCGTGTTGAGGCTTTGTCCGTCCGCGCCGCGCGTCATGCGTACCGGCGATGACGTGCGCGTTTCCACGCCGGTAAGAATCGCATCGTCCATGGCGAAGCCCTTGATCTGCCGGTCGAAGGCCGGCAAGGCTTCGCGGATCGCCTCGATGGCATAGCGCGGCAAGGCGGTGGAAAGATCGCCCAGCTTCACGCCCGGTGTGTACGAAGGCTGCACCGCACCGAATTCCGTCGACGCTCGCTTGCGCAGGAAATCGCCGACCAGCTGCCCCGGCGCTTCGTAGCTTTCGCCACCCAGACGGAACGCCTGTTCTTCCCAGTGCCGCTGCAACGCGATGCCAGCCAATGGACTGCCGCTGGGGTCGAACTCGGCATAGTCCTCAGGGGTGATGCCGACCACGATGGCCGCGTTGGCGTTGCGCTCGTTGCGCGAGTACTGGCTCATGCCGTTGGTGACCACGCGTCCTGGCTCACTTGCGGCGGCGACCACGGTGCCGCCCGGGCACATGCAGAAGCTGTACACCGAACGCCCGTTGCGGCAGTGATGCACCAGTTTGTAGTCCGCCGCGCCGAGGATCGGATGCCCGGCCTGCGGGCCGAAGCGCGCGCGGTCGATCAGTGACTGCGGGTGTTCAATGCGGAAGCCGATGGAAAACGGCTTGGCTTCCAGGAACACGCCGCGTTCGTGCAGCATGAAGAAGGTGTCGCGGGCGCTGTGGCCCAGCGCCATGACAACATGGTCGGCGCGGATTTCGCTGCCATCGGCCAGCATGACCCCGCGGACGTGGCGCATGCCGCTGCCATCGGTTTCAATCCGCACGTCATCGACGCGATGCGAAAAGCGGATCTCCCCGCCCAGCGCTTCGATGTCCGCGCGCATGCTTTCCACCATCGACACCAGGCGGAAGGTGCCGATGTGCGGTTTGCTGACGTATAGGATTTCCTCCGGCGCACCCGCTTTCACGAATTCGGTCAGCACCTTGCGCCCGAGGTGGCGCTTGTCGCTGATCTGGCTGTACAGCTTGCCGTCTGAAAACGTGCCTGCGCCGCCTTCACCGAATTGCACGTTGGATTCGGGATTGAGGATCTTCTTCCGCCACAGGCCGAAGGTATCCACGGTGCGCTCGCGCACGTTCTTGCCGCGCTCCAGGATGATCGGCCGTAACCCCATTTGCGCAAGGATCAGTCCCGCGAACAGGCCGCACGGGCCCATGCCGATGACGATCGGGCGCAGCGGCTGTTCCTGCGTCGATGCACGGGCAACCGGCTTGTACGTAGTGTCCGGCGTCGGCCCGACCTTGCCGTCCACGGCTTCGTCATCCACCTGCAGCCGCGCCAGGATGTCCGGCTCGCGCGTGGTTTCGACATCCACCGCATAGATCAGGGTGATCGCACCGCGTTTGCGCGCGTCGTAACTGCGCTTGGCAATGCTGAAACCTACCAGTTCATCGGCGGCAATGCCCAACCGCGCGACGATGGCCGCCGGCAAGGCGTCTTCGTCGTGATCCAGGGGGAGCTTGAGGTCGGTGAGTCGCAGCATGTCGGTCCTTCAGGAGGACGAATTCTAACTTCTTCCGTGCCGACCCCCTGCCAAAAGTCATTTGACGCCCCCCTACCCCCACGCAAGAATCGTTGCCCTGCAGCGCCCGCCATACGCGGGTGCGAAACCTGTCCATCCAGTCCCGCGATGTCGTGCGTGGACACCCGCAACCGTGGAGTACTGCCGTGCACAGACGCGATTTCCTGACCCTTGGCGGCATTGGCCTGGGTGGATTGCTGGTGCCGTCGTATTTCGGCAAGGCGATTGCCGCCGAACAACTGGTCACCACGCTGGATATCGGCGTGAAGAAGAGCTTGGCCGATACCGCGCTGGCCGCCGCCACCGATGCCGGGGCCAGCTACTGCGACGTGCGCGTGGGGCGCTACCTGCGGCAGTTCGTGATCACCCGCGAGGACCGGGTGCAGAACGTGGTCAACACCGAATCCACCGGCATCGGCGTGCGCGTGATCGTCAACGGTGCGTGGGGCTTCGCCGCCACCAGCGAGCTGACCCCGAAAGGCGCGGCGACCGCGGCGCGACAGGCGGCGGCGATCGCCAAGGCCAATGCGAAAAGCCAGACCCGGCCCGTGCAACTGGCCCCGACCACCGGCGTGGGCGTGGTGGCGTGGAAGACGCCGAGCAGGAAGAACGCGATGCAGGTGCCGATCAAAGAAAAAGTAGACCTGCTGCTGGGCGTGAATGCCGACGCGACCAACGCGGGCGCGGATTTCGTCAATTCCACACTGTTCCTGGTCAACGAGCAGAAATACTTTGCCAGCACCGACGGCTCCTACATCGACCAGGACGTGCATCGCATCTGGCTGCCATTGACGGTCACCGCCATCGACAAGGCCAGCGGCAAGTTCCGCACCCGCGACGGACTCTCTGCACCGATGGGCATGGGTTATGAATACCTGGATGCCGATCCGAGCGGGAAATTTGCGTTGCCGGGTGGCGTCGTCGCCTACGGCCGCTCCTATGACGTGCATGCCGACGCGGTCGCCGCCGCGAAACAGGCGCGCGCGAAGTTGACCGCACCGTCGGTGAAGCCGGGCAAGTACGACCTGGTGCTGGATCCGTCCAACCTGTTCCTGACCATCCACGAGAACGTGGGCCATCCGCTGGAGTTGGACCGCGTGCTGGGCTACGAAGCGAATTACGCCGGCACCAGTTTCGCCACGCTGGACAAACGCGACGCGGGTTTCCAGTACGGCAGCGAACTGGTGAATATCACCGCCGACAAGATCCAGCCGGGCAGCCTGGGTGCGGTGGGCTACGACGATGAAGGCGTTAAAACCAGAAAGTGGAACCTGATCGAAAACGGCAAGCTGGTCGATTACCAGGCCACGCGCGACCAGATGCATCTGCTGGGACAGGACCAGGCGCATGGCTGCAGCTATGCCGATTCGTGGAGCAGCGTGCAGTTCCAGCGCATGGCCAACGTGTCGCTGGCACCGGGCAAGACGCCGTTGACGGTGGAACAGATGATCGGCGACGTGAAGGACGGCATCTACATCCACGGGCGCGGTTCGTATTCCATCGACCAGCAGCGCTTCAACGCGCAGTTCGGTGGCCAGCTGTTCTTCGAGATCAAGGACGGCAAGGTCACCCGCCAGATCGAAGACGTGGCCTACCAGATCCGCACGCCGGAATTCTGGAACGCCTGCGCCGCCATCTGCGATGAGCGCGACTACCGCCTGGGAGGCTCGTTCTTCGACGGCAAGGGCCAGCCGGGCCAGGTGTCCGCGGTGTCGCACGGTTCTTCGACGACGCGCTTCAACGGGATCAATGTGATCAATACGGCGCGGTCGTTGGGTTGATCGAAGGCAAGCGTTGGCCCGCTCGAAAATCGGGCTTCGCCCTCCCCTCTTCCGCCCTTCGGGCACCCCGTATCAAGTACGGGGCAGGCTCTTCTCCCACAAGGGGAGAAGGGGAGCATCCGGGTCCCATAAACAGTAAGCATCCCCCACCTCTCCCCTCGTGGGAGAGGTCGACGCACCTGCGCGGCGGGAGAGGGGGCGGGCAGAATAAATCTGCTTCAGGTCGCGAAATCAGACCGCGTTCGCATAATCTCTTCCCTCAAGTCGCGCACAACTGCAATGCGGCATCACGATGAGCAACAAAACCGCCACACCCCTGCCAAAAGTCATTTGACGCCACTTGGCATGGCGGCAAGAATCAGCGAGTGCAGGCCAGCGCCCGCACGACCTGCTGACTGTCCTGCTTCAATCGAATTTCGTTCGTTCCGTCCAATCCCGCGCACCGCGTGGGCATCACCGGTGGAGAGCTGCCTTGCACAGACGTGACTTCCTGACCATCAGCGGACTCAGCCTTGGCGGGCTGCTGGTGCCGTCCTACTTCGGCAATGCCATTGCCGCCGAGCAACTGCTCTCCACGCTGGACCTCGGCGTGAAGAAAAGCCTCGCCGATGCGGCGCTCGCCGCGGCCAAGCAGGCCGGCGCCACCTACTGCGACGTGCGCGTGGGCCGCTACCTGCGCCAGTTCGTCATCACCCGCGAAGCCAACGTGGAGAACGTGGTCAATACCGAATCCACCGGCGTCGGCGTGCGCGTCATCGCCAACGGCGCCTGGGGTTTCGCCGCCACGAGCGACCTGAGCACCGACGCCGTCGCCAAGGCCGCGCGCGATGCGACGGCCATCGCCAAGGCCAATGCCAAGAGCCGCACCCAGCCCGTGCAGTTCGCCGCCACCAAGGGCGTGGGCGAGGTGTCGTGGAAGACGCCGATCAAGAAGAACGCGATGGAAGTGCCGCTGAAAGAAAAGGTCGACCTGCTGATGGACGTCAACGCGGCGGCCACCAATGCAGGGGCGAGCTTCGTCAATTCCATGCTGTTCCTGGTCAACGAGCAGAAGTATTTCGCCAGCACCGATGGCTCCTACATCGACCAGGACGTGCACCGCATCTGGGCGCCGATGACCGCCACCGCGATCGACAAGGCCACCGGCAAGTTCCGCACCCGCGATGGCCTGTCGTCGCCGATGGGCATGGGTTACGAATACCTGGACGGCGCGCAATCGGGCAAGTTCGTCTCGCCCAACGGCGTGGTCAACTACGGCCTCTCCTACGACATGAAGGAAGACGCCATCTTCGCCGCCAAGCAGGCGCAGGCGAAATTGAAGGCGCCGTCGGTCAAGCCCGGCAAGTACGACCTGGTGCTGGATCCCTCGCACACCTGGCTGACCATCCACGAATCGGTCGGCCATCCGCTGGAACTGGACCGCGTGCTTGGTTACGAAGCCAATTACGCAGGTACCAGCTTCGCCACCCTGGACAAGCGTGACGCCGGCTTCCAGTACGGCAGCGAGCGCGTCAACCTGTTCGCGGACAAGATCCAGCCTGGCAGCCTCGGCGCGGTGGCCTACGACGACGAAGGCGTGAAGACCAAGCAATGGAACCTGGTGGACAAGGGCAAGCTGGTCGACTACCAGTCCATCCGCGACCAGGTGCATATCCTGGGCAAGACCGAATCCGACGGCTGCTGCTACGCCGACTCGTGGAGCAGCGTGCAGTTCCAGCGCATGGCCAACGTGTCGCTGGCGGCCGGCAAGGAAAAACTCAGCGTCGCGGACATGATCAAGGACGTCGAGAACGGCATCTACATCATCGGTGACGGCTCGTTCTCCATCGACCAGCAGCGCTTCAACGCACAGTTCGGCGGCCAGCTGTTCTACGAGATCAAGGACGGCAAGATCACCCAGCAGATCGAGGACGTGGCCTACCAGATCCGTACGCCGGAATTCTGGAACGCCTGCAGCGCCATCTGCGACGAAAGCGACTACCGCTTGGGTGGTTCGTTCTTCGACGGCAAGGGCCAGCCCGGCCAGGTGTCAGCGGTTTCGCACGGTTCCAGTACCGCGCGCTTCAACGGCATCAACGTCATCAATACCGCCCGTTCGCTCGGCTGATCGAATCCAGGAGATAACCAAGAAATGAGCATCTTCACTGAACAGGAAGCCAAGGCCTTGCTCGACAAGGTACTGGCATTGTCCAAGGCCGACGAATGCACGGTCTCGCTGTCCGGCTCCGTTGACGGCAACATCCGCTTCGCCCTCAACAACATCTCCACCAGCGGCATCGTCAGCAATGCCGACCTCGCCGTGCAGTCGTCGTTCGGCAAGCGCGTGGGCGTCGCCACCATCAACGAGTTCAACGACGCCGCACTGGAACGCGTGGTGCGCCGTGCCGAGGAACTGGCCCGCCTGGCCCCGGAAAACCCGGAGTTCATGCCGGCGGTGGAAAAGCAGGAATACAAGCCCAGCCAGACCTTCAGCGATTCCACCGCGGCGATCGACCCGGAATACCGCGCGCAAGTCGCCGTGGACTCCATCGACCCGTGCCGCGCGGAGAAACTCATCGCCGCTGGCTTCCTTGAAGATGGCCAGAGCTTCGTCGCATTCGCCAACAGCAAGGGCAACTTCGGCTACCAGAAGGCCACCAACTTCAATTACACCTGCACCGTGCGCACCGAGGACGGCCGTGGTTCCGGCTGGGTCGGCCGCAACCTGAAGAACGCCAGCGACTTCAATGCCGGCAGCGACATCCGCACCGCCATGCGCAAGGCCAAGGATTCCGCCGAGGCCAAGGCACTGGAACCGGGCAAGTACACGGTGATTCTGGAACCTGCCGCGGCCGCGGGCCTGATCTCCTTCATGATGAATTTCTTCGACGCGCGCCAAGCCGATGAAGGCCGCAGCTTCCTGTCCAAGAAAGGCGGCGGCAACAAGCTGGGCGAACAGGTTTACGACCCGCGCGTGAACTTCAGCGCCGATCCGTGGAACCCGGAAGCCACGGTGATGCCGTGGGACGGCGAAGGCCTGCCGCGTGAAAAGATGCCGATCGTGGAGAACGGCAAGATCGCCAACCTGGAGTACTCGCGCTTCTGGGCGCAGAAACAGGGCAAGCGCGCCGTCGGTTCGCCCGGCAACCTGCTGATGGCCGGCGGCACCAAGTCCACGTCCGAGCTGGTCAAGACCACGCAGAAAGGCATCCTGGTCACGCGCACCTGGTACATCCGCATGGTCGATCCGCAGACCGTGCTGCTGACCGGCCTGACCCGCGACGGCACCTTCTACATCGAGAACGGCGAGATCAAGTACCCGGTGAAGAATTTCCGCTTCAACGAATCGCCGGTGATCATGCTCAACAACATCGAAGAGCTCGGCAAGCCGGTGCGCGTGGCCGGTGACGAATCGTCGATGGTGATGATGATCCCGCCGATGAAGCTGCGCGATTTCACCTTCACCTCGCTGTCGGACGCGGTGTAACGGCGAGAAGTGAGTGTGGAGGAGTGAGAGGTGAGGAGAAGCAGAAAAGCAGGTGTTCGCAATCATTGCACGCATTGCTCACTCCTCACTCCTCTGCGCTCACTCCTTGCTTCTAGCTTCTCCCCGCCAGCCCCATGAACCGCGCACAGTTCCTGCGCCTGCTCGCCGGTGGCGCGGCGGGCGCCT
>CALCNV010000054.1 GCA_937897645.1 uncultured Lysobacteraceae bacterium
GCCGACCTCGCCCGCCGCGTCGGCCGGCGCATGCCGGTACGCCTGGTGAAAGGCGCCTACTGGGACGCGGAAGTGAAGCGCGCGCAGGTGGAAGGCCACCCGGGCTACCCGGTATTCACGCGCAAGCCGAATACCGATGTGTCGTACCTGGCGAATGCACGGCGCATGTTCGCCAACATCGATGCGCTGTATCCGATGTTTGCGACGCATAACGCGCAGACGATTGCGGCGATCCGCGCGCTTTCCCTTCTCCCTCCGGGAGAAGGTGCCCCGCAGGGGCGGATGAGGGCGGGAGAATCACAACCCACGGAAACTATCCTTCAATCTGAAAGTGCACGCCCTCATCCGCCCTCCGGGCACCTTCTCCCAATGGGAGAAGGAAAAGCTTACGAATTCCAGAAACTCCACGGCATGGGCGACGACCTGTATGCCGAAGTGATACCCAAGGATCGCCTTGATGTTCCCTGCCGCGTCTACGCACCGGTCGGTTCGCACGAAGACCTGCTGCCCTACCTGGTGCGTCGACTGCTCGAGAACGGCGCCAACTCCAGTTTCGTCAACCGCATCACCGACGAAAACGTGGCCATCGACGACCTGGTCCGCGACCCGGTGGAAACCGTGTCGGCGTTCGACTCCATCCCGCACCCGCGCATCCCGCTGCCGGTGCAACTTTTCCAGAACCAGGCGCCAAGCCTGAGCAACAACAGGAAGAATTCCATGGGCGCCAACCTCGCCAACGACAACGACCTGCGCGCACTCGCCGAACAGGTCAACGCCGCCATCGAAAAGGCCGGCCCACACGGCTGGCGCGCCGCGCCGCTGGTGCCGGGCGCGGTGTTGTCGACGCGCGCGCTGCCGGTCAGCAACCCCGCCGACCGCCGCCACGCGGCGGGCGAATGGCACGCCGCCGATGCGCAGATCGTCGAGAAGGCATTGAACAATGCCGTGGCCGCGCAACCGGGTTGGGATCGCACGCCTGCGGCCGGTCGCGCGACGATTCTTGAACATGCGGCAGAACTGCTGGAAGCGCGCATGCCCGAGTACATCGCGCTGTGCGTGAAGGAAGCCGGCAAGACCATTCCCGATGGCGTCGCCGAAGTGCGCGAAGCGGTGGATTTCCTGCGCTACTACGCCGCACAGGCGCGCGCGCAATTCGGCGCGCCCGAGCGCCTGCCCGGCCCGACCGGTGAATCCAACGAGCTGCAATTGCATGGCCGCGGCGTGTTCGTGTGCATCAGCCCGTGGAATTTCCCGCTGGCCATTTTCCTGGGCCAGGTCGCCGCCGCATTGGCCGCCGGCAACAGCGTGATCGCCAAGCCCGCCGAACAGACCAACCTCATCGGCCACGCGGCAGTGAAGCTGCTGCATGAAGCCGGCGTGCCCGAGAACGTGCTGCAGTTCCTGCCCGGCGACGGTGCCGTGGTCGGCGCTGCACTGACGAAAGATCCGCGCGTGGCGGGCGTGGCCTTCACCGGCTCCACCGACACCGCACGCGCGATCAACCGCGCCATGGCCGCGCGTGATGCCGCCATCGGCGTGCTGATCGCAGAAACAGGCGGACAGAACGCCTTCATCGCCGACTCTTCCGCTTTGCCGGAACAACTGGTGAAAGATGCCATCGGCTCCGCCTTCACTTCCGCCGGGCAACGTTGCTCGGCCGCGCGCGTGCTGTTCGTACAGGACGACATCGCCGACAAGGTCATCGGCATGCTGGCCGGCGCCATGGATGAATTGAAGGTGGGCGACCCGGGCATGCTTTCGACCGACGTGGGCCCGGTGATCGACGCCGACGCGCTGAAGATCCTGGAAGACCACGCCGAGCGCATGAACCGCGAAGCGAAATTGATCAAGCGCGCGCATACCGATTCATCGGTGTCGCATGGCACCTACTTCGCACCGGGTGCGTGGGAGTTGAATTCGCTGGACCAGTTGCAGAAGGAAGTCTTCGGCCCCGCCCTGCACGTGCTGCGCTGGAAGGGCGAGGACCTGGACAAGGTCATCGACGCGATCAACGCCACCGGCTACGGCCTGACCTTGGGCGTGCATTCGCGCATCGACGAAACCATCGACCGCATCGCGGCGCGGGTGAA
>CALCNV010000055.1 GCA_937897645.1 uncultured Lysobacteraceae bacterium
CCCCCAACATGAAACAACCTCCCCACTGCCATCGTAACCGCTGCAGCGCACAAACGACGAGTGAACAGGGTCACAAATTGCGGCGCTGATACAATTTGTCCCTTCGCGTCGGGCGCTCGCCGGACGTCGCCAGCCGCCGCAAACCCGGGCCAGCCATGACCAGCACTGCAGAACTCACCTCGCCGTCCTCCGCCAACACGCCGTCGATCCAGACGCTGGACAACGACTACACCCTGGAACACAAGTACACACGGACCGACGGCCGCATCTACCTGAGCGGCGTACAGGCGCTGGTGCGCCTGCCATTGATGCAGCGCTTGCGCGACCAGGCCGCGGGGCTGAACACCGCCGGCTTCATCAGTGGCTACCGCGGCTCCCCGCTGGGCGGCTTCGACCTGGAGCTGTGGCGGGCGAAGAAGCACCTGGCCGACGCGCAGGTGAAATTCATCCCGGGCCTCAACGAGGACCTCGGCGCGACCATGGTCTGGGGCACGCAGCAGACCAACCTGTTCCCCGGCGCCAAGGTCGAGGGCGTGTATTCCATGTGGTACGGCAAGGGTCCGGGCGTGGATCGTTGCGGCGACGTGTTCAAGCACGGCAACGCGGCCGGCACTTCGAAACTCGGCGGCGTGCTGGCCATGGCGGCCGACGACCACAACTGCCGCAGCTCCACGCTGCCGCACGGTTCGGAAGACGAATTCGTCAGCGCGATGATGCCGGTGCTGAACCCGGCCGGCGTGCAGGACATCCTCGATCTCGGCCTGGTCGGCTGGGCAATGAGCCGCTACACCGGGCGCTGGGTCGGCTTCAAGACGATTGCCGAAACGGTGGAATCCTCCGCGTCGGTGGAAGTGGATCCGTTCGCGCGCCGCATCGTCTTGCCGGAAGATTTCGACATGCCGGTCGGCGGCTTGAACATCCGCTGGCCCGACCCGCCGCTGGATCAGGAAATGCGCCTGCACCGCTATGCGGTGAAAGCCGCGCAGGCCTTTGCCCGCGCCAACGGCGTGGACCGGATCGTGCTGGATTCGCCGCGCGCACGCCTGGGCATCGTCACCACCGGCAAGAGCTACCTGGACGTGCTGCAGGCGCTGGAATACCTGGGCCTGGACGAGCAGGCCTGCGCCGACATCGGCATCCGCGTGTACAAGGTCGGCATGACCTGGCCGCTGGAACCGGTGGGCATCGCCAACTTCGCGCACGGACTGGAAGACATCGTGGTCGTCGAAGAAAAGCGCGCCTTCATCGAGCGGCAGATGAAGGAGCAGTTCTACAACTGGCCTGCAAGCGCCGGCCCGCGCCCATCCATCGTCGGCAAGTACGACGAAGCGGGCGAATGGATCTTGCCGAGCACCGGTGAACTGACGCCCGCCACTATTGCAGGCGTGATCGGCAAGCGCATCCAGCGTTTCTTCACCACCGAATCCATCGAGCAGCGTTTGCGCTGGATGGAAGAAAAGGAAGCGGAGATGGCGCTGCCGCGCGCCAATTTCCCGCGCGTGCCGCATTACTGCAGCGGCTGCCCGCACAACACCTCGACGGTGGTGCCGGAAGGCTCGCGCGCGCTGGGCGGCATCGGCTGCCACTACATGGTCACGTGGATGGACCGTGACACCGACACCTTCACCCACATGGGCGGCGAAGGCGTGACGTGGTCGGGGCAGGCTCCGTTCACCGAGACGGAACACGTGTTCCAGAACCTGGGCGACGGCACCTTCTTCCATTCCGGTTCGCTGGCCGTGCGCCAGTCGGTCGCCACCGGCGTCAACATCACCTACAAGATCCTCTACAACGACGCGGTCGCCATGACCGGCGGCCAGCCCGTCGATGGAACGCTGAGCGTGCCGCAGATCGCGCACATGATGCGCGCCGAGGGCGTGCAGACGATCGTCGTCGTCAGCGACGAAATCGAGAAGTGGAGCAAGCCGGAGATCTTCCCGAGCGGCGTGGAGTTCTTCGACCGCAAGCAGCTCGACGACGTGCAGAAGCAGCTGCGCCAGGTGAAGGGCGCCAGCATCCTGATCTACGACCAGACCTGCGCGACCGAGAAGCGCCGCCGCCGCAAGCGCGGCAAGCTGGTCGATCCGCAGAAGCGGGTGATGGTCAACACGCTGGTCTGCGAAGGCTGCGGCGATTGCGGCGTGAAGAGTTTCTGCGTCTCGGTGCTGCCGAAGGAAACCGAGTTTGGGCGCAAGCGCGAAATCGACCAGTCCAACTGCAACAAGGACTATTCCTGCGTGAATGGTTTTTGCCCCAGCTTCGTCACCGTGCATGGCGGTGGGCCGCGCAAGGGCAAGAAGAAGGATCCGGCCGAGTTGCTGGCCAACCTGCCGGCACCCGTGTTCAAGGCGGATTTCGAACAACCCTGGAACATCCTCATCACCGGCGTCGGCGGCACCGGCGTGGTCACCATCGGAGCGCTGCTGGGCATGGCCGGCCACCTGGAAGGCAAGGGCGCCAGCGTGCTGGACCAGACCGGCCTGGCACAGAAGGGCGGCGCGGTCACCACCCATATCCGCATCGCGCGCACGCCGGAACACATCCACGCCGTGCGCATTGCCGCCGGTGAAGCCGACGTGGTGCTGGGCTGCGACATGGTGGTCGTGAACGATTACTGGGTACTGTCGAAGGTGCGTGGCGAACGTTCGCAGGTGGTGTTGAACACCTACCAGGCGATGCCGGGCACCTTCACCACGCGCCCGGACATGGAATTCCCGGCGGCTGGCATCATCTCCGCGGTGACGCAGGCACTCGGCGGACGCGCACCGCTGCAAGTCGACGCGACCGTATTGGCCACCGCGCTGATGGGCGATGCGATTGCGGCGAATCTCTTCATGCTCGGCTATGCATGGCAACAGGGACTGGTGCCGATTTCCTATGACGCGATCATGCGTGCCGTGGAATTGAATGGCGCGGCGATCGAGATGAACAAGCAGGCCTTCGCCTGGGGCCGTCTTGCCGTGGTGAACCCGGTGGCAGTCGCCGAAGCCGCCGGCGTGATCCACAACACGCAGACCGAATCCGAGCGCACCCCGCACAACCTGCAGATCCTGCCGCCGGGCGAATGGGAAACCAGCGAGTGGGCCAGCCCCAGCGCACCGCGCACGCCGGACAACGAGCATGAAGTGCGCGGCCTGCAGGATGCGAACAGCCACGATGGCAACGTCGCCTTCCTGCCGCTGGACGACCTGCGCCTGTCTCGCTCGCTCGACGAACTGATCCAGCGCCGCGTCGCCTTCCTCACCGAGTACCAGAACGCGGCCTACGCCAGACGCTACAGCGCGCTGGTGGACAAGGTGCGCGATGCCGAGCACGTGCGTGCACCGGGTTCGACCGCATTGAGCGAAGCCGTCGCACGCTATTTCTTCAAGCTGATGGCCTACAAGGACGAGTACGAAGTGGCGCGCCTGTACACCAGCGGCGACTTCAAGCGGAAGCTGGAGCAGCAGTTCGACGGCGACTACAAGCTGCACTTCCACCTGGCGCCGCCGCTGCTGGCCAAGAAGGACGCTCAGGGTCGCCTGATCAAGCAGGAATTCGGGCCGTGGGTGTTCACTGCGTTCAAGCTGATGGCGAAGTTCAAGTTCCTGCGCGGCGGCATGCTGGATATCTTCGGCTACACCGAGGAGCGCAAGGGCGAGCGCCAGCTGATTGGCGACTACGAAACCACCATCGGCGGGCTGTTGGCCTCACTGGATGCCAACAACCTTCCGTTGGCCGCGGAGATCGCCAGCATCCCGGAACATATCCGCGGCTACGGCCACGTCAAGGAAGCGCACCTGCATACCGCCAAGGCTCGGGAAGTCGCACTGCTGGCCAAGTGGAACAACCCGCGCGAGATTCATGTGGTGCAGGCGGCTTGATTTCTTTCGCTCGTCATCCCAGCGAACGCTGGGATCCATTTTGACTTTGGCTTTACTGCCAACCGCGAAGATCAAGATGGATCCCAGCGTTCGCTGGGATGACGGAAAATTTTTCCGAGTATTGCTTACGGATTCTCGCGCTTGAATTCGAGCGTCTGCCCGCCCTGACGCAAGGTCACGGAAGTCGCAGGCGCATCACCGGGAGCGAACTCCAGGGTTGCTTCCACGACTTTCAGGAAAAACTTCGTCGGCGATTCGGCGAACAACTCGAACGCCGGCTGGCCGGCCAGCTGCGTGGTCAGTTTCTCGCCATCTAGTGCTACCGTCATTGCCATGCCCTGGTAGGCGTACTTGCCGACCAAACGCTCCAGCGCAGGCTTGGCCACGCTGACGGAAGCGCGTTCGCTGGGCAGCGGTTCGTCACTGCGCTTCACTACGTCGCCTTCGCCTTCGTCCTCCTGGAAGAAGCGCATGGCGCTGACTTTGCCGGCGGCATCGCGTTCGAACACCATCCGCGAAAATCCTTCCTCGAACAGGAACACGTCCTGCGCCACCGGGATCAGCGTGTAGGGCTGGCTGCCCGTGCGCTGCGAGGTCAGCTTGCCGTCCACCACGCGCAGCACACGCGCCGATTCGGGGTTGATGCGGTACACGCCCTCGTACGCCTTGAGTGCATCACCGGCGACGGGGATCGCCTTCTTTTCGGGATACGGCTTGCCGATGGCCTTGGCCGCAAGCAGGCGCGAGAGCGTCTCGGGGCCCATGCCGCCCGGTCGGCCGCTGTCGGCGTTGTACAGCGCCGCCACGGTGATGCCGTCCTGCGGCAGGTAGAGCAGGTACGAACTAAACCCGAAGATGCCGCCACCATGCTGCAGCATGTCTTCCCCGCGCAATTTTTCATGGGAAATGCCGAAGCCGTAGTTCGATTCGATCGCCTTGCCAATGGGGGTGATCATGCTGCGATAGCTGTCCGAAGCGAGCACCTTGCCTTCGTGCACGGCGCGGTTCCAGCGCAGCAGGTCGTCCACCGTGGACACCAGCGCACCGGCCGCATGCGGCTGGGTCATGCTGAGGTAGCGGGCGACCGCCCAGCGGTCATTCGCCAGCGTGTAGCCCATGACATGGCCCGGGATTACGGCAACGGTTTCATCGCCGAAGCCGGTGTGCTTCATGCCCAGCGGGGTGAAGAAGGCCTTCTGCATGTAGGCATGCCACGGCATGCCGCTGGCGGCCTCGATGACGGCACCCACCAGCACGTAGCCGGAATTGTTGTAGTGCCAGCCTTCGCCCGCTGCGAAATCCGGTTTCTCGTTCTTGAACGTGTCGATGAGTTGCGCCGTGGTCACGGTTTTCTGGATGGGTCCTTCCATCACGCCCGGCATGTCGGTATAGCTGCGGATGCCCGAGGTGTGGTTGAGCAGCATGCGCACGTTGACCTTTTCGCCGCCCGGATAGCCAGGCACGAACTTGGTCAGCGGATCATCCAGTGACAGCTTGCCGTCTTCGGCCAGCTTCAATACGGCAGCGGCGGCGAACTGCTTGGTGACCGAACCGATGCGGAAGACCTGGTCCGGCGACAGCGGAACCTCCAGCTGCAGGCTGGCGGCACCGCGTGCGCCGCGATACAGCACCTTGTCGCCACGCGCGACCAGCAGCGCGGTGCCGGGCGTGTTGGCATCGGGGTGCGCCTGTTCCAGCAGGCCCTGCGCATAACGCGCGAGTTCGGCGTCGGAAGGCGGCGCGGCCGCAAGGGAAAGTGGAAGGCAGCACACGACAAACAGCAGCGACAGGACAGGAGTGCGCATGGGACTCTTCCGCAGCGAATGGACAGCCTGCAGTGTCCGGTGTCTGCCATGCGGCCGCAACCTGCCGGAAGGCAGGCTGGCAAAAGTCACGGTATCGGCGGTTGCCCTTGCAGCGCCTGCAAGATCTTCATGCCCGCACGCCCGTCCTCGGGCTGCATGCCCAGGCGTTGCTGCTCAAGAACGATCGCGCGCCGGGTGAGCGTACCGATCATGCCGTCGACTTCGCCAATGGCGTGGCCGCGCGCGAGCAGCAATTGCTGCAGCTGCTTGCGTTCGTCGCGGCCCAAGCCGGGATCATCGGTGGGCCAGTCCGCGACCAGCGGCCCACCACCACGAAGGCGATCCGAAAGCGTGGCGATCGCGAGCGCGTAACTCTCGGCGGCGTTGTAGGAATAGATCGCGTCGAAGTTGCGGAACACCAGGAACGCTGGCCCGTCGATGCCGGCCGGCAGCAGCACACCCGCCTGCTTCTCTTCCGGAACTATCGCGGTGCCATCAATGCGGGTCACGCCGCGCGCGATCCAGTCGTTGAGGGCACGCTTGTTCCTGCGGCCGGCGAGTGAGGTGTCGAAGTTGGCGGGCAAGGTCACTTCATAGCCCCACGGCTCGCCGGTGCGCCAGCCGGCTTTCTTCAGGTAATTGGCGGTGGACGCCAGCGCATCGGGAATGCTTCCCACCAGATCGCGGCGTCCGTCGCCATCGCCGTCGACCGCGATGCGCTGGTAGGTCGTCGGCATGAATTGCGTATGGCCGAAGGCACCGGCCCACGAACCGGTCAGCCCCTCGGGTTGCAAGTCGCCTGATTGCAACAGCTTGAGCGTGGCGAACAGTTCGCCACGAAAGAATTCCTGGCGACGACCAAAGCACGACAGGGTGGACAGCGACGTCAGCAGCGGACGCTTGCCAAACGTCTTGCCGTAGTCGCTTTCCACGCCCCACACCGCGACCACGGTTTGCGCGTCCACCCCGTAGGCTTGCGCAACCTGCGCCAGCGTCGCTGCGTGGGTGATGAGCATCGCCTGCCCGTCGCGGATGCGCTGCGCATCGACCAGAGCGGCCAGGTAATCCCAGATCGGCGTCTTGAACTCGGGCTGTGCGTCCAGCAGTTCGAGCACGCCCATGTCGGGCAGCAGTGTGGCGGTGTGGGCGTCGAAGGTGTCCGCGGAAATACCGACCGCCAGCGCTGGTCCCCGCAAATCATCCAGGCAGCTTTTGAATGCTGCTTCATCCGCGCAGGCATTGCCGCCCCACAAGGCCATCACTGCGAATGCAACGTACCGTGTTTTCATTGCCATGCTCCTCATCCCTGCGCCTGGATTCTGCCTGCACGATCGCGGGTGCGACAGCACCGCCACACCATGCAAGCCGGTACATGAACATCGCGGGAAAGTGGCCTGCGTCGCCGTGAACCCTAGGACTTGCTGCACCAGACCAGCATGCGGTTGTTGGCTGGCATGGCGATATCGTCGACCAAGGCCAGCCCGGCGGCTTGCGCCAGCGCATCCACCGCCTCGAAATCACGGATGCCCATGCGCGCATCGCGCGCATGCAGCCATCCGTCGAACTGGCGATTGCTGTCGCTGGTGTAGTCGCCGCCGTAGTTGAACGGGCCATAGACCGCAAGCGTCAATCCATTCCCTCCCGCCGCTTCGCGCAGGCGGGTCACGCCTTCGAAGAACACCTCGACCTCGGGCCAGCCCATGATGTGCAGCGTATTCGCGCTGAATACCGCATCGAATGCCTGCGTGGGCCATGGCCCTGCCGCGACATCCAGTTCGACGGGTGCGGGTGTGTTTGGCAGCCTCGCTTCATCGAGCCACTGCACGGTACCCGGCAGGTGCTCCGCGCGATCGGAACACTGCCACGTCAGCCACGGCATCGCCGCTGCGAAATGCACGGCGTGCTGGCCAGTACCGCTGCCGATTTCCAGGACATGGCGGCGACCTGCGAACTGGTCGCGCAACACGGCCAGGATGGGATCCCGGTTACGCTCGCACGAAGGCGAAAAAGGCTTTTCGGTTTCCATGGGAAAGCCGTTACTCGACTGCGCGCACGTAGATCATCTTGTTGGAGCCTCCACCCACGCTGCGTTCCTCGACTGCAAAGTGGCGCGGCTGGTGTTTCAACAGGTCGCTCAGCTTGCGGTGGCCGTACAGGCGCGGATCGAAATCGGGTCGGATCTTGTTGAGATAGCTGCCCACGGCACCCAGGAATGCCCAGCCGCTGTCATCGGACGCATCTTCGATGGCCTGGCGGATCAGCGCGAGCGGCAGCGCTTCCGAGGCTTTTGATTTCTGCTCCACCACGGGTGCCGCTGGCGTGGCGGTCGCAGGCTTCGGTGGCGTCGACCTGGCGGCGGACTTGGCCGGCTTCGCGACCGGCTTTGCCTTGGCCGGCGCCGGGGATTCCGATTCCGTGCGCAACACCTCGGTGTAGATGAACTTGTCGCAGGCCTGCACGAAGGCATCCGGCGTCTTCCTTTCGCCGAACCCGTACACGGTCAAGCCTTCCTCGCGCAGACGCTGTGCCAGGCGGGTGAAGTCGCTGTCGCTGGACACCAGGCAGAAACCATCGAAGCGCTGCGTGTACAGCAGGTCCATCGCATCGATGATCAGCGAACTGTCCGTCGCGTTCTTGCCGCTGGTATAGGCGAACTGCTGTACCGGGTTGATCGAGTGCTTCAGCAGCGCCTGCTTCCATTGGGTCATGCGCGTGCTGGTGAAGTCGCCGTAGATGCGCTTCACGCTGGCCACGCCGTACTTGGCGATTTCCGCCAGCAAGCCTTCGATCACCGCGGGCTGGGCGTTGTCGGCATCGATCAACACGGCCAGGCGACGCTGGCCTTCGTCGGTGTCGTTGCGGTTTGAAGTGCGGGGTTTCATGAGGGTTCCTGGTTAGATCGAAGTACAGATTCCAACATACTCCTTCATGTCATTGAGCGACGGAGATCGGCCCCCTCCCTTTGCGAAGCAAGGGGAGCTCGAAGCCGCCTCAAGCGGCTGAGGAGGGAGGGGTGCTCTTGGCGTAATGCCATGAGAACAATTCACTCCTGCACGAAGAGCAACCCCTCCCTTGCCCTCCCCTGCTGCGCAAGGGAGGGGACTAAAGCAGGGAAGGGACAAGAGCTAGCTTTCGCGCGCCATCCCCGCCGCAATCATCTCCGTCGCCACCGCTTCCGCCGCGCGGATGCCATCCACGCCGGCAGAAAGGATGCCGCCCGCATAGCCCGCGCCTTCGCCTGCGGGAAACAATCCCCGCGTGTTGAGGCTTTGTCCGTCCGCGCCGCGCGTCATGCGTACCGGCGATGACGTGCGCGTTTCCACGCCGGTAAGAATCGCATCGTCCATGGCGAAGCCCTTGATCTGCCGGTCGAAGGCCGGCAAGGCTTCGCGGATCGCCTCGATGGCATAGCGCGGCAAGGCGGTGGAAAGATCGCCCAGCTTCACGCCCGGTGTGTACGAAGGCTGCACCGCACCGAATTCCGTCGACGCTCGCTTGCGCAGGAAATCGCCGACCAGCTGCCCCGGCGCTTCGTAGCTTTCGCCACCCAGACGGAACGCCTGTTCTTCCCAGTGCCGCTGCAACGCGATGCCAGCCAATGGACTGCCGCTGGGGTCGAACTCGGCATAGTCCTCAGGGGTGATGCCGACCACGATGGCCGCGTTGGCGTTGCGCTCGTTGCGCGAGTACTGGCTCATGCCGTTGGTGACCACGCGTCCTGGCTCACTTGCGGCGGCGACCACGGTGCCGCCCGGGCACATGCAGAAGCTGTACACCGAACGCCCGTTGCGGCAGTGGTGCACCAGTTTGTAGTCCGCCGCGCCGAGGATCGGATGCCCGGCCTGCGGACCGAAGCGCGCGCGATCGATCAGCGACTGCGGGTGTTCGATGCGGAAACCGATGGAGAACGGCTTCGCTTCGAGGAACACGCCGCGCTCGTGCAGCATGAAGAACGTGTCGCGTGCGCTGTGGCCCAGCGCCATGACCACGTGGTCGGCGCGGATTTCGCTGCCGTCTGCCAGCACAACCCCGCGCACGTGGCGCGTGCCGCTGCCGTCGGTTTCAATCCGCACGTCATCGACGCGATGCGAAAAGCGGATCTCCCCGCCGAGCGCTTCGATGTCCGCGCGCATGTTTTCCACCATCGACACCAGGCGGAAGGTGCCGATATGTGGCTTGCTGACGTATAGGATTTCTTCCGGCGCGCCGGCCTTGACGAATTCCGTGAGCACCTTGCGGCCCAGGTGGCGCTTGTCGCTGATCTGGCTGTACAGTTTGCCGTCGGAGAACGTGCCCGCGCCGCCTTCGCCGAACTGCACGTTGGATTCGGGGTTGAGGATTTTCTTGCGCCACAGACCGAACGTGTCCACGGTGCGCTCGCGCACGTTCTTGCCGCGCTCTAGGATGATCGGCCGCAGGCCCATCTGCGCGAGGATCAGTCCCGCGAACAGACCGCACGGGCCCATGCCGATGACGATCGGGCGCAGCGGTTGTTCCTGCGTCGATGCACGGGCAACAGGTTTGTACGTCGTGTCAGGCGTAGGCCCGACCTTTCCGTCGACCGCCTCATCGTCCACCTGCAGCCGCGCCAGGATGTCCGCCTCGCGCGTGGTTTCGACATCCACCGCATAGATCAGGGTGATCGCACCGCGTTTGCGCGCGTCGTAGCTGCGCTTGGCCACGCCGAACCCGACCAGTTCGTCAGCCACGATGCCGAGGCGCGCAATGATGGCGGCGGGCAACGCGGTTTCGTCGTGGTCCAGCGGAAGCTTTAGGTCGGTGAGTCGAAGCATGGCGGTCCTTCAGGAAATCGAATTCTAACTTCTTCCGTGTCGACCCCCTGCCAAAAGTCATTTGACGCCCCCGTACCCCCACGCAAGAATCGTTGCCCTGCGGCGCCCGCCATACGCGGGTGCAAAACCTGTCCATCCAGTCCCGCGATGTCGTAACTGGACACCCGCAACCGTGGAGTACTGCCGTGCACAGACGTGATTTCCTGACCCTTGGCGGCATTGGCCTGGGTGGACTGCTGGTGCCGTCGTACTTCGGCAAGGCAATTGCAGCCGAACAACTGGTCACCACGCTGGATATCGGCGTGAAGAAGCACTTGGCTGATACCGCGCTGGCCGCCGCCACCGATGCCGGGGCCAGCTATTGCGACGTGCGCGTGGGGCGCTACCTGCGCCAGTTCGTCATCACCCGCGAAGACCGGGTGCAGAACGTGGTCAACACCGAGTCCACTGGCATCGGCGTGCGCGTGATCGTCAACGGTGCGTGGGGCTTCGCCGCGACCAGTGACCTCACCCCGAAAGGTGCGGCGACCGCGGCACGACAGGCGTCAGCGATCGCAAAGGCCAATGCCAAAAGCCAGACCCGGCCCGTGCAATTGGCCCCGACTACCGGCGTGGGCGTGGTGGAGTGGAAGACGCCCATCAAGAAGAACGCGATGCAGGTGCCGATCAAGGAAAAGGTCGACCTGCTGCTGGGCGTGAATGCCGACGCGACCAACGCAGGCGCGGACTTCGTCAATTCCACCCTGTTCCTGGTCAATGAGCAGAAATACTTCGCCAGCACCGACGGCTCCTACATCGACCAGGACATACATCGCATCTGGCTGCCATTGACCGCCACCGCCATCGACAAGGCCAGCGGCAAGTTCCGCACCCGCGATGGACTGTCGGCACCGATGGGCATGGGCTATGAATACCTGGATGCCGATCCGAGCGGAAAATTCGCATTGCCCGGTGGCGTCGTTGCCTACGGCCGCTCCTATGACGTGCACGCCGACGCAGTCGCCGCCGCGAAGCAGGCGCGCGCGAAGTTGACCGCGCCGTCGGTGAAACCGGGCAAATACGACCTGGTGCTGGATCCGTCCAACCTGTTTTTGACCATACACGAGAACGTGGGTCATCCGCTGGAGCTGGACCGCGTGCTGGGCTACGAAGCCAACTACGCCGGCACCAGCTTCGCCACCCTGGACAAGCGCGACGCAGGTTTCCAGTACGGCAGCGAGCTGGTGAACCTCTATGCCGACAAGATACAGCCGGGCAGCCTGGGCGCGGTGGGCTATGACGATGAGGGCGTGAAGACAAAAAAATGGAACCTGATCGAAAACGGCAAGCTGGTCGATTACCAGGCCACGCGTGACCAGATGCATCTGCTGGGACAAGAGCAGGCGCACGGCTGCAGCTATGCCGATTCATGGAGCAGCGTGCAGTTCCAGCGCATGGCTAACGTGTCGCTTGCGCCGGGCAAGACGCCGCTGACGGTGGAACAGATGATCGGCGACGTGAAGGACGGCATCTACATACACGGACGTGGTTCGTATTCCATCGACCAGCAACGCTTCAACGCCCAGTTCGGTGGCCAGCTGTTCTTCGAGATCAAGGACGGCAAGGTCACCCGGCAGATCGAAGACGTCGCCTACCAGATCCGCACGCCCGAATTCTGGAATGCGTGTGCGGCCATCTGCGACGAGCGCGACTATCGCCTTGGCGGTTCGTTCTTTGACGGCAAGGGGCAGCCTGGACAAGTCTCGGCGGTGTCGCATGGCTCTTCAACGACGCGCTTCAATGGGATCAATGTGATCAATACGGCCCGCAGCTTGGGTTGATCGCGAGGGTTAGAGTTGATCTGCTAAAAGTAGATGCAGCTAAAGTCAGGGCTTCGCCCTTACCCCTCATCCGCCCTTCGGGCACCTTCTCCCACAGGGGGAGAAGGACAGCATCAAACCCCCCAAAACAATCGGAAGCTCCACCTCTCCCCTTGTGGGAGAGGTCGACGCGCCTGCGCGGCGGGAGAGGGGCGGCGGAGCGAATCTGCTTCAGATCACGAAATCAGACCGCGTTCGCAGAACCGCTTCACGAACTCACATGGAACACCAATGCGGCCGTTCGCTGCGCAACAAAACCCCTTCACCCCTGCCAAAAGTCATTTGACGCCACTTGGCATGGCGGCAAGAATCAGGAAGTGCAGGCCTACGCCCACATGACCTGCTGATTTCTCTGCTTCAATCGAATTTCGTCCGTTCCAGTCCAATCCCGCGCACCGCGCGGGCATCACCGGTGGAGAGCTGCCTTGCACAGACGTGACTTCCTGACCATCAGCG
>CALCNV010000056.1 GCA_937897645.1 uncultured Lysobacteraceae bacterium
GACGTTGGCGCAATGCCTAAAGCCTCAAGAGCTCGCGCCCATGGGGCGCTCCTATATCGTTGATCAATTCATGTTCGGCGTCAGCTTCAGCAGCGGCGCGTTGGTGCCGTCGCGCAGTATCCAGATGGCACCGTCCGGTCCCTGCTCTACTTCGCGGATGCGCCCGCCGAAGGAATAGCGTGCAACTTCGCGGCCCTGCACGCCGGTCAGTTCCACGCGGATCAACGCCTGTGAGGCGAGCCCACCGATGAAACCGTTGCTATGGAAATACGGGAACATGTTCCCCGAATAAATGATGAAACCCGCCGGCGCGATGACCGGCGTCCAAGACGCTTCAGGCGCATTGAATTCCGGGCGCGTGTCGTGGTCTGGGATGTTGCTACCGTCGTAGTTGTCGCCGTTGGACACTACCGGCCAGCCGTAGTTGGAACCGCGCTCGATCAGGTTCAACTCGTCACCACCCGACGGGCCCATCTCGTGTTCCCACAGCTGGCCTTGCGCATCAAAGGCGATACCAAGCGGATTGCGCTGACCCAGCGACCACACTTGCGCAGCCACGCCGCCCTGGTTGACGAAGGGATTGTCAGCCGGGATGGAGCCGTCGTCGTTGAGCCGCAGGATCTTGCCGAGATTGGACTGCATGTCCTGCGCCGGCGTGAACTTCTGGCGATCGCCCGAACTGATCCACAGCTTGCCGTTGCGGTCGAAGGCGATGCGGTGCCCGTAATGGCCTTCGCCCGTGACCTTGGGCGCCTGCTGCCAGACGGTCTGCGGGTTCGAAAGACTGCCGGTGTTGGCGCCCGGCGTGAGCGCGAGTTGCGCGCGCACCACCACCGCGCCGCGCGTGTTGTTCGCACCGGATTCCGCATAACTCAGGTAGACCCAGCGATTGCTTGCGAACTGCGGATGCAGCACCACATCACCGAATCCGCCCTGGCCACCGTAGGCCACGGTCGGTACGCCGGTGACGTCACCCATCTGCCCGGTGGCGACATCCAGCAGTTTCAGCTTGCCCTTCTTTTCGGTGACCAGCAGGCGGCCATCGGGCAGGAAGGTCATGGCCCACGGTTCGTCGAACCGCGCCACCTCGGTGCTGGCAAACGGAGGATCTGGAATGCGGCGCACTTGTCCCGGGCCACCCGTGACCCTCGGCCCGGCGGCAGCGGCCACGGCATTCGCCACTACTGGACTCGAGGCAATGTCGGCGACGTTCGCATCGGACTGAGGATTGGAAGCATGCAGCGCGCCGAATGACGGGGCGGCAGGTTGTTGCTGCACTGCCATCCTCTGCGATGAAACAACAGGCTCCGTGATGGGCTGGGCACAAGCGGTCAGTGACAACATGGTGCAGACGGTGGCAATGATCAGGAGATGCATGGCAACGCTCGCAGTGGTTCCGACTGCGTCGTTTTTACACCAACTGGCCATGTGAATGCGTGATGGTGGTGCTGCAATGCGCTTGGCGTCGGGACCCCGTCACACCTTGACGATCCAGCCCCGCCGGTCCATCCAGCGCACGATGGCCCACCAGAACGTCACGAACGCGACGGCGAACAGCAGCGAAGGCAGGTAGGGGCCGAAGCGAGGCGTCATCCAGTCCGCGAAGCCGATCCGATAGATCGGCTCCCACCAGCCCAGGCCCGCGAACACATACACCATGACCGATGATCCCACGTAGGCGGCAATAGCATTGACCCCGAAGCTGCGACCGATTGCTGGCCATCGCCGGCGATCGATCAACACGTGGCAAGCCGCCATCGCCAACATCGCCCAACCTGCCGTCCAGAGCACGAACGACGAAGTCCACAGGTTCTTGTTGAAGGGAAAAACCAGGGACCACGCGTAACCTGCCAGCAGCGCGATGCAGCCCGCATACACCAACCGCTTCAATTCTCCGCGACGCAACCACTCGCCTGCACGTAGCCCGAGCAGGGTGGTGGCGATGGCCGGAAGCGTACTCAGCAGTCCTTCCGGATCATGACCCAGTCCGGTCGCCGGATCGAACTGGTACGCCATGGGACCGAGCAGGGCCGTATCGATGCGGCTGGCGAGGTTGATCCAGGGTTCGAATGATCCGCCTGCTGACAGCAATCCCCAGTAGCCGAGCAGAATCGAGGCAATCAATAACCACTGCGCGCGTGCACCGGTTACCAGTGCGAGCAAGCCAACCACGCCGAAGCACACGCCGATCCGCTGCAAGACGCCCCATGGCCGAAACCACGCCATGTCCAGCAACAGGAAGGCGAGTACGTGCAGCGCCAGCCCGAGGCCGATGATCTTCGCGGCACGCAGCAGCACGCCGCGTCGCAACGCTGCGAGGTCGGCGCCCGCCTCCACGCGCGGCACGATGCCGAGCGCGATCGACACGCCGACGATGAACAGGAAGAACGGGAACACCAGGTCGGTCGGCGTGCAGCCGTGCCATTCCGAATGCAGCAACGGCGCGTACACATGGCCCCAGTCGCCCGGGTTGTTGACCAGCAGCATCGCCGCGACCGTCATCCCGCGCAGCGCATCCACCGAATCGAAACGCAGCTGCGAATTCATGGTCACCTTCTTGTGTAGGAGCTGCGCAAGCTGCGACCGTAACCCTGTCGATCGATCGTGCTTTCGCACGCCGTAACGATGGCGGTCGCAGCTTGCGCAGCTCCTACAGCATGTCGCCGTCTATCCACGTGTTGATGACCCGCAACTCGTCATCCAGCGCCACCAGATCGGCATGGAAACCCGGCGCGATGCGCCCGAATTGATGTCCGAGGCCGAGGAACTCCGCCGGATAGGTCGAGGCCATGCGTGCCGCTTCTTCCAATGGAACGCCCAGCAGGCTCACGGTGTTACGCACTGCCGTCGCCATATCCAGCGCGGAACCGGCCAGCGCACCGGCGGCGTTGCGCACCACGCCGTCGTGGACGGTGATGGTTTCGCCATACAGCACATAGCTGGGATCGTCGGCGCCCACCGGCGGCATGGCATCGGTGACCAGGAAGACTTTGCCGCTCGGCTTCGCCGCCAGCGCGACGCGCAGGCTGGCCGGATGCACGTGCACGCCATCAACGATGATGCCGCACCAGGATCCGGCGTCTTCCAACGCGGCACCGACGGCCCCGGGTTCGCGTCCCGTCAACGGCGACATCGCGTTGTACAGATGGGTGAAGCCACGGATTCCGGCGTCGATGCCGGCCCGCGCTGCTTCATACGTCGCCGCGGTATGGCCCGCGACCACGATGGCGCCGCGCGCGACCAGTGCGCGGATGTCGTCCAATGGCACCTGCTCCGGCGCCAGCGTGATCACGGTGACGCCCGTGTCCAGCGACGTCGCGAGTGCGATTTCGTTTGCATCAGGAACCCGGAACTTGGCCTGGTCGTGCGTGCCCTTGCGTGCCGGCGCGATGTACGGACCTTCAAGATGGATGCCCAGCACGCCGGGCACCTTCTCGCTGATCGCCTGGCGTGTCGCGGCGATCGCCTTGCCCATCACGTCCACGTCATCGCTGATCAGCGTGGGCAGGAAACCGGTGGTGCCGAAACGACGATGCGCTGCACCGATGAGGCGCAGTGCGTCCACGTCCTGGGCGTTGTTGAACAACACACCACCGCCACCATTGACCTGGCAATCGATGAAACCCGGCAGCAGCATGGCGCCCTGCAGGTCGTAGGTTTGCGTCGCCTGTTTGAGTGCGTCCTGCGCCGTGGTGACCAGCGTGATGCGCCCGTCCTCTATCAGCACGGCCAAGCCGGCCTCGAAGCCACGATCGGTCAGCACGCGTCCATTGAGCAGGGCCAAGCGACTCATACGGTTTCCGTGACCTTGTTGAGGTGTGGCGGCACATCGGGATTGTGCCCGCGACGCAGCGCCAGTGCATTGATGGCGCGATAGAAACTCTGGATGGTGAGCAGCGGCGCGCAAGCAGGGTGCGCCGCGCGTACCAGCGGGAGATCGCCGTGCGCGGACGACACCCACACCTGCGCACCGCGTGCACGGAACTCGCTGGCCAGCGCCAACGTGCCGGCTTCGGTTTCATCAGGCTGCGCGAAACACAATACGGGGAAACCGGGTCCGACCAGCGCCATCGGCCCGTGCTTCACTTCCGCCGAGCTGTAGGCCTCGGCATGCAGGCCGCAGGTTTCCTTGAACTTGAGTGCGGCTTCCTGCGCTGCCGCGAGTCCGAGTCCACGACCGAGCACGAACAGGTTGTGCGCATCCACTAGGCCATCGGTGAGTGGCGACCAGTCGGCCTGCCATGCGCCACGCAGTTCGTCGGGAAGCGTGGTCAGCGCGTCGAGCAAGGGTTTCTCATTCTTCCAGTGCGCAGCAAGCTGCAGGATCGCCGACAACGAAGACAGGTAGCTCTTGGTGGCGGCGACGCTGCGCTCGGGCCCCGCATGCAGAGGAATCACCGTGTCCGCGAGTTGCGCCAGCGGCGAATCCTCCACGTTGACCAGCGCCACTACGCGCGCACCCGCGTCGCGCGCCGCTTCCGCATTGCGCAGCAGGTCGGGACTCTTGCCCGACTGCGAGATCACCAGGTACAGCGCGCCG
>CALCNV010000057.1 GCA_937897645.1 uncultured Lysobacteraceae bacterium
TTCAGCCGCTGCGCGCAGGGCGAGCTGTCGGGCAAGGGCATCAGCTTCACCACCATCAACATGCCGCTGGTGAAGACGCCGATGATCGCGCCGACCAAGATGTACGACAGCGTGCCGACCTTGACGCCGGAGGAAGCCGCCGACCTGGTGGTCAAGGGCATCATCGAGAAGCCGAGCCGCATCGCCACGCGCCTGGGCATCTTCTCGGCGCTGGTCAATGCGGTCGCGCCGAAGGCTTACGAAGTGATCATGAGCACGGCGTTCGAGCTGTTCCCGGATTCGGCCGCGGCCAAGGGTGATCGCAAGGCCTTGAAGGAGTCCGCACCCAGCCAGGAGCAGATTGCATTCGCGTCGGTGATGCGCGGGGTGCACTGGTAGGTGCGGAAACGGATCGACGAGTAGTCACAGCATCCCGGCCCTGGCCGGGATGCTGGTTTTGGGGAGGCCGTTTCACTCGCCTTGATGTTTCGTGCAGGGCCAGCGGAACAGATGTGTAGCCGGGTAACCGCCTCAGCCTGCGTCTAACAGCAGGCCGCTTCCGGTCAGTGCGAAACGCAGCAGCAGGTAAAGCAGCAGGCCCGCGGGTCCGAACATCAGTGTCAACAGCAGCACCGGGATCAGCAGCCAGTGGGACATCCCGTGGCGTGCGGCATCGGTGACGATATACAGGCCCACCATCAGGTCGAAGGCCAGGAAATGCACCCAGCCCACCAACACCACGCGCGGCGACTTGAACAGGTTGATGACACCACCCAGTGAAAAGAAATGGCCGCGCACCTTCAGGCCGGGTTCGTCGTGGCGTCGGCCTGCGAACAGCAGGTAGCAATAGAGCGCGCACAACAGTCCTACGCTGATGCCCAACACGACCATGCGTCCCGGCGCAGGCCATAGTGGAAAACCCAGCAATACGATCCAGCCCAGCAGGGACAACCCGGTAGCGAGCCGGAACGCGGAGGACAGGAAGTTCATCGATTCACGCGGCGTCCGCTGGATGCAAGCACGCGTGCCGTCTTGGCCATGGGGCTAGAAGGTCTTGCATTGCCGCCAGCGCACCGGCTCATCGCTGCCGGGCGGTGGATTCAGCTGCACGCGCACGGTGCGCAGCGAGGGGTAGCGCTCCACTTCCTTGCATACGATCGGCCAGGCTGCGGCCTCTGAAGTCAGGCGGTCGACGGAGAGCGTGAGTCGGGTATTCCACACGCCGCGTGCGATGCCGGGCGTGTGCGAGAGGGTCCGGGTGACGGCCTGGCGCTGTTGCTCCAGTTCTTCCTCGGTCGGTTCCTTCAGCGGCACATAGGCCTTGCTGGGCGCGGCGACTTGCTTTGCGGCTGCTGCCGCGGCCGCAGGTGCAGTCGTCGGCGTCGAAGCAGCGGATGGATTGGGTGTGCCGTCATGTTGCTGGCTGGCAATGGCCAGCCCGACCAGCAACCCAAGTGTCACGGCCGCCAGCCAGGCGATGCCGATATGGCGGCTTGCACGGGCCTTGGCGTTGCCGACGATGCGCTGGCGCTCGCCTGCTTCCATCAGCGGCTTCACTTCCGGCCACAGGCTGCGGCCATCCACGACGTCGATGTCGTGGGTTTGCGCCGCCTCGCGGCCGGCCTTCTCCACGAATCCCTCGGTAGCCAGGATGCCGCCCTGTGAACCGCTCAGGCGCACGCTGGCGGCCAATTCTTCCACCGGCGCGGCTCCGATCCGATAAGCCGAGCCGTGCTTGCAGGACAGCAGCCAGCGTTCGCCGTTGCGGATCAGGGAGAAACTGGTGCGCGGCTCAAGCGAGTCGCCTTCTTCCGCCGCCACGACTTTCAGGCCACGCCGCTCCATGGCGGCAAGGACCATGCGCGAAAAGTCACGCCAGCGCATTGCCGAAAGCGAGTGCAGGCCGGCCAGCAGTTCGTCATTGCGGCGGCGAACCAGCCAGAACCATGCCGTGGCCGTGCTACCGACCAGCAGGGTCGTGGCTAATCCAATCAACCAGGCGGGCATGGAGTCCTTGGGGAGGAGTGACGCGGGGCTGCCGTGAATCTTACGCGAGCCGGCCAACGAATGGACACGAAAAAGCCCGCCAGTCCGAAGTCGTAAGGGGAGGGGAGCATACGGGCTTCGTGTGGACTGGCGGGCTAGTAACGATTGTTACGCTTTACAATGGTGCCTTGCAATATTTTTTTTGCGACAGTGTGTGTCGTAGTGCACACACTGCCGCATGGCATGTCTTACTTGGCGCTCTTGCGCACTGCCTTCTTGGTGGCGCGCTTGGCCGGGGCTGCCTTCTTGGCTGCGGCTTTCTTGCGCGGGGCCGGGCTGCCGCCCAGCTTGCGCAGCTCGTTGTTGAGCGAATCGACGCGGTCGATCAGGGCGGCCAGGTCTTCGCGGCTGGGCACTTCAAGGCGACGCAGGGCGCGCTGCACGCGTTCTTCGAAAACTTTTTCCAGGCGATCCCAGGTGTCCGAAGCGCGTTCGCGGGCCTGGCCGACGGTGCTTTCAACGGCATCACGCACGGCTTCGACCTTGCCGCCTGCGACCTTGCGCGTGACCTGCTCCAGCGAAAGGCCTTCCTTCACCAGGGTCTCGAACAACTTGGTGCCTTCCGACTGGGCGCGACCGAATGCGCCTACGCCGGCCAGCCATACCTGCTGGGCGGATTCGCCGAGGTTCTTGGACAGGCGCTCGGCCTGGTCCTGGAACTGCGGGGACTTGGCAGAGGTGGTCTTGCGCGCGGTTTTCTTGAGCTTGGCCATGGGATCCGTCGACAGGCAATGATTGAGGAAGCCCCAGAATCACCCGCTTGTCTAGAGCTTTCACACCACCCATGCGGATGGATTGCGAACCGATCCGGTCAGCCGGTCGATTTGAGTTTGCGGGTGCTGCGGCGTGCGCGACGCGTGGCCACGATCTGGTCCACGTCATCCAGCGCACGACGCAGGCGCGCGGTGGTCTCGGTCATGCGCGGCGCGACGTCCAGCCCGTCCATCAAGGAGCGACGGCGGTCATTGAGGATTTCATCGCGCAGCACGATGCCGTGCGCGGCCAGCACGGGGCGCAGGACATCGGCGCGTTTGCGCAGGTCGTCCAACGTATTCCGGTAGGCGAGTTCGCATACGCGGTGGCGTGCGGAAAAACTGAAGAGGTTGGTGAAGAACAGCTCGCTGTCCTCGGCATTCGGCTCGAACACCAACTGGTCGATGTTCGGGTACTGGTGCGGGTATTTTTCCATGCCGATCTGCATGCGCGATTGCAACAGGGTGCGCAACGTCTGTGACAGCACGGCAGGCAGGCCGCCACTGGCAAGGCCACGACGCTCTTCCTCGCCAGCCTGCGGCGCGGCGTTGCCGGCATCGAACGGCACCAGCGGGTTGATGCCGATCATCAGGTCGATGCCGCGCTCCAGCACGGTGGAGGCGTGCATGGTCCGGCGCAGGGCGCCGTCCAGGAAATGGCGTCCGTTGATCTGCACCGGCGAATACAGGCCGGGCAGTGCCGAGCTGGCCTGCACGGCTTGCGAAATCGGTACGCCGTCCCAGCCCTTTTCGCCGAAACGCACGGCTTCGCCGCTGTCCAGGTCCACGGCGACCACGAACAGGTCGGCGCCCAGCGTGCGGAAGTCATTGCTGCGGCCGCGGCGGGTGAAGATCTCGCGCAGGAAGGTTTCCACGCCCTCGCTGTCGAACAGGCCGGTGGGCACCAGGCCGCCAAAGCGCAGGATCAGGTCCGACAGGCGCGTCGCCTTGCGCGGATTGAGCATCAGCCGGCGTGCCCAGTCGGCGTACAGGCCGGGCAGGGTAGCGGCGCGGCGCAGGTATTCGCCGACGTTGGGCTTGAGGAAAATCTCCGGACGGAACTCCGCGTCGTCGCTGGTGCCAGTAATGAAGATGCGGCAGATTTCCGCCGTGCTCATGCGATTGGCCAGGCCTGCCGCGAGGAAGGCGCCGGAACTGACTCCCACGTAGCAATCCATGCGGGTCAGGTCCAGGCCATCCATCGCCTCGTCCATGGCGCGCAGTGCGCCGAGTTCATACATGCCGCCAATCGGGCCGCCGCCGGCGATGGCCAGGCCGATGCGGCCGCCCGAACCGCGTTTCTGGGCACTGTGGAACGAAAGCATGCGCAATCCGTCTGCGAGAACCGCCCGAGTGTAGCCGACAAGTCCTAGAGCTTGTAAACGCCCGCAGGTGCACGCGCCCTCTCACTTTCAAGCTTGCGATTGCATGCGGCGGATCGGATCATTGCCGGCATGGCGCGCAGCAATCCCCTCATCGACCGGCTGGGCCGCCGCCTCGCCTGGCACCAGTCGTTGCATGACGCGGCGCTGGAGCCGCGCAACCGCCTGCGCTGGCTGCCCATCCTGCGGCAATGGCAGGCCAAGCGCCTGGAAGACAGCTTCGAACACTTCCTCTATGACCCGCAGCGGCGCGCGGCAGCCCTGTTCTTCCTGACCGATGTCTATGGCGACCACGATTTCAGTCGTCGCGACGCCAACGTGGCCAAGGTGCTGCCCATGATGCAGCGGCTGTTGCCTGCCGCCGTGCTGGGAACCGTCGCCGATGGCATCGAGTTGGGCGCGGTCACCCATGCGTTGGACCTGCGCATGGCCGAGGCCTTGCAGCGGCTGGCGCCCACGCGCAAACGACTGGATGCAGCGCTGTATGCAAAGGCGTACCGCGAAGTGGGCCATGCGCGTTTGCGCAACCACCAGATCGACCTGATTTCCAGCGTCGGGCTGGGATTGGCCAAGGCCGTGCGCACGCCAGGCGTCGCGATGCTGTTGCGGCTTTCGCGCGGCCCGGCCAAGGCCAGTGGCCTGGGTGAGCTTCAGGGCTTCCTGGAGCGCGGTTTCGCCGCGTTCTCGGCCATGGGCGACGGCAAGGCCTTCGTCGACGACATCGAGGCGTCGGAACGCCTGGTCACCCAGCGACTGTTTGCCGGGGATGCCGATCCGTTTCGCTGATGGGCTGGTATCAGTCGAATTTTTCCTTGAGCACGCGCTGGATCTCGGATTCGATGGAATCCTTCAGGAACGACAGCATGAAGCCGAGTTGCGCGGTGACGTGCAGCTTGTTCGGCGACAGCTTGATCTTGCCATCCACGCCCGAGCGCATGAAGTTGAGGGTGTCACCGTCCCAGTCGTACTGCATGTCGAAGCGTTCGGAGAGCTTCTTGGCGACGTCTTCCAGCGCCTTGCGCGCCTGCTTCGGGGTCTTTGAGTGATCGTGCTTGATGTCGATACTGGGCATGTGCGGTTGTCCTGGTCAGGGCCGTATTGTGCGCAAGCCGGCCGCGGACTCCAAGCCGCGGCGCGTCATGCTAGGCTCCCGCGTCGTGGAAAACCTAAGACTACATATTGATAGCCGCCAGTTCGGCAATCGCCAGCAACCTGATCGTGCGCTGGCCACGGGCGTGCACCGGGTGGTGCGCGAATCCAATGGCATGCTGGGCTTGGGCGACGCGGTGCAGGGCGCGCTGCTGGTGCAGTTCTGCGTGGATCGTCGCGGCTTGTGGCTGCAGGTCGCCAATGGCATCCGTGGCATCCATGTGAACGGCCGGCCGGTGCAGCGCATGGCGCTGTTGCGCGCCGGTGACGCGGTGTACGTGGACGGGGCCGAGATCCTGGTACAGGCCGCGCACCAAGGCCTGGACGCCTTGCCGCAGGCGGACGCGGCGGGCAATGCCAACGATCCCCGTATCGTCCTGCGCGGCGTGGGCGGCAAGCACCATGGACGCAGCTTCACCCTGTCCAAGCCCTGCGTGGTGGGGCGCAGCCACTCGGCCGCGATCCATATCGACGATCCCGGATTCGCCGAGCGGCATGCACAACTGGAACGGCGCGGGGACAACGTACTGCTGCGTGACCTGGGTTCGGCCAACGGCAGTCGCGTCAACGGCTTGGAAGTGCGCGATGCATTGCTGGCCGCCGGCGACCAGGTCGCGTTTGGCAGCCAGCACCGCTTCGTGGTGGAAGTGCCGTGGCTGGAATCCGCAAACGAATCGCGCCGACTGGCCGACGAAGCGGGGTCGGATGCCGCCGAGAAGGAGTTGACGCCTGCGCCACGCCAATCCGCGCGCCGCTGGCCCTGGTTGCTGCTGGCCGCCTTGTTCCTGGCCGCTACGCTGAGCGCATTGCTGCTGTTCGGCGCTGGCTGAGCGCTTTCCAGCCGCGCCAGCCCAGCAATACGGAAAGAATCGCGGCGTACAGCAGCGGTTCGCGAATGTCGGATTTCACCAGCCACCAGAAATGCAATACGGCCAGCACGCCGATGGCGTAGACCAGCTTGTGCAGGCGGCCCCAGTTGCGACCCAGGCGCTTGATCCAGCCCTTGGTGGACGTGATGGCCAGTGGCACCAGCAGCAGCCATGCCGCGAAGCCGACCGTGATGTAGGGGCGCTTCACGATTTCCTCGAAGATCTGCGTCCAGTAGCCACGCAAATCCAGGCCCAGGTAAGCGGCCAGGTGCAGGCATGCGTAGAAAAAAGCGTACAGGCCCAGCATGCGTCGGAACCGGACCAGGACCGGCTGGCCAGTGAGCTGGCGCAATGGCGTGACGGCCAGCGTGATCAGCAGGAAACGCAGGGCCCACAGGCCGGTGCGGTGTTCGATCTCCGCGATCGGATCCGCGCCCAGCGCATCGCTACCGGTTTTCCACACTTCGTAGAACTGCCAGGCCAGGATCGCTGCCGGGGTGAGCGCAAGCAGGTGAACGAGGGTCTTGGCAGCGATGATGCCGTTGGAGGTCTTGGCCATTGCGATCCGTCAATGATGAAACAAAAATCCGTTCGTGGTGAGCTTTCCCAGAATCCCGTTCGTGGTGAGCCCCGGATCAAGTCCGGGGCAGGCTCTGTCTGGAATTCCGTTCGTGGTGAGCCTGTCGAACCGTGCTCTTTGCCGCGTACCTGAGCAATGCGTACTTTCAAGCTTTTCCGCGAAAGGCGTGGTTCGACAGGCTCACCACGAACGGTGCATTAGACAGGCTCACCACGAACGGATTACTGGACAGAGCCTGCCCCGGACTTGATCCGGGGCTCACCACGGCCGGAGTGAGCATTCCGGCGTCTCAATACCACTTCTTCAAATCCATGCCCGCGTACATCGACGCCACCTGCGCGGCGTAACCGTTGAAGGGCAGGGTGGGGATGCGCTTGGCGAACAGCTTGCTCTCGTCGCCGGCGATGCGGCGCTCGCTTTTCTGGCTCCAGCGCGGGTGGTCCACGGCGGGGTTCACGTTGGAGAAAAAACCATATTCCGAGGGCTGCAGGTCATGCCAGGCGGTTTCCGGCATCTTCTCGACGAACTTGATTTCCACGATCGACTTGATGCTCTTGAAGCCGTACTTCCACGGCACCACCAGGCGCAGGGGCGCGCCGTTCTGCTGTGGCAGCGGCTTGCCGTAGAGTCCGGTGGCCAGCAGGGTCAGCGGATTCATCGCTTCGTCCATGCGCAGGCCTTCGCGGTACGGCCAGTTGATGGAACGGTAGCGGATGCCCGGCATCTGCACCGGGTCGGCCAGCGTGGTGAAGGCCACGTACTTGGCCTTGGAAGTGGGCTGGAACCGCTTGAGCACGTCGCCCAGGGGAACCCCCAGCCACGGGATCACCATCGACCAGCCTTCCACGCAGCGCAGGCGGTAGATGCGTTCCTCGGGCGTGAGTCCCTTGACCAGGTCCTCCAGGCCGATGCGTCCCGGTTTGGCGCATTCGCCACTGACCACGACCGACCACGGGCGCGTCTTCAGGGTCTTGGCTGCGTTCGATGGATCGACCTTGCCGGTGCCGAATTCGTAGAAGTTGTTGTAACTGGTGACGTCGGCAAGACGGGTCAGCGGCTCGGTGGTGCGAAAGCCGGAGCGCGCCTGCTCGGGGGTAACCGTGACCTTGGGGGCGGGCGGAGGCTCGGCCTGTGCGCAACCGGCCAAGCCCAAGGCAGGTGCCATCGCCATGGCTTTCAATACATGGCGGCGCTCGCGGTAGACCGCTTCATCGGTGATCTGGCTGGACGGGATGTTCAGGACGTCGCGCAGGGACATTGGGGTTTTCCTCGTTGAGCCGGGTTACAGAGTCGGGAAGAGGGTGAAAGGTTGCATCGGCTTATTCGCATGACGGGCCCCAAAGGTTACGGTCGAAACCGTTACGAAGATGCACGAGGTCGCGTTTCGACCGTGGCTGGTGCGCTGCGGCATACTATGGGTTCATCTTGCAGGACTGCCATGACACGCGTCTTCAACTTCAGCGCCGGCCCCGCCACCTTGCCGGAACCGGTATTGCGCCAGGCCCAGGCGGAAATGCTCGACTGGAACGGCGTGGGCGCGTCCATCGTGGAAATCAGCCACCGCAGCGCCGATTTCATCGCGGTGGCCGATGCGGCCGAAGCGGACTTGCGCAGCTTGATTGGAATTCCTGACGACTATGCCGTGCTGTTCCTGTCTGGCGGCGCGACCACGCAGCAGGCGTTGCTGGCATTGAATTTCGCGGCGCCCGGGCAAATCGTCGATTACGTGGTGACCGGACACTGGGGCAAGACCGCGATCAAGCAGGTTTCCCCCTACGTGACCGTCAACATCGCGGCTGATGGCGGTCCCGGTTTCCACGGCATTCCCGCCCGTGATACGTGGCAACTCACGCCCGACGCAGCCTATGTGCACATCACCGCCAATGAAACCATCCATGGCGTGGAATTCCGGCCTCTGAACGGTGATGCCGCGCCGGATGTTGGTGACGTGCCACTGTTCGCGGATTTCAGTTCCAGCATTGCATCCGAACCTATCGATGTCTCGAAGTACGGCGTGATCTATGCCGGTGCACAGAAGAACCTGGGCCCGGTGGGCGTGGCCGTGGTCATCATCCGCCGCGACCTGCTGGAACGCGCGGGCCAGCCGCGTGCGGACATCTTCGACTACCGTTCGCATGCCGCGCGCGATTCCATGCTCAACACGCCGCCGACCTGGAACTGGTACCTGGCCGGGCTGGTGTTCAAGTGGATGCTGGCCGAAGGTGGCGTGGACGAGTTCGCACGCCGCAATGCCACCAAGTCGAAGCTGGTGTACGACGCCATCGACGCCTCGCAGGGTTTCTATCGCACCGAAGTGGTTGTGACGGCGCGTTCGCGCATGAACATTCCTTTTTTCCTGCCAGACGAAACCCTGACTGCTCGTTTCGTGGCAGAGTCCAAGGCAGCCGGTTTGTTGGCGCTGAAAGGCCACAAGGCGGTCGGCGGCCTGCGCGCTTCGTTGTATAACGCGTTGCCGGTGGAAGGCGCACAGGCGCTGGTGGAGTTCATGCGTGATTTCCAGCAGCGCAATGGTTGATGTAGAAAAAATCAATATGTGGGAGCGTGTAGGAGCAACGTAAGTCGCGATGAAGCTCCACCAGTAAAGCCTCATCGCGACTTACGTCGCTCCTACAGTCGTCTACATGCTCCTACAAGAAATAGATAGCGAATCGAGAGAAACATGGCCGCAAAGCCCAAGAAAACGACGAAGAAAATCGCCAAGCCCACCGCCGCGCCGCCGGTGCTCGCCGATGTGCGTGCCCATATCGACGGCATTGATCGCCAGATCCAGGCGCTGATCGCGGATCGTGCGGCCTACGCGCTGCAGGTCGGCAAGGCCAAGGGCAAGCTCGCCGCTGCAGTCGATTACTATCGACCCGAGCGCGAAGCCCAGGTGCTGCGCATGGTGGTGGATCGCAACGAAGGCCCGCTCAGCGACGAACTGCTGGTGCATGTGTTCCGCGAAATCATGTCGGCCTGCCTTGCCCAGCAGGAGCCACTGAAGGTCGGTTTCCTCGGGCCGGAAGGCACCTTCAGCCAGCAGGCGGTGATGAAGCATTTCGGTCGCTCCGCGCACGGCCTGCCGCTGGCGAGCATCGAGGAAGTGTTCCAGGAAGTGGAAAACGGCAACGCCGATTTCGGCGTGGTGCCGGTGGAGAATTCGGGGCAGGGCACCATCCAGGTGACGCTGGACATGTTCCTCACTTCCAATCTGAAGATATGCGGCGAAGTCGAGCTGCGCGTGCACCAGTACCTTTTGTCGCGCACCGGCCGCATCGAGGACATCGAACGCATCTACTCACACCCGCAGTCGTTCGCGCAGACCTCGGCATGGTTGCGCGCCAATCTGCCCAAGGTCGAGAAGATCGCGGTGTCCAGCAACGCCGAAGGCGCGCGCCGCGCACGCAACGCCGAGGACGCGGCCAGCATCGGCGGCGAGAGCGCGGGGCATGTGTACGGCCTGAAGAAAGTCGTGATGAGTCCCATCCAAGACGAGGCCGACAACACCACGCGCTTCCTGGTGATCGGGCGCAGCATCTTCCCGACTTCCGGGCATGACCGTACCTCGGTGCTGGTCTTCATCCACGACAAGCCGGGCGCATTGTTCGACGTGCTCAGCCCGTTCGCCCGCCACGGCATCAGCATGAACCGCATCGAATCGCGGCCTTCGCACCATGCCAAGTGGGAATACGGTTTCTTCATCGACCTGGCCGGGCATGTGGATGACGAGGCAATGAAGAAGGCATTGGCGGAGCTGAAGTCGCACTCGGCGCAGATCAAGGTGCTGGGGTCGTATCCGGTGGCGGTGCCGTAGGGTTGGTCGATTAGCGTGTTTAAACCGATGCGCTGACCCTCAAGGCATAGGCGCAGCTGAATTCAAGCGAGTCGGGGTAACGCTCAATTGCAAGATCAGGATGGATCCCAGCGTGCGCTGGGATGACGAAGTGGGCGGTATTGGAAAGAGATAATGACTGACAGTAAAGACTGGATCGTTTCGCGCGGGAAGGCATTGCAGGGCGACATCGAAATCCCCGGCGACAAGTCCGTATCCCATCGTGCGGTGATGTTCGCGGCGCTGGCCGATGGCGTGTCACGCATCGACGGCTTCCTGGAGGGCGAAGACACCCGCGCCACGGCCGCCATGTTCGCCAGGATGGGCGTGCGCATCGAAACGCCGTCCGCCTCGCAGCGCATCGTGCATGGCGTCGGCCTGCATGGGTTGCGGGCGCCGTCGGAAGCGCTGGATTGCGGGAATGCCGGCACCGGCATGCGTTTGATCGCCGGCGTGCTGGCGGGGCAGGCCTTCGACAGCATCCTGGTGGGCGATGAATCACTGTCAAAGCGTCCGATGCGCCGCATCATGGATCCCCTGTCGAAGATGGGTGCGCGCATTGATGCGCAGCCGGGCGGGGTGCCGCCTTTGCATATCCACGGCGGCCAGTCGCTGCACGGCATCGATTACACGCTGGAAGTCGCCAGCGCACAGGTGAAGTCGGCGGTGCTGCTCGCGGGCCTGTATGCGCAGGGTGAAACCGCCGTGCACGAACCGCACCCCACCCGCGATTACACGGAACGCATGCTGTCTGCCTTCGGCGTCGACATCGAATTCTCGCCCGGCTACGCGCGCCTGCAGGGCGGGCAGCGCCTGCGCGCTACCGACATCGCCGTGCCTGCGGATTTTTCATCGGCGGCCTTCTTCATCGTTGCCGCCACCCTGGTGCCCGGTTCAGAACTGCGCCTGCGCGCCGTCGGCCTGAATCCAAGACGCACTGGCCTGTTGCTGGCGCTGCGCGCCATGGGTGCGGACATACGCGAAGAAAACCCGAGCGAGCACGGTGGTGAGCGGGTCGCGGACCTGGTCGTTCGCCATACGCCGCTACATGGCATCGAAGTGCCCGAGAGCATCGTGCCGGACATGATCGACGAATTCCCGGCGCTGTTCGTGGCCGCGGCATGTGCCGAAGGCAAGACCATCGTGCGCGGCGCGGCCGAATTGCGGGTGAAGGAGTCCGATCGCCTGGCTTCTATGGCAACTGGCCTGCGTGCGTTGGGCATCCAGGTGGATGAAACCCCTGACGGTGCCACGATCCACGGCGGCACGCTCACAGGTGGATCGGTGCAAAGCCACGGCGATCATCGCATCGCCATGGCCTTCAGTGTCGCTGCGCAACTGGCGTTGGGCGAAGTGCGGATTGCAGACGTTGCCAACGTGGCCACGTCGTTCCCGGGTTATGACGCGCTGGCCGAACGCGTGGGGTTCGGCAGTTTTACCGGTGCGTGAAACCTAGTTCTGGGTCTTGAATTCGATCGGGATCACCAGGCTTGCCGCCACCGGCTGCCCATCGCGTTGCGCGGGCTGGAAGCGCCATTTCCTCACCGCCTCCAGCGCGGCGCGATCCAGGTCGCGCGAGCCACTGTTTTTCTCCAGCGTGACATCGGTGGGCATGCCGCTGGCATCCACGGCCACGCGCACCAGCACCGTGCCGCTTTGGCCGTTGCGCAGGGCAGCGGGCGGATACTCCGGCGGCGGTTTTTGCCCGGGCAGCGGAACGGGCTGGTCGCCGGGTGCCATCGCCACCGTCGCCGCCGCAGCAGGGCCGGGTTCGGCTGTGCTGGGAGTGGTGGTCTCGTCTATCGGGTCGGGCAGCGCCGCCGGTGGTGTTTCCACCAGTTGTGGACGCTGTGCCGCGGGCTTGCCAGCCGCGGGCATGTCGCTGGCACCGTCGCCGCCGGGCAGGGGCTCCGGCAGCGGCTGCATTCCGCTTAATGCCTTGTCCGCAGCGGTCGGCTCGGCCTTGAAGAAGCCCTGGTCGCGGCCACGCCACCACACGATCACGAACAGCAGCAGGCCAATGCCGAATGCAATGCCGGCGATGCGCAACACGCGTCGCGGCAGGCGGAAGACGAGTTCGGAATCTTGGTGTTCGCTGGCAGGCATGGCAGGTCCCAATCAATTCGGTCCAATTTTGGCACAGCCGGCGTTAACCGGGCTTTGAACTTGCGTGCAATTCGCACGTTGGGAGCGGCTGGCATCAGGAACGGCAGGTCCAGCATGCGCGGGCTGGTAGAGTACGCGTGCATCTTCCATGCGATACACGCACGGCCTCCTTGCCCATCGAGGCCAGCGTTGGCTGACTTGAACCCTTTGCACCCAAGCCCAGGACATTGCCCGTGAACGAACGCTTCCAGTCGCTGGTGTATGGCACGGTGTTCGCGATTGCCGTGGGCTGGCTCCTGTTCATCGCCCGCGACATCCTGGTGCCGGTGGTTTTCAGCGTGCTGGTGATCTACGTGATCCTGGGCTTGGCGCGATTGCTCGCAAGGATCCCGGTCATGGGCAGCACGCAACCGACCAAGCTGCATTACGCCGTGTCGATCCTGCTGATCGTGCTGGCCCTTTTCGCGGGTGCGTCATTGCTGCTGTCACAGATGGTGCGCGTGGCCGAGTTGGCGCCGCAATACCTGGCATCGCTGCTGACCACCATCCAGCGCGGTGCCGTGGCGCTCGGTATTGAATCCGAGCCCAGCTGGACCAGCCTGCGCGCCGAATTCCTCAAACACATCAGCCTCACCGGCATCGCCGGCGGCACCATGACCCTGGTGCTCTCCTTGCTCGGCAGCCTGATCGTGGTGTCGCTGTACGTTGCCTTCCTGCTCCTGGAGCAGAAGGTCATGCCGGCGAAACTGGCCGCCATCGGGCGCGAAACCGGCGGTGGCGAACAACTGCAGAAGATCATCACCCACGTCAATGCCCGCATCGGTACCTACCTGGCGATGAAGACGCTGATCAGCCTGCTGACCGCCGTCGTCAGCTACGTGATCATGCGGCTGTTCGGCCTGGAGTTCGCCGCGTTCTGGGCGGTGCTGATCTTCTTCCTGAATTTCATTCCCTACGTGGGTTCATGGCTCAGCGTGCTGATCCCCTCGCTGTTCGCGCTGCTGCAGTTCGGCAGCGAATTGCACCTGGTGTTGGGCATCATCGCCGTGCTGTCGGTGGCGCAGTTCTTCCTCGGGAATTTCCTCGACCCGTACCTGATGGCGAATTCGCTCAACCTCAGCGGCTTCGCGATCCTGATCAGCCTGGCGGCCTGGGCCGCGCTATGGGGCATACCGGGTGCATTCCTGGCCGTGCCCATCACCGCCTGCATCACCATGGTGCTGGCGGAATTCAAGGGCACCCGGCCCATCGCCATCCTGATGTCACGCAACGGAACCGTGGGCGACGACGCCTGATCCGGGCCGCGATGTGTCGTCCACAGTCCGTCCTGCGCAGCAAGCCCCGGCATAAAAGGCGATAATTGCGCCCCACGTTTTTTTGCTGCCCGACGACCCATGCTCGATCCCACCCTGCTGCGCGCCAACCCCGCCGAACTCGCCCAACGCCTGCTGGCCACCCGTGGCCACGTGCTCGACGTAGCCGCGCTGGAATCGCTGGAGTCCGCGCGCAAGCAGCTGCAGACCCGCACCCAGGAACTGCAGAACCTGCGCAACACCCGTTCCAAGGCCATCGGCCAGGCCAAGGCGAAGGGCGAGGATGTGGCTGCCCTGATGGTGGAAGTCGCGGGCTTCGGCGAGGAGTTGAAGGCGTCGGAAGTGGAGCTGGAGCGCATCCGCGCCGAGATCGAAGCCATCGCACTGGGCCTGCCCAATCTTCCGCACGCCAGCGTGCCGCCGGGCAGCGACGAAACCGGCAATGTCGAACAGCACCGCTGGGGCACGCCACGCGATTTCGATTTCGAGGTGAAAGACCATGTCGAGCTGGGCGTTCGCCACGGCTGGCTGGATGGCGACGCCGGCGCGAAATTGTCGGGCGCGCGTTTCACCGTGCTGCGCGGGCAACTGGCGCGGCTGCACCGGGCGCTGGCGCAATTCATGCTCGACTTGCACAGCAACGAACACGGCTATGAAGAAACCAATGTCCCGCTGATCGTCAACGAAGACTCGATGCGCGGCACTGGCCAGCTACCGAAATTCGAGGAGGATCTTTTCTCTACCCTGGTCGGCGAGAGCAAGCGCTACCTGATCCCGACCTCGGAAGTCCCGCTGACCAATATCGTGCGTGACGAAATCCTCGAGGACGGCGCGTTGCCGCTGCGCATGACCGCGCACTCCATGTGCTTCCGCGCCGAAGCCGGCAGCCACGGCCGCGACACGCGCGGCATGATCCGCCAGCACCAGTTCGAGAAGGTGGAGATGGTATCGATCGCGCGTCCGTCCGAGAGCTACGACGAACACGAGCGCATGACCCGTTGCGCGGAAGTTGTGCTGGAAAAACTCGGCCTGCCGTACAAGCGCATGCTGCTGTGCACCGGCGACATGGGTTTCTCCGCCACCAAGACTTATGACCTGGAAGTCTGGCTGCCGTCGCAAGGCACCTACCGCGAGATTTCCTCGTGCTCCAACTGCGAGGACTTCCAGGCCCGTCGCATGCAGGCGCGTTGGCGCAATCCCGCCACCGGCAAGCCGGAACCCGTGCATACGCTCAACGGTTCGGGTGTTGCCGTCGGCCGCTGCATGATCGCGGTGATGGAGAACTACCAGAACGCGGATGGGTCGATCACGATTCCCGAGGTGTTGCGGACGTATATGGGTGGGGTTGAAACAATCTCGTAGTCATTCAAGGTTCTGAATCAGGTCGGTGCCGCAATAAATAGCGACGTCATCCCAGCGAACGCTGGGATCCATCTTGATCTTCCTGGGTGGATCGAACGTCACTAGCCAAAGTCAAAATGGGTCCCAGCTTGCGCTGGGATGACGCCCCGTATTTTCATTACTGCGAGAAAACGTCGTCCCTCAAGCCGCAAGCCGCACTGGCTCCGGAATCGAAGCCAGCGCACCGGCAATCGCATCGCTGCGATGTTGCGGCGAATACGCCACGCCTTCCGCACGCACGAACTCCACGTCGTTGATGCCCAGGAACGCGAACACCTGGCGCAGGTAGGCTTCCTGGAAATCGGTGGGCGAATTGGTGTGGATGCCGCCGCGACCGCTGGCGATGATCACTTTCTTGCCGCCGGCCATGCCTTGCGGGCCGTTTTCGGTATAGCGGAACGTCTTGCCGGCGACGGCCACGCGATCAATCCAGGCCTTCAGCGTGGACGGAATGCTGAAGTTGTACATCGGCGCGCCGATCACCAGCACGTCGGCGGCCAGGAACTGTTCCATCGTGCGCGCTGCATCAGCGGTCTCGGCTGGATCGGACTGGGCCAGCGAGTTCCCGGTCAGATGGGGCAGGGGGTTGGCGTCCAGGTCGCGGTACTCGACCTGCATCTGCGGCAGTTGGTCCTGCCAACGGGCTACGATGGCGGCGGTAAGCTCGCGCGTCACCGAGCCGGTGCCCAAGGCGCTGGAGTCAAGGTGGAGAAGTTTCATGGCGGTATCCCTTGCGGTAAGCGGCCAGGGCCGCGTTGGGTGCCACGATAGATTGTTGCCTGTATGGAATAAAGCTGGTTTAATATCACTAATTGTTCTGGATATGGAATTATTGCCATGCAGGATCTGAATGACCTTTTTTACTTCGCCATGGTCGTGGACCACGGCGGTTTCGCTGCGGCAGAGCGCGCGTTGGGGATTCCCAAATCGCGCCTGAGCCGGCGCATCAGCCAGTTGGAAACCGACATGGGCGTGCGCCTGCTGCAGCGTTCGACGCGCCGCTTCGCGGTGACCGACGTCGGCATGAGCGTGCATCGCCATGCGCAGACCATGTTGGCCGAGGCACAAGCCGCGCGCGAAGTGGTGGATCGCCTCAGTGCCGAGCCGCGCGGCGTGGTGCGCGTGAGCGTGCCGGTGGAAATCGCGCAGACCCAGTTGCCGAAGATCCTGCCCCTGTTCCTGGACCAGTACCCCAAGGTGCGCCTGCAACTGCACGTCAACAACCGGCGCGTGGACATCATCAACGAAGGCTACGACGTGGCCCTGCGCGTGCGGGCCAAGCTGGACGACGACGGCAGCCTGGTCATGCGCAGCTTCGGCCATATCCAGCAGTTGATGGTCGCCAGCCCCAAGTACCTGCAACGTGCGGGTCGCCCGCGTGATCCGGAGGAACTGGCGCAGCACGTGACCCTCAGCACCAGCGAAGACGAAGCGCGCCAGCGTTGGGAACTGCACGGCCCCGATGGCGAAGTGCGGCGCGTGGACATCCAGCCACGCCTGTCAGGCTTCGATTTCCCGCTGCTGCAATCGATGGCGCGCGACGGCTTCGGCATCACCCTGTTGCCTGAAACAGTGTGCGCGGACCTGGTGCGAACCGGCGAGCTGGAAGTGGTGCTGCCGGAGTGGTCCTTGCCGCAGGGCATCTGCCATGCCGTGTTCGCCTCGCGTCGCGGCATGTTGCCGGCGGTGCGCGTGTTCATCGATTTCCTGGCCGAACACCTGCCCAAGCAGATCGAGTCCTCGCGGCTTGATTGTGGCGGCAACTGCGACAAGCCAGGCGAGGGCGGCAAGGACGTGCCTGCGGCCAAGGCCAGGAAAGCCTCGTAAGCAAAACGCGATGCTTCATGCGAAAATGCGCCGCGGCCTGCAATGGGCCGGCGTCATGCAACAACGGAGAGATGGCCGAGTGGTTTAAGGCAGCAGTCTTGAAAACTGCCGTAGGTGTGAGCCTACCGTGGGTTCGAATCCCACTCTCTCCGCCATGATGTGTTGGGTTGGGTAAGCATGCAGGCGGATTTTTCGCCATCCGATACTTCTTGAAGGCGGTGGATGATGGCGATGTCGAAGCGGAAAATCCTCGGGACGATCCTTGCAGTAGTGGTTGCGCTGGGCCTTGGCGTGTTTGCGCTGGCCAGTTGGCGCGCCTCGCAATTCCAGCGTGTCGAAGTACTCGAAACCCTGAAAGGCCAGGTCATCGAACTCGAGGCCATCCAGCAGCAGTTGGAGCAGCGCCGCGTGCCTGAAGACTGGAAGGTCGGCGCTTTTATTTCCACGGTTACGCTCAACAAGGCACTGGATACCTTGGAAGGCTCGCAAGTGAAACTGGCGGACTTCCCCGGTGCGACGTTCGAGGTGCTGGAACTGGACGCCAGCCCCCGTTCCGGTTCCACCCGCGTCGGTGTGACCTTGCGCGCCTCCAGCGATGATCGCCCGAACCTGGGCGTGGAGATCACCGGTTCGGCGCTGCTGCTGTTGCGCGGCGTGCAGCACGACGCGGATGGCATGGACACCGCCACGTTCTCGCTGTCCATGCTGGAGATCGCACCGGCCTTGAGCTGGCGCAATTTCACCCTGCGTGGCTCGCGCTTCGCCAACCGGATCGTGTCCTCGCGTGCGACCGAACAAGTGGCGCAAGGCTTGAGTTTCAGCCTGCCGATGCGCGTGCCGGCGGTCATTCCCTTGCAGTTGGACAATGTGGCCACGATTACCGCGGGCCAGTCTTCGTACGACCTGCACCTGAACCTGCCACCTTCCACCATCGATGCCTCGTTCGTACTGGCTGCGCCTATTTCCACGCGCCAGGGCGTGTGGATCATGGGTGGCGACAGGCCCGCGCTGACGCTGCCGACTGCAGACAGCCTGCCCAATGACCGTGGCGAATTGCGCAAGCGCGTCGCATCGCTTGAACAGGTCATCGAAGGCCGACTGTCCAAGGCGCGTGATCCGGCGGCGGACACAGCGCTGTGGATCAGCCGTGAGTACGGCGCTTCCGTGTTCCAGGCGTTCAACGGGCTGACGGAAGAACAGCGTCGCATTTCGATCAAGCTCGAGAATCCGAGCGGTTACCTGATGGAGCGCACGTTCAAGGTGTTGGGCGCGGAAGGTGGCTTCAACAGCAAGCTCACCGCAGGCGAAGGCGCCCTGCAGGTGGGGCAGGTCACGACGCGTTGGGTGGCGAATGAAGGCGTGCACGCCAGCATTCCGCTGCAGGCCAGCGCGACCGCACAAGTGGATTCGTCCGTGCATCCGCCGCGTATTTTCGGCGGCAGCCGGCAGGTCAACGCCGCGCTGGCAGGTGTCGCGACGGAAACCATCGACGTCGCGCTGGGTTTGCGCGCCATCACCCATGGCGGGCAGCAGGCGTTGATGATGGGGCCGGTGGTGGGATGCGATGAAATCAACCTGACCCTGGAAACGGCGACCGAGCCGCGACTGGGCATCCGGCAGTCGCTGCCGCTGACGGATATCCCCGTGGATGGCGTGGTGCTGCTGGATACCGTGCCGCGTGAAGTGCCGCGCGCGGTTTCCTCTGCCAACAGCCGGCTCAGCTTCGTCGGCGAGCCTGCGTGGATAAGCGCGGGTTGGACGAATCCCCGCGTTGAAGTAGGCGACAACGGCTACATGGTCCGTGCGGAATTCAACACCACCGTGCTTGCGAAGCCGACGGCGACAGCGCTTGGCAAGCCCGCATTGGCCGCAGGTTTCAAGCAGGCCTGGGCGGAACAGACCCGGCCGACGTGCGCGGCACGCAAGCCGGCCGTGGTGTTGTTCAACGGCTATGACGTGGTGGAGACGGACGACATCGCCAACATGGCGCGGATGATCATGGGTGGCGGCAACCGCCCCAGCCGCTTGCCGCCGCGGCCGCCGCGCTAGGCAGCAGGCGCTTGCGATGCCACGGGTGCCATGCCCCGTGCGCAAAGCGCTAGGTGGAGTGACGCGATCAGCGTCCGTATTTGTCGATCATCGTCTGGAACTTGGCCTCGTCGATCCCTGACGCCATGTCGTTGATGGCTTTTTCGACGTCGGGGTGGCCCATCAGCCCCTGCATTGCCACGCTGCCCAAGGCTTCGAATGCCTTGGAAAGTGACTCGGTGCCCTCGTATTTCATCGTCTCGAGGGTTTCACGGCCGCAGGTGTCGGTCAGCAGTTTCTCGAACACCACGGTTGCCCCGGCCGTGATCGCCTTGCGTTTGGGTGCCGGAACCGTGGCGAGTTCGCTGGTCAACGGGTGCGCGGACATCGCCGTGAACATCCATTGGACCAGCAGGTTGCGATCGTCCTGGGTGGTCGATTGGATCAGGCATTGGGCAAGTCGATCCTGGTGCTCGCCCGCGCTGGCCTGGGCGCTGGACAGGCCAAGGAAGATCAATGCCGCGTGTTTGTAGTGGTAAGCCATGAGTGTCGTACTTGCGTCGTCCCGTGGATCAGCGTGCGTCCAGCGCATCCCATTCGTGCAAGCCTGCGACCAGCGTTTGCACCGCGCGCGGCACGTTGCTCGCATCCAGTTCGTCGCTGGTGTCGCGCGCGCTGTGGATCACCTGCATCACCTTGGGTACCGACGCGGGCTTCTGGCCGCCGAAGACTGCGAGGATCGGTTCGATCTCGTCACTACCCACCAATGAGAACGACACCGCCGGCCAGCCTTCCGCCAGGAAGGCGAGGTGGTCGGTGGGCGGATATTTGTCGCCTGCACTGAAGCCAAGCGCCGCAGCCTTGCTCTGCGCAGCCATGATCTTCGCCAGCGGCGCATCGGCCTGCGGCGTCATCATCCACAAGGTATCGCCCCAGCCGAAGACATCGAAATTGACGTACAACGTGGGCTTCTCGCGGCCGGCGGTGGCCACCCACGCCTTGGAGCCGAGCAGGCCGGCTTCCTCCAGGTCCCAGAACGCAAGCTGCACGCGATGGTTCTGCAGCGGCTTCGCATGCAGCGCTTGCGCCAGTGCCAGCACCGTGGCCGAACCCGAGGCGTTGTCAGTTGCACCGCGACCGACTTTCACGCGGTCGTAGTGGGCGCCAATCAGCAGCAGGGGTGCATCGGCCTTGCCGCCGAGGTCCGCGATCAGGTTGTTGCCGGTCTTGCCATCGAGGGTGAAGGCTTCGCTGCGCCATGGAATACCCAACGCATCCAGTTGCCGGGTGATGGCGGCGGCGCGTGCGCTCGTATCGTCGCCCGCGCTGATCGCGCCGACCTGTTGTTTCCAGGCGTCGCCTGCGGCATTGGCCGCATCGGCATGGGCGCAGGTGGGGGCTAGCAACAGCCCAGTCGAAAACATGGCCATGAAGGACAGCGTGCGCAGGTTGCTCATCGTGGACTCCGGGAATTTGACAGCAAGTATGGCATTGATGCGCTTGCTGGCAATTCTGGCGAGGCATGTGTGCTTGAATGTGACTTGCTACGCGCAGGTAGCCGGGGATAGTCTCGGTGCTACCACCGCGAAAGGGGCACAGGGATGACGATTCGCGTATATCTGATCGATGACCATGCCCTGGTGCGTACCGGCATGAAGATGATCCTCGCCAGCGAGATGGACATCGAGGTGGTGGGCGATGCCGACAACGGCGAGGACGCGCTTCCACAGATCCGGAAGTTGAAACCCGACGTGGTCTTGTGTGACCTGCACCTGCCGGGATTGAGTGGACTCGAGATTACCGAGCGCATCACCCGCAGCGAGCTGGAAGCGCGGGTCATCATCGTATCGGTGCTGGAAGACGGCCCCTTGCCCAAGCGCTTGCTGGAAGCCGGTGCATACGGCTACATCGGCAAGGCCGGTGATGCCGCTGAGCTCCTGCGCGCGGTGCGCGACGTGTCGCGCGGCAAGCGCTACCTGGGCAGCAACGTGGCGCAGAACCTGGCGCTGTCGAACGTGGGTGGCAATGAAGGCTCGCCTTTCGACGACCTGTCGCCGCGCGAACTGGAAGTGGCGATGCTGCTGGTGCAGGGCTTGCGCCAGGAAGATATCGCCAAGCGCCTCAGCTTGAGCGCGAAGACGGTGAACACGCACAAGACGCGGCTGTTCCAGAAGATCGGCGTGCAGGACAACATTGCGTTGGCCCGCTTGTGCGCGCAGTACGGGTTGCTGGATCCCGCGCGTTCGATCTGATCGAACGCGCAGGATCGCCTACAACCAGCGAGCGATGGTCAGGCGCTGTGGCCGTTGTCCTGCGGCTTGTCTTCGGTCGCTGCCAGCACTGGCAGTTCCTGCGCTTCTTCGTCCGCCATGGCCGGCGCGGCAGGCGTCGGCATGGGTTCGAACAGATGACGCGTGACCGATGACGGTGTGTCTGCATCCGCGGTGAAGAACAGAGAGCCGGTGTTGCCCACCGTTGGGCGAGGCGGGGCAGGGGTTGGCGCGACGGGTGCAGGTTCTACTTCGGTCGTTGCCTCGGCTGCGACGATTGCCTGTGCGACCGGGGCAGCCGCCGCAGCGACCGTTTCGGCCGGGGCAATGCTTTCCACGGCGAAGCTTTCGATGCTGTCGCTTTTCAGGATCTCTGGCGCAGGGGTTGCGGCCACGTCGGCGGGTACTTCGGCAGCAGCAACGACTGGCTGGACTTCCTGCACCGCTACAGGCGCCGCCGCTACCTGCGGTTGCGCTTCGACGACACTCGCTTCGACCGTTTTCGCAGGTGCAACCATTGCGGGTGCAATGGACTCGGCCGCGGCGATGGGCTCCGGGGCCGACTCGACAGCCGTTGCTTCAACTATGCGAGGCGCTTCCGCTGCCACCGCTGCGACAGCAACGGCTGCAACGACCGGCACTACCGGACGAGCTGCCGTCGACGCAGGCACTTCATCGTCGAAATCGAATTCAGGCTGCGAACCGTTGGCGATGATGACCTGGGGCTGTTCTTCATCACCCAGGTCGTCGTTGCCGCCGGCTTCATTGCCGGAACCGGCCTCGTCACCTGCACCACGACGACGACGACGACCACCGCGACGTCCACGACGGCGACGGCCCGTGCCATCGCCGGTGTCGGCGGCGTCTTCATTACCGGCTTCAACGCCAGAGGCAGCGATCGCGTCCGGTACCGGCAGCGCTGTGGCGTCGCTTGCGACTGCAGCACTGTCCTTGGCAACGGGCGGAACCACCACGCTGGCGACTGCGGCGGCACTGGCAGGTGCAACGACCAGCTCGGCAGCTTCGGTCGCGTTCTGCGGCGCATTCGGCTTGGGCGCGTCATTGTTGCGTGGCGGACGCGGCTGGCGACCACCGTTCTGGCCAGCGTCGTTCTGCGCTTTCGGCTGGCGCGGCGGGTTCTGCTGCTGTTTCGGTTGTTGCTGCTTCGGCGACTGTTCGTTGCGCGGCTTTTGCGGCTGGCCGTCCTGGGCCTGCGCGTTCTGCGGCTTCGGGCCACGTTCGTCACGGCGTCCGCCACCGGCATTGTTGCCGCCACGGTTCTGGCCCTGCTGGCCACCACGGCTATCGCGACGCTGCTGGCCGTTGTGGTTGCGGTCGTTGCGCTGGCGCTGGTCCTGCTGGCGGGTCTGCTCGGCGAGCGTGGCACTGGATGCTTCGGCGGCATCGCCACCAAACAGGCGCTTGAACCAACCCACCACGCCACCGCTGGCCACCGCGGCGACAGGTGCGGCCTTGGCGAACGTGGGGGCAGGTGCGGGTTTGGCTACTTCTTCGCGTTCTTCGCGCAGCGGTGCCGGCTGCGAATGCTTCACATGGGTGACGGCAGGTGCAGCCGGTATGTTGAGCTGGGCCTTGGTCAAGGCATGCACCGGCAGCTTGCGCGGGGTGTTGCGCTGGTAGCTGGGCTTGGCGCTTTCCTCGCCGAGTTCGTTCTCGCGCACGCGCGTCACTTCGTAATGTGGCGTGTGCAGGGCTTCGTCGGCGACGATGATGATCGGCGCGTCGTGGCGCGTCTCGATCTCACGCAGTGCGCTGCGCTTTTCATTGAGCAGGAAGTTGGCGATGTCGACCGGGGCCTGCACCAGCACCTGCCCGGTGTTCTCCTTCATCGCATGCTCTTCGGCCACGCGGATGATGGACAGCGACAGCGATTCGATGCTGCGCATGCGGCCGTGGCCTTCGCACTGCGGGCACACGATCTGGCTGGATTCGCCCAGGCTCGGACGCAGGCGCTGGCGGCTCATTTCCATCAGGCCGAAGCGCGAGATGCGGCCGATCTGCACGCGGGCACGGTCGTATTTCAGTGCGTTCTGCAGGCGGTTTTCCACGTCACGCTGGTGCTTGCTGCTGGACATGTCGATGAAGTCGATGACCACCAGGCCGCCCAGGTCGCGCAGGCGCAACTGGCGTGCCACTTCGTCGGCCGCTTCCAGGTTGGTCTGGAACGCGGTGTCCTCGATGTCGCTGCCCTTGGTGGAGCGCGAGGAGTTGACGTCGATCGCGGTCAGCGCTTCGGTCTGGTCGACCACGATGGAGCCGCCCGACGGCAGGCGTACGTTGCGCTCGTAGGCGCCTTCGATCTGCGATTCGATCTGGAAGCGGTTGAACAGCGGGATATCGTCGGTGTAGTGCTTCAGCTTGCGCAGGTTCTGCGGCATCACCTGTTCCATGAACTCCTTCGCCGTGGCGTAGAGTTCTTCGGTATCCACCAGGATCTCGCTGACGTCCGAACGCAGGTAGTCACGCAGGGCACGCACGATCAGGCGCGACTCCTGGTAGATTAGGAACGGGGCCGGCTTGCTGAGCGCGGCTTCGGCGACGGAGCGCCAGACCTGCAGCAGGTAATCCAGGTCCCATTGCAGTTCTTCCGCGTCGCGGCCTACGCCGGCGGTGCGGATGATGACGCCCATGTCTTCGGGAATGGCCAGCGAGTCCATGGCCTTCTTCAACTCGGCGCGGTCATCGCCCTCGATCCGGCGCGACACGCCACCGGCGGTCGGCGAGTTGGGCATCAGCACCATGTAGCGGCCGGCCAGCGAGATGAACGTGGTCAGAGCGGCGCCCTTGTTGCCGCGTTCGTCCTTGTCCACCTGGACCACGACTTCCTGGCCTTCGCGCAGCAGTTCCTTCAGGCCGGCCTTGTTGTGGTCGACGCCTGCCTGGAAATAGTCGCGGGAGATTTCCTTCAGCGGCAGGAAGCCATGGCGCTCGCCGCCGTATTCGACGAAGGCCGCTTCCAGTGAAGGCTCGAGCCGCGTGATCCGGCCCTTGTAGATGTTGGATTTTTTCTGTTCTTTGGACGGTTGTTCGATATCGATGTCGTACAGGGTTTGTCCGTCAACGATGGCGACGCGCAGTTCTTCTGCCTGCGTCGCATTGATCAGCATGCGTTTCATGGTTGCGTTCCTCGCGCGCTGCTACCGCGCGGAACACCGTGGGTTTCGCAATCTGGATACTGCTCACCGCCCCTCGCGCAGGCGCGATCGGGCAGGGGTTGGTTTCCAGCGCTGCAACACCACGGCAGGCCGCGGGAGCGCTTTGGTTCATTTAACAAATATGTTTCGGGCCGGCGGCTGCTTGAGCAAGCTCTCGCGCCGCACGGGACATGTTCAGCTCCGACGTCTGACGCACCGGGCGATGGCCGGATTCGCCGACTAGCCGCGGTAACATTCATTGCCCCGAGGGCAATGGCTACGCACTTTGCCGGAATCGTGGGAAGCTGGGCTTCTGGCCCGCAACTTCATGAAGAAGTTGCACAACTTCCTGCGAAATCAAACCCTTATATCGCCCGCCGAGTGTAACAGATAAACCCCGATGACCGAACAGCCCCCCGCCAACACGCCCCAAGGGGCGGCCAAGACCGCCGTACGCACAGTAAAAGTGCCCGAAGACCGCGACGGGCAAAGGCTGGACAACTTCCTGCTCGGCCAGCTGAAGGGGGCTCCCCGCAGCCTGGTCTACAAGCTGGTGCGCAGCGGCCAGGTCCGGGTCAACGGCGGTCGGGCCAAGGCGGACCGCAAGCTGGGGCAGGGTGACGAGGTGCGGATTCCGCCAGTGAGTCTCAATGATCCGGAAGACAAGGCGCCACCGCCGAGCGGGTTCCTGGCGCGCATGGAGGCGGCGATCGTGTTCGAGGACGCGCGCCTGCTGGTGCTGGACAAACCGACCGGCGTGGCCAGCCACGGCGGCAGCGGCATCAGCCACGGGGCCATCGAAACCATGCGCGTGCTGCGCCCGCACCAGAACCTGGAGCTGGTGCACCGGCTGGATCGCGACACCTCAGGCCTGCTGATCATGGCCAAGAAGCGCTCGGCGCTGACCGAACTGCAGGCGCTGATGCGCGAAGAGGGCGGTACCGGCATTCGCAAGCGTTACCTGACCCTGCTGGTGGGCCGCATGCCGGATGGCACCATGAGTGTCGATGCGCCCCTGCATGTTGGCCTGCGCCAGGGCGGCGAGCGGCACGTGCAGGTGAACCCGATCGGCAAAGAATCGCTCAGCCATTTCAGCGTGCTGGAGCGGCGCGGCGGTCATTCCTATTGCGAGGTGCGCATCGAAACCGGCCGCACCCACCAGATCCGCGTGCATGCGCAGCACATCGGCCATCCGGTCGCGGGCGACGACAAGTATGGCGACGAGGCCACCAACAAGCGCCTGCGCGAACAGTCCGGGCTGAAGCGGCTGTTCCTGCATGCTGCGTCATTGGAGTTCGCGCTGGATGGCGGCAAGGCGCCGTATCTGTTGAATGCGCCGCTGGCGGAAGATCTGGCGGCGGCATTGGAGCGCTTGGGCTGAGGTCCTCACGCACTCCACCAAGCCTTGCATACCGGGCGCGATGTGGTGCGCTAGGTGATATGTGAATACATAAATCCGTTCGTGGTGAGCTTGTCGAACCACGCTCTTGCATTAGACCTGCAGATCACCTCAGCTGGGGTTTTTCGCGAACAGCGTGGTTCGACAGGCTCACCACGAACGGAATTTTAAAAGATTCACCACGAACGGGAATCTAGAAAAGCTCCCCACGAACGTGATTCAAGGATTCAAAGCATGCGTGTTCGGGTTGTCCAGAGCTTTCCTAGTCCAGCTTGAAGCAGTCAGCGGGGCGCTCGACCGGCGGTTTGAAATTCACTGGCACCTTGATCGACATCGGTACAGGCTGGCCCCGGCGGGTGGCCGCCTGGAATTGCCAACTGGGCACGCGTTCAAGCGCCGCCTTGTCCAGCGCGGCGTTGCCACTGCTCTGCGCCAGCACTATTTCGGTCGGCTTGCCTTCCACGCCTACGGTGACCGTCAGCACGGCCGTGCCGCCGACGCCTGCGCACGCCACTTCAAAGGGGTAATCCGGCGGTGGTGTCTGCGTGGCCATGACCTGCGTGGAGGGAATGAAGGGTTCGGCAGGAGCGTCGGCCTTGCCGCATGCGCCGAGCAGGGCGGGCACCAGTGCCGCAAGAGCGACCGTGAGGAAGGTGCGGGAAGTGGCATGTACGCCAACCCGCTCGAAAAAATTAATGCGGCTCATGGGGTCACCAGCGCGTCGGCCTTGGCGGCACAGATGAAATCATTTTCGCTCAAGCCACCGACGTCGTGGGTGGAATAACGCACCACGGCCCGGTCGTAGTGCACGCCCAGGTCGGGATGGTGGTCTTCTTCGTGGGCAACGTAGGCCAGTGCATTCACGAAGGCCATGGTCTGGTAGTAGTTGTCGAACTTGAAGGTCTTGCTGATCGCGCGGCCTTCTTCCACCAGCGCCCAACCAGAGACCTGCACGACCAGTTCGGCCACGCGCGCCTGGGTGAGTTTGTGTTCGCTGCCCTTGAGCGGCAGGCAGTGGGCGCGGACCAGGGGGATGAGGTCGGACATGGCGGTTTCCTTCGATTCGTTACTCGCTGAACGTACCACGCACGCAATGACGGGTTCGGCTGGGCGGCTTTGATGTGAGATGGCTAGAATAGACCCATGATCCATATCTCCGACAGCGCCCAGGGCCACTTCCGCAAATTGATCGAACGGGAGGCCATCCCCGGGATGGGCGTGCGCCTGAGCGCCGTGGAGGCCGGCACCACGCGTGCGGATGCGCGCCTGGAGTTCTGCGAGCCCCGCGACTTGGTCGGTGACGAATGGGCCGTGGATTGCGAAGGCTTCACCCTGTACGTGGACGCCAGCAGCGTGGCCTGGCTGGATGGCGCGGAAATCGATTACGTCACCCAGGGCGCGGGCAGCCAGCTCAACATCAAGGCACCCAAGATCAAGGGCCAGGCACCGGCGGAATCCGCGTCGCTGGTCGAACGCGTGCGCTGGGTGGTGGAGAACGAGGTCAATCCGCAGCTCGCCCAGCACAAGGGCCGGGTATCAGTGGAGCAGGTCAACGCCGACGGATTGGTGCTGTTGCGCTTCGGCGGTGGCTGCAACGGCTGCGGCATGGCCGACGTGACCTTGAAGCAGGGCATCGAGAAGACCTTGATGGCACGCGTGCCGGGCGTCACCGCCGTACGCGACGTGACGGATCACGCGACCGGCGATGCACCGTACATCCCGCGCGAAAGCGCGGCCTGACTCCGCCGCCCGGTGACGCGCGCCGCCGAAATAATCGCAGCGCTGCTGGAGGGCAAGCCTGCCCCTGTTGTTGAACGACACACGGGCATGCCGTATGGCTGGGGCCTGTGGCTGCGGGCATTGAAAGAACGACTCGGCAGCGTCAGCCGCGACAACGCCGACCACATGGTCGCGTTGTTCGCGCAGCGCCCGCAGGCGACGGCTGCCCCGCGTAGTCCTGCGCTCAACCGCTGGCAATCGTTCCGCGCCTTGTTCTACCAGGACTTGGAGCCGCCGCTGCGCGAAGAGCGCGGCCTGCGCTGGTTTGCCGGCGCGACCAGCGTGTTGATGCATGTACTGTTCGCGCTCTTGCTCGTGCTGCTGGCGGTGGTTGGCCTGCCGCCGCCGCCACCGGCCGCGGAGGACAGTCGCGTGGCGGTGGAGTTCATCGGCGAAGGCACGCCGGAAGAATCCGGCGGTGGACCACCGGCCGAACAGGCGGAGTCGGCACAGGCGGCAGCGCCTGCGGCGGCTCAATCGGCGGCGGCAGCACCGTCGAGCACTTCACCATCTGCAGCGGAAGCACCCGCGGTTCCGCCACAGGAAGTCGCTGAGCCTGCACCTGCCGTGGCCCAGCAGAACGTGCAGGTGACCGAAACACCCATGCCCACGGTGGAATTCGTGTTGCCGCCGACCACGGCGCGCACGCCGCAAATCGCACCGCCGCAGATCAAGCCACGCGAACTCAGCATCCCAACGCGTGAAGTCACCATGGTCGAAACGCCGCGGCCATCGCGACCGCTGCCACAGCGTGAAATCGCGGTGCCGCAGGTGTCGCAGGCCACGCCCCAGATCCGCGAGCGCGAGATTACAGCGCCGGTGTCACCGGTACGCGCGGTGCAATTGCCAACGCGTGCGATTCCAGCGCCCGAGCTGCGCGCACCCAGCGTGAGTGTGCGCCAGGCTGAAATCCCATTGCCCAGTCGCGGCACGGCGTCGTCCAGCGACAATGCCAACGCCACGAGCCCATCCTCGGCTGGATCATCCGCGCAGGCGGCCACTACGCCGCAAGGTACGCAAGCGGGCGCCACGGCATCAGGCTCGGCGACCGCCAACCGCCCGGGGGCATCCCCCAGTCCGCAGCGTGGTGATGATTGGGGTGCATCGAACCGCAACGTGCCGGGATCGGCGGGCGCGTCGCCGGGCAGCAGTGCGGGTTTGTTCAATGCAGACGGCAGTGCGCGCGTGCCGGACAGTGGTTCGGGCACGACCAGCCGACCGGGCGCGCCCGGTTCGCGGCAACAGCAGCAAGCGGACGCGGACCGCGCCAGCAAATGGCTGGAACGCCCGGAGTATCCGTATGAGCCGACGATGTTCGACAAGTACTGGGTGCCGAACGAGTCGGTGCTGGCCGAGTGGGTACGTCGTGCGATCCGCGAGGTCGAGGTGCCGATACCCGGCACGTCGAAGAAGGTGAAGTGCGTGGTGTCCGTGCTGCAGGCGGGTGGCGCATGCGCGATGTACGACCCCAACCTCAACGATCAGCCCTCTAGCGGCAAACCACCGCCGGTCATCCCGATCAAGCGGAAGCCGATTCCGGTGGATAGTTGAGGTTGATTGGTTTTCTGGAATTATCCACGTCCATACGTTAGTTAGGCGGCATATGAAGACTCTCTTGTTTGTAGTGATGAGCCTTGCTCTTTCATCATGCGCAAGTTCGGGCAGCGCAGGCGGTGCTATGACCCAGGCAGAGTGCATAGCTCGCGTCGACGTGCTCAAGGCGAATGCTGCTGCAGCTTGGGCTGCGGCGGAGCCCGCCAAAGAATTTGCTCGTAACAATCCTGATTCAGCTGATGCAAAAATTGCTGCTGAGACGGCGACGCGAAAAGCCGCAGGCGTAGCTGTTGATAGTGCTCAGGCGGCCGCTGATCTTGGTATTGGCCCTTGTAAAGGCATGTTCTAGACTGCCACCTGACAATTCATTCAAGCCAAGCCCACATCAGGGCGGCGCCTAAGTGCACGCCTTCGGCTATATTTGCACCCAGTCGCCGCCCCGCTGCGGGCCGGCTTAGTTCAGGCGTTAGGCCGCAAAAGGCACCTTCCGTGAATCTCAACCAAGTGACAATTCCAGCTACAGACGTTGAGCTTTGCTCAGCTTTCTATCGGGATATGGGCTTTACGCAGATTGTGCGGTCACACCCTCGCTACGCGCGCTTCGAGTGTCCAGATGGAGACGCAACGTTCTCTCTGCACTACGTAGAGAGTTTGGCACCGGAAACTGGCGTTGTCGTTTACTTTGAGTGCGCCGACCTGGACACAAAAGTCGCGCATCTTCAGGGCAATGGGTTTATTTTCTCGCAGCTACCCAAAGACGAGAGTTGGTTATGGCGAGAGGCTCGGCTTAAAGATCCCGCAGGCAATGAAATATGCTTGTTCTGGGCCGGCGACAATCGCAAGAATCCACCTTGGCGGGTTGCGGCCTAACAGTTCATTCAAGCCGAGCCCACATCAGGGCGGCGCCTGATTGCACGCCTTCGGCTATATTCGCACCCAGTCGCCGCCCCGCTGCGGGTCGGCTTACTTCAGGCGTTAGGCGGCATGAACAGCAATCTCGCTCGTCTAATTTCTGACTATCAAAGTGCCGTCCGCGAGGCAGTTGGTCTCATGCGTGACTCTGGCATAGAGCTGCCTACCTCTAATACAGACTGGGCAGTCAATGACATTCGTCAGCGTGGCACACTCAAAGGCGACATTCCATATTTCAAACATGGCTATGGTTGTGCGGTCAAGCTGCCTAGCGGAGCGGTAGACTTTGACTTCGGTGAGCACGGGGAGACTGATGGCTTTGATGCTTGGCGGCTGGCAAGCTTTTCCGGCCCAAGGCTATCGGAGTACGGATTCGTTAGCGAGGCTTCGCTAAATGATTGCTTCAAAGCAGAGGTGGCGGCTGGTTCGCTGGTGTATTCGGGATACATCCTTCATTACATCGCGCATTCCGGGTGAATTGATACCCCAAGTGCAACACTTCTGAGATTTAGTCGAAGGCCTCGTGCGTCTAAATTTTTCTGGCTCAGTAACAAGAAAAGGACAGGCCTGATGCGTATCGCTTCCTGCAAGGCACTGTTACTGGCGATCGTCACGTTCGCCAGTTCTCCAGTGTTTGCCGCTACATTGGAAGGCGGCGCGGTGGCTGCGCCGGACGAATACGGTGCCGAAGTCGCCGCGCAGGTCCTCAAGCGTGGCGGCAATGCGGTGGACGCCGCTGTCGCCACCGCGTTCACCCTGGCCGTGACCTATCCCGAAGCGGGCAATATCGGTGGCGGCGGTTTCATGACCTTGTTCATGGACGGCAAGCCGTACTTCCTCGACTACCGCGAAACCGCGCCCAAAGCCGCGAGCCGTGACATGTACCTGGACGAGAAGGGCGAGGTGATCGAGAACATGAGCATGGTCGGCGCACGTGCCGCTGGCGTGCCGGGGACGGTGATGGGGTTGTGGGAAGCGCACCAGAAGTTCGGCACGCTGCCTTGGCGTGAGTTGATAGCACCGGCGGTGGAGTACGCGGAAAAGGGCTTCACGGTGGCCGACAAGCAGTATCAGTACCGCGACGATGCGATGAAGCTGTTCAAGGAGACTACCAATTTCACTGACTACTTTGGCAGCATGAAGCCGGGTGAAATCTTTCGCCAGCCGGAGCTCGCCGCCACCTTGCGACGCATTGCCGACCATGGTCCCGACGAGTTCTACAACGGGCATACGGCTGATCTGTTGGTGGCGCAGATGCGGGTCGACAACGGACTGATCAGCAAGCAGGACTTGCACGACTATAAGGTCGTCTGGCGGGAGCCATTGCGTTACGACTGGCGTGGCAACAGCTTGTACACCGCGCCGCCGCCCAGCTCGGGCGGTGTCGCACTGGTGCAACTGATGTCCATCAAGGAAGCACGGGCATCGGATTTCGAGGGCGTCGGACTGAACTCTGCCAAGTACATCCACTTGCTGGCTGAAATAGAAAAGCGCGTGTTCGCGGACCGTGCCGACTACCTTGGCGATCCGGATTTCACCGCAGTGCCGGTGATGCAGTTGACCGATCCGGCGTACCTCGAAAAGCGCGCGGTCGAAATCAACCCTGATGCGATCTCCGTGACTGCAAAAGTCCGCCCGGGGCTGGAGCCGCACCAGACCACCCATTTCTCCATCGTTGACGCACAGGGCAATGCGGTCAGCAATACCTACACCTTGAACTGGGATTACGGCAGTGGCGTGGTGGTCAAGGGCGCAGGCTTCCTGCTCAATGACGAAATGGACGATTTCAGCGCCAAGCCCGGCGTCGCCAATGCGTTTGGCGTGGTCGGCGGTGACGCCAATGCGATAGCCCCGGGCAAACGCATGCTGTCGTCCATGAGCCCGAGCCTGGTGACGCGTGATGGCAAGGTCACCCTGGTGTTGGGCACGCCCGGTGGCTCGCGGATTTTCACTTCCATATTCCAGGTGTTGAACAATCTCTACGATTACGGCCTGCCGCTCGATCAGGCCGTGGCTGCGCAACGGGTCCACCACCAGCTGCTGCCGAAGGACACCATCTACTACGACAGTTATGCGCCGCTGACCGGCAAAGTCGCCGATGAGCTCAGTGCGATGGGTTACACGTTGGAGGACCAGGGCTGGGAGATGGGTGACATCCAGGCGATCCGCATTGATGGCACGCGGGTGGAAACCGCTTCTGATCCGCGTGGGCGCGGCGTGGGCATGGTCGTGAACTGAGCATGCGGCAATGCAAGGGCCAGCATCCATCGGAAAAAATAGATGCGTCATCCCGGCGAAAGCCGGGACCCAACTATCCGTGCGCGTTGAGGTGGGTCCCGGCTTTTGCCGGGATGACGCTTCATTTAGATAAGCGTGGTTGAGGTTCTTCCTCTTCGTGCTCCGAAAACCCCGGACTCTGCTCGGTGCGGGCGCCAGTGGTCGTGGCCTTCTGCGGCGTTGCTCGTGGGAGCGGCGTCCCGCCGCGAGCTCTTCTAGGTTTGATAGGGAGCAAAGCTCGCGGCGGGACGCCGCTCCCACATCATGGGTGGTTTTGAATTGCCGGCATCCAGCCAAGCGCACAAATAAAAACGGAACCTTGCGGTTCCGTTTTCTATTTCCAACACAGGTCGACAACCCGCGGCTTAAAGACCGTGCAAGTCACGCAGCTTGGTGGGGCGGGAGCCGAAATAGGCGGCGAGGTCGGAAATGTCCTGGTCGCTCAACTGGGCCGCCTGGCCCGTCATCAATGCATTCTGGCGGTCACCGGAGCGGTAGGCCTGCAGCGCATGGGCCAGGTAGTCGGCGTACTGGCCGCCCAGCTTGGGATAGGTCGGATCGATCGGCGCGTTGCCATCAGCACCGTGGCAATCAATGCAGCTCTGGCCAGTGGCCTTGCCCTTGGCTTTCGCCAATTGCTCGCCAATGTGGATGCGGCCGGCGGGCAGGCCGTCGGACGTGGCCGAACCGTGTTCGCCGCTGGCGTGGCCGGGATCTTCGGCGGCGACTTCGTTGTTCTGGGAGCAGGCGGCCAGGGCGAGGGCGGCGAGCAGGGCGATGGCTAGACGCGGGGCGTGCACGGCGTTCGACATGGGCGGCTTACTTCAACGAGGAAAGGTAGGCGGAAATATCGGCGATGTCCTGTTCCGAAAAACTCTGGGACTGCGCCTGCATGGTGGGATGCTTGCGATCCCCGTTCTTGTATTCGTGCAGCGCCTGCATCAGGTACTCGGCCGACTGGCCGCCGATGCGCGGCACGTGGAAGCTGGGGTACGCGTTCTTGTAGCCCTCGACCCCGTGGCAGCCCTGGCAGGTGTAGGTGAGGGTGCGGCCGGCTTCGGCATTGCCCACCAACGGCGCAGGCGCGGCCGGGGCGGTGTCCGACGCGGCGGCCGGGGCAGCGGTGGCCGGAGCGGGTTCCGGGGTGGCGGGAACCTGGGCGGTAACAGCGGCGACCACCGACAGGGTGGCGACCAAGGCAAGGCAAGCGGCGAGCGGCAGCGGTCGCATCATGTCGTAATCCGGGACTCTCTAAGATTGCGCGCGCTACGTCCAACCGCAGCGCTTGGCTGGGGCAAGTATAGCGTGCGACCCGCGGCGCCTGCCATCCGCGGCGTTCCCCGCGCTTGACGCGGTAAGCGCAAAGCGTAAAAGACACCCTGTTGCGACCTGCAAATCGCCGGCTCACAGCCTGTCGCACCACCCCCCACCACAATGGCGGTCGCAAGTCACCATGACCTTCGGCGCATGCCGATACCGCTTTTGGGTGATATACATAGCTACAACACCCAACAACTAGCCCACGGTCCTTGCCCATGTCCCGACACGTCCCAGCCTCTGGTGGTTTCTCCCAACGTGCCCCGCAGCGCGCCTTGCACGCTTCCCTGATGCTATGCGCGCTGCTGCTGGCGGGCTGCAAAGGCGGTGAGGGCGAAGCCCAGGCCAAGCCGGGCGAAGAGTCCAAGGGGCCGGATGCCGTTCCCGTCGAGGTGGTGAAGGCCGCCCTGCGGCCCATCGCCGCCAGCTACACGGGTACCGCTGCCCTGGAACCGCGTGGCGAATCGCAGGTGGTGGCCAAGACCTCCGGCGTGGCCCAGAGCGTGATGGTCGAGGAAGGCCAGTCGGTACGCGCCGGCCAGCCGCTGGTGCGGCTTGATTCCGACCGCTCGCGCCTGGCCGTGGCCCAGGCCCAGGCGCAGATGCAGAAACTGGAGAACAACTACCGTCGCGCCCAGCAGCTGGTTTCCCAGCAGATGATCAGCGCCAACGACGTGGACCAGATCAAGTTCGACCTGGAGAACGCCCGCGCCCAGCACCGCATGGCCTTGCTGGAAAATTCCTACACCACGGTCATCGCGCCGATCTCCGGCGTGATTGCCTCGCGGTCCATCAAGACCGGCAACTTCGTGCAGATCAATACGCCGATCTTCCGCATCGTCGATGACTCGCGCATGGAGGTCACGCTTGATGTGCCCGAGCGTGAAATCTCCACGTTGAAAGCCGGCCAGCCCGTGTCCCTGACCGTGGATGCACTACCGGGCCAGACCTTCACCGGCACCGTGGACCGGATTGCCCCGGTGGTTGATTCGGGCAGCGGCACGTTCCGCGTGGTCAGCGCGTTCGAAGGCGGTGGCTTGCTGCAACCGGGCATGTTCGGCCGCATCAAGATCGATTACGACCAGCGCGCAGACGCGCTGGTGATCCCGCGCATCGCGTTGCTGGATGACGAAGGCGATCCGGCCGTATTCGTGGTGCGCGATGGCAAGGCGGCACGCGTGCCGGTCAAGCTGGGTTACATGGACGGCGAGTGGGTGGAAATACGCGAAGGGCTGAAGCTGGGCGAAGGCGTGGTGACGGCCGGCAAGATCGCACTGCGTGACAGCACGCCGGTGGAAGTGATCGGCCAGAACGCACCCAAGGTCGCCGCCAAGAAGGTGGAGGCTAAAGCTGCCGGTAGCAAGCAATGAGCGGGCACGGCAACGATCCAGGCGCCAGCGAGCCCCACACCAGCGAGCCCCACGCCGCGCCACCCGCGGCTTCCATGGGCGGTGGCCTGGTGGAATTCTCCACGCGTCGCCGCGTCACCGTGGCGATGTTCTGGATCACCATGTTCCTGTTCGGCTCGATCGCGCTGTCTTCGCTGAAGGTCAACCTGCTGCCGGACCTGAGCTATCCCACCCTGACAGTACGCACCGAGTACACCGGCGCCGCGCCGTCCGAGATCGAGACGCTGATCTCCGAGCCGGTGGAAGAAGCGGTGGGCGTGGTCAAGAACCTGCGCAAGCTGAAGTCGGTGTCGCGCACCGGGCAGAGCGACGTGGTGCTCGAGTTCGCGTGGGGCACGGACATGGACCAGGCCAGCCTGGAAGTCCGCGACAAGATGGAAGTGCTGCA
>CALCNV010000058.1 GCA_937897645.1 uncultured Lysobacteraceae bacterium
GAATTGAAGTTTTCAACCCTTTTACAACCGTCCGTGATTTCGGGGTAGAACCCCTTGGCTTGATCAGGAACTTCGCCTTGTACCTACGAAAGTTCCATCCTAAGAAATCGAAGCCTTGGTCTATCGACACGATACGCGTTTTTTCCAAGGACAATTGGAGGCCTCGCTCAGCGAGAAACTCTTCAACCCATGGTCTTATTTCGCTTTCTAGAAATTCCGAGGAGTCACCCGTAATCACGAAATCATCCGCATACCTGATCGTATTTACCTTCCGCTTCTTGGCCTTAGTCTTCCCCAGCTTTGCGTCGAGATGCTTAGCCAGTTCCGATTCAAGCCCGTTCAATGCCACGTTTGCCAGAGTGGGACTGATGATCCCACCTTGCGGTGTTCCTGCGGTCGTTGCCATCAGCTGACCTTTATCCACCACCCCTACCCGCAACCACTTCCGCAGCACGACTCTGTCCATATGGACGTTTCGTGTAAGCCACTCGTGATTGATTGCATCGAAACAGCCAGCGATATCAGCCTCAAGTACGTAAGGGGCTGCCCCTTTCCGTGCAAAGCAGATATACAGCTGACTCATGGCGTCATGCGCGGAGCGATTCTTCCGAAACCCATATGAGTTCCGGTCACCCTGCACTTCCGCCACTGGCTCCAATCCCAACAGATACAGCGCTTGCATGGCCCGATCCAACATTGTCGGGATACCCAATGGGCGTTGCTTTCCATTTGACTTGGGGATGTAGACCCGCCGTAGTGGCCGAGGTTTGTATCCGCGCCGTTTCAATCGGTTGATAGCATCAAGTTTTGCTTCTGGTGTATTCCACAGTTCACGGTCGACTCCTGCCGTCCGCGCACCTTGGTTTTCTGTCACTCGCCTGACAGCCATTGCTTTGCCGCAAAACGAGCGGGATAGCATCCGTTGCAAGGCTTTCACCCTGCGCCATTTGCCACCCTGTGTTGCCTTCGTGATCCTGATCTGTATACCCCTGACGTTTTGCTCTGCTCTCTGCCAATCAATGGCATGCCAGCTTTGCTCGACGTTGGAACGTACAGATCCAGAGCACTTAGCCTTGGATACTTTCATGCTTCGTTCCTCCGGTTGACCCGAACGGAAGGCGCACGAAAGCCCCTATGGGGCGACGTGGCCCCGTTGGGGAGTTGTAAGTGTGGACATGGCTGTCCACACGGATGAGGTCAATCAGATGTCACACGATCGCAGACCTGCCGGAAGTGGGCGTATCCGTTCCATTACGGAACAGCATTTGCTTTCTCCGGCATCTCATACCCACAGCCTCAACAGTGTTCCTTGCGGTTCACCTGCCCGAAGGCAAAGCTGGGGGCTTACCACGTTCCGCGTATGTCACATGACCGAGTTAGAGCCTTCCACTTCGCCGGTGGTTTGTTTGATGACGTGCTCCGTAAAAGCAGCGAAGCAACCAACCACGCAACGCCTGACAGCAGCTTTGGCGTTTCAATGCTTACGACGTTTATTAGAAGTTCAGATATCTTGCTCATATCGGTCAGCCTAGCCCCTCAACCGCCTTGCTGCTGGCAGTATTTGGATCGAGACCTCACGGTTCGACCCACCTTTGCAGGGGGACATTGTCAGGTGAGCTTCGAACCCCTTCGTTACCGAAGACGCACGTCACCCTAGGCTACTGCCGGTCATACGGCAGGTTCCATCACGCCCATCCTGGACGTTGGAACAATGACACACGAAGCGCGAGCTCGTGATGGCGATAGATACCCAATTGCTGGGTATTTATTGATTTTACGAAGCAACAGCAGGGCTGCGGGGATATTCCGTGCACACCTGTTCTTCGTCGTTGCGACGAGATCAGAAAGTGCTTTCCCAACCTCTTCGCAAAATTGTGATGAAACTTACCGCTTGATGTTTCGATACTTCATGTAAAAACGGCTTGAGCCCCGTTTTGGCCAAAGAGCGATCACGAGCTCTCGTGTCGCACGCTTTTGTGCATTATCCGGGTTTTGGGTGGCGGGGGCTACCCCGCTCTGCCCTTCTCCCTCCGGGAGAAGGTGCCCGAAGGGCGGATGAGGGCACGGAGTTCGGACTCACGGGAGCCGCGCTGCACGTGGAATTTCCATGCCCTCATCCGTCGCTGCGCGCCACCTTCTCCCGGTGGGAGAAGGCAAAAGCGATCAGCGATCGCTCTTCATGTACTGCAGGAACGGGTCGTCCTTGTCCAGCACGATCACGCTCTGCCCATCCGCGAACGAGGCGCGGTAGGCCTCCAGGCTGCGGTAGAAGGAATAGAACCCGGGGTCGCCGCTGTAGGCCTTGGCATAGATGGCCGCCGCGGTGGCATCGCCTTCACCGCGCAGCTTCTGCGCGTCGCGCTCGGCTTCTGCGGTGATCACGGTCTGGTCGCGGTCGGCCTGGCCGCGGATGGTGCGGGCCTGCTCTTCACCCTCGGCACGCAGGCGGCTGGCCACCTGGCGGCGCTGGGCGCGCATGCGCTCATACACGTCCTTGATCACCTGGCTGTCGGTGGGCAGGTCGATCTGCTTCAGGCGCAGGTCGACGATCTTGATGCCCAAGGTGCTGGCGCCGCTGTTGATGGGCGCCATCTGCTTGGCGATCAACTCGGTGCGGTCGCCCGATACCACTTCCTGCAGGGTGCGGGAGTTGATTTCGTTGCGCAGCGAATCCTTGATGATCGGGGCCAGGCGCTGTGCGGCCAGTTCTTCATTGCCATTGGTGGCGCGGTAGAAGGCCGGCGCGTCGGCGATATAGCCCACGGCGAAGAAATCCACCGCCACGTCCTTGCGTTCGGAGGTCAGGTAGCGTTCCGGGGTGGTGCCCAGGATCTGGAAGCGGCGGTCGAACACCTGCGCGCTTTCCACCAGCGGCCACTTGAAATGCAGGCCAGGGCCGATGTCGCTGCGAGCCACGCGGCCCAGGTTCAGCACCATGCCGGTCTGGCCTTCGCGCACCACGTACACCGAGCCCATCAGGCCCAGCAGCACGGCTACGGCTGCGGCGATATAGACGGAAACTTTCATCGTTGCGGCTCCTCGCGGCCGGTGGGTCGGGGGCTGCGCGTGGGGGTGGAAGGCGTGCTCTGCACCGGCGGCAACATCGCCTCGGGCGTGAGCAGCGGCTGTGCCGGCGCAGCGTTGCCGGCAGCGGCGCCGGGCTGGGCCATGGGCACGTAGATCAGCTGGCGGCCATCGCCGCCGACGACCTTGCGGTTCTGGACCAGCACGTCCTGCACGGTTTCCAGCCACAGGCGCTTGCGGGTGACTTCGGGCGCGCCCTTGTACTGTTCCTGCAGCAGGCTGAAGCGGGCCGTGTCACCGGTGGCGCGGGCAATGCTGGAATCACGGTAACCCTCGGCCACCTTGCGGGTGCGTGCGGCTTCACCGCGGGCTTCCGGCACCACGCGCGCGGCATAGGCCTGCGCCTCGTTGACCAGGCTTTCGCGCACCTGCTGCGCGCTGTTGACCTCGTCGAAGGCCGGCTGCACTTCTTCCGGCGGACGCGCGTTCTGCAGGTTGAATTCGGTGACGACCAGGCCGGTGCGGTATTCCTCCAGCGAAGCCTGCAGGCGCTCCTTGGCGGTAACCGCCAGCGGGCCACGCGCACCGAGCACGGTATCCAGATCGGAGCGGCCCACCTGCTCGCGCAGGGCGCTCTGCGCCACCTGCTCCAGCACTTCGTCGGCATTGCGCGAACCGAACAGGTACAGCTGCGGGTCGCCTACGCGGTACTGCACGTTCATGGCCACGTTGACCAGGTTCTCGTCGCGGGTCAGCACCGAGAAGGTGTTGCTGAAAGTCTTGATCTGGGTGGCGTCGACCTTGGTGACGCTTTCAATCGGCCACGGCCACTTGAAGTTGGGACCCGGCTGCATGACGCGCGAGAACTGTCCAAAGCGCAGGACCACGCCGCGCTGCTGTTCGCCGATCAGCTGGAAGCTGCTGAACACGATGAGCAGGGCTAGTGCCACGCCCACCCAGCGCAGCGGGTTGCCGCCGTTGCCGTCGAACAGGCCGCGGAAGCGCTCGAACAGGCCGTCGAAGCCATTGCCGCCGCCCTTGCCCTTGGGCTTCCAGGGATTGGGCTTGTGGTTGTCTCCGCCGCTCGAATTGCCCGAGCCGCTTCCGGGGGTGTTCCAGGCCATGCCTACTCCAAAGTCCAAGGGTCCACGCAAGCCAAGGCTCGCGCTGATGTCCGATTCTACTAGATAGGGCCGCCGAGGCCGGCTCACAAGCTCTGGGGCATGTGTGTGGGAGGGGCTGACCAGCCATTCGGCTGGTCAGCCCCTCCCACACGATGCGCCTGCTACGCCATCCACTCCTCACGCACTTCGGCGGGAAGCAGCGCCTCCAGCGGCGCACCGCCGGCCTGCACGGCCAGGCGTTGCGCATCGGCCAGCGACAGGTCCACGTCGATATGCCAGCCGTCTTCTTCATGCGTCTCCGAACGCACCGCACCCAGGGCATGCAACCGCGAACGCAGGCGTTCGGCATGCGCGGCGGGCAGGTGCACGGTGCCCTGTACGCGTACCAGCGACAGGCGCTGGACCAATGCATCTTCCAGCAGTTCCAGCCCAAGGTTGTCGCGGGCGGACAACCACACGCGCTCCCTGCCCTCGTTGGGCTGGTCGTGGCGTGGTTCGATGCACCGATCGTCCTGAGCCTGTCGAAGGATGCGATCGATCTTGTTGTAGACCAGCACCTGCGGGATATCGCCCGCGCCGATTTCCTGCAACACGCTGTCGACCTGCGCGATGCGGTCTTCGCGCAATGGGTCGGCAGCGTCGATGACATGCAGAAGCAGGTCCGCTTCGCGCGCTTCCGACAGGGTGGAACGGAACGCAGCGACCAGTTCGTGCGGCAGGTCGCGCACGAAACCGACCGTGTCCGACAGCATGATGCTGCCACCACGCAGGTTCACCCGGCGCACGGTGGGGTCCAGCGTGGCGAAAAGCTTGTCGGCGGCGTAGGCATCGCTGCCGGTCAGCGCGTTGAACAGGGTGGACTTGCCGGCGTTGGTATAGCCCACCAGGGCCACGCGCGGCATTTCGCTGCGCACCCGGGCGCGACGCATCTGGGTTTGCTGGACTTCGACTTTTTCCAAGCGCTTCTGCAGCTGATCGACGCGCTTCTGCAGCAGGCGGCGGTCGGTTTCCAGCTGGGTTTCACCCGGGCCACGCAGGCCGATGGAACCACCGCGCTGGCGCTCCAGGTGGGTCCAGCCCCGCACCAGGCGCGTGGCCATGTGCTGCAACTGCGCCAGTTCGACCTGCAACTTGCCTTCGAAGCTACGCGCACGCTGGGCGAAGATGTCCAGGATCAGCCCGGTGCGGTCGAGCACGCGGCGTTCGAGGAATTTCTCCAGGTTGCGTTCCTGGCCTGGTGACAGCGCGTGGTTGACCAGCACCAGGTCGGCACCGGTGGCGTCGGCCGCGGCCTTCACTTCATCCAGCTTGCCACTGCCGATGTAGGTCGACGGACTGGGCTTGTCCACGCGCGCGGTGATGACCGCGGCGATGGTCGCCCCGGCTGAACGGGCCAGGTCGGCGAATTCCTCCTGCGCCCCGTCATCCGGCGAACTGCCCCCGGAACCGGAGCGCATGGGCTGTATCAACAGGGCGTGCTCGCCCTTTTTAGATCGTTCGAACATGGGACAAGTGTGGGGGCGGAGGGGTGGAATACAAAGGGCGGGAGGTGCTTTGCTTCAGATTTGCCACTGATCTTGCCCTTGGGGTCCCGTGAGGTCCGGCAAGCGTGGCGGGTAAACCCGCAGGGCGACGCACAGGATGTGCGGCGTTTCCGGACGGCACATGGATGTGCCTTCCGGAAATTCCCGCCGCGCTTGCGAACCCGCCGCGCTCTTGCGGCGGGCGGACCGTAGGGCGGCTTTCTTTTGGTTACTTTTCTTTGCCGTTCAAAGAAAAGTGACTCGCGCAAAGCGCGAAACGCTTTTGCTTCGGAATCAAGATCAAGATCAAGAGCCAAGATCAAGATGGATCCCAGCGTTCGCTGGGATGACGCCATGTGTGGGATGACGTCATTGAATGTAATGACATCACTTGAATCGAAGGGTTAGTGCAGAAAACGAAAAGCCCTACTCGTTCTCGTCCCCACCCTCGTCACCCGCCTCATCACCATCCTGCACCTGCCCACCACCCGGCCCCACCCGCACATTACGCGCCGGCACCACCGTAGAGATCGCGTGCTTGTAGACCATCTGGCTGACCGTATTGCGCAGCAGGACCACGAACTGGTCGAACGATTCAATCGTGCCCTGCAACTTGATCCCGTTCACCAGGTACACCGACACCGGCACCCGCTCGCGCCGCAACGCATTCAGGAAAGGATCCTGCAAGGATTGCCCCTTGGTCATTTCGTACTCCCGCCTATTTCGATAGGTATTGTTTTTATTGGGTCCGGAATGGCAAACCGCTTCCCCTGCCATAGCCCGGACGCCCGATGTTACACAACATGGCGCATTTGACCAGCTACGCAGTGCGCAGAATGCCCGGCAGGAACAGGGACAGGGCCGATTCGAGGGCTTCACGGTCGGTGGCCGGGTCGAACCAGCGCGCGTCCCGTTCCCCGCGCAGCCACGTGAGCTGGCGCTTGGCCAACTGGCGCGTGGCGAAGATGGCCTGCTCGCGGAACGCCCCGTCGGACAGCTCGCCATCTAGGTGTTGCCAGGCTTGTCGATAGCCGACGGCACGGATCGCGGGCAGATCCAGTGGCGTTTCCACTACCTGCAGCTCTGGAAGTGCGCGCAAACGCCGCACTTCCTCAAGGAAGCCAGCCGCCAGCATCAGGTCGAAACGTTGCTCGATGCGCGCGTGCAATACCGCACGATCACGCGGCGCCAGCACCAGCTTGAGCACGCGGAACGGAAGGCGTGCGCGGGCCGGTGCACGCTGCCACTCACTGATCGGACGACCGCTGAGGCGGAAGACTTCCAGCGCGCGTTGGATGCGTTGCGGATCGGTGGGCTTGATCTTCACCGCCGCAGCGGCATCGATGCGGGCGAGTTCAGCATGCATCGCCGGCCAGCCTATTTCCGCGGCTTCGGCGGCAATCGCTGCGCGCATTTCGGGGTCGGCCTCGGGCATGGGCGCCAGGCCTTCCAGCAACGCGCGGAAATACAGACCGGTGCCGCCGGCGAGGATCGGCAACTTGCCGCGTGCGGCGATGCTGCCGAGGGCAGCGGTGGCGTCGTGCGCAAACTCCGCCGCGGAATACGGCTGCCACGGTTCACGCACGTCGACCAGGTGGTGCGGCACGGCAGCGAGCATACCCGCATCCGGCTTGGCCGCGCCGATGTCCAGTCCGCGATACACCAGCGCCGAATCCACGCTGACTATTTCACCGCCCAGCCGCAGCGCCCATTCCATGGCCAATGCGGTCTTGCCCGACGCGGTCGGGCCCATCAGCGCGATGGCGAGAGGACGCGAGTCGGCGCTCATCGCGAGTCAATCAACGCAGATGCGAAGGACGGGCCGGCAGGCAAGCGTGGCTCCTTGGATGGCACGGAAAGCATTCGCGAAGCTTACCGCGCCATGCAAGGCATCTGTTTCCCCCGTCAACGCGAATCGAGGTACTGCTTCAGCGCGTTGATCTCGGCATCGGTCATGACCATGAACCGATACGCCGCGACCCCGCTCATCAAGCCGGTCTTGGATTTGCCACCGGACGCGATTTCCCCGGTACGCATCAATCGCGTGAACTGTTCCGGCGTGTAGGCCTTGGCCACGACCAGGGGCGGCGTCGGGTCATCGGGCCAACCGTTGAGATCCGGACCATGGCATTCCGTGCAGGTAGTCATCGCCAGGTGCCTGCCCAGCGCCAGCGGTTCGGCGGGTGGTACCGCTGGTGGCGCGTTGCCGGGATCGGGCTGCATGTCAGCCAGCCACGGATGGGTGCCGTCTGCGGTGGACTTGATCAAGGCGTCCGACCATTTGCCCTCCGGCAATTCGGGATTCTCCACGGCTGGAGTGGCGCGTAGCCAAGCATCGATATCGCGGATTTCCCTGTCGCTCAGATGCTGGAACATCTTGATCGGCATGCCCCACGGCACGTGGCCGTCATGGGTCTTGCCTTCGTGCAACAAGGCCTGCAGTGCGACATCGTCGTACAGCGCGCGTCGCTGGGTCAGGTTGGGCGCGACGATGCGCCCGAACTGCTTGCCTTCCATGAACACGTTGCCCCGCCCGCCTTCGCCATGGCAACCGTTGCAGCCCACGCGCGTGGCCACGCGCAGGCCTTCGACGGGGTCGCCGACGGGTGCGGGTGGCGTGGCTTCGGCGACAGGCGCCGCGCTGGTTGCGGGCCCGAAACTGTCCGAACAGGCGACCAGCACAGGCAGGAGCAAGGCAAGCGGCAACGCGGAGATTCTGGGCATGGAAACAACAACGCCACGGCATGCGCGGGCCGGCCACCCTCGTGCTGCGTGCCTTCGCGACGATCCCGAAGCAAGGGATCAGTCGTCGTCTGGCCAGCGGATGGCAGGGCTGGCCGAGGTGTTACGTGGCAGCACCACGCCAGCGATCGCATTCCACACCTTCAACGCATCCACGGTGGCCGCCACGTCATGCACGCGCACGATGCTGGCGCCGCGTTGTGCCGCGATGAGATGCGCGGCAACCGAACCGAAGACGCGCTGCGCCGCGTCATCATTGCCGGTGATTTCACCGATGCTGCGCTTGCGCGACAGGCCTGCGAGTACCGGCACGCCCAAGTCGGTGAATCGCTCCAATTGCGCAAGCAACGCAAGGTTGTGCTGGGTGTTCTTGCCGAAGCCGAAACCGGGATCGATGACGAGGTTCTTCTTGGCGACGCCGGACATTTCCGCGGCGAAGATGCGTTCGGCCAGGAAGCGATGCACGTCGCCGACTACATCATCGTAGTCAGGTGCTTGCTGCATCGAACGCGGCTCGCCCTGCATGTGCATCAACACCACCGGAACCCCGAGTGCCGCAGCCGCGTCCAGCGCGCCGTCGCGTCGCAGCGCGTACACGTCGTTGATCAGGCCCGCGCCTGCAGCGACGGCGGCGCGCATGACTTCAGGCTTGGACGTATCGATGCTGATCGGCAACGTAGTTTGTTTCGCCAGTCGTTCGATCACCGGGATCACGCGGCGCAGTTCTTCTTCGACACTGACCTCTTGTGCGCCCGGACGCGTGGATTCGCCACCGATGTCGAGCAAATCCGCGCCCTCTTCCACTAGCGTCAATGCATGCGCGACTGCTGCTTCAAGCGTGTCGTGCACGCCACCGTCAGAAAAGGAATCCGGCGTGACGTTGACGATGCCCATGACCTGCGGGCGATCGAACTTGAGGATGCGGCCGGCGCAATCGAGTTGGGGCGTGGTGTCGAACATGTGGGCAACCCGCAAGACAGGACGCCCAGTGTAGAGCGGAGCTTGCTCCGCTGCTCTTGTGGGAGGGGCTTCAGCCCCGACGCTTTTCGCCAAAAGGTGTCGGGGCTGAAGCCCCTCCCACAACCACCCCTCGAGCAGATTGATTCCGCCAACGCTTGGCTGCGCTCGCAAAGTGCATCCGAGCAAGCTCGGACCTACAAAAACAAGAAAGGCCAGGGAGAACCCTGGCCTTTCTGTAGTGCGACGTCGGATTGGATCAGGTCTGCGCCGCGGGCCCGCCGATCGGCGGCAGCGGCAGCGCCGCTTCCTTGTCGGCCTTGGTCCAGCCGGCGGGCGGCGCAGGTTCGCGGCCTTCCATGATGGCGTCGATCTGGGCGACGTCGATGGTCTCGTACAGCATCAACGCTTCGGCCATCTTGTGCAGCTTGTCCAGGTTCTCGGTCAGGATGGTGGTGGTGCGTGCATAGGCCTTGTCGAGGATGGTGCGCACCACCTCGTCGATCTTGCGCGCGGTGTCGTCGGACACGTTCTTGTGCTGCGACACCGAACGGCCGAGGAACACTTCTTCCTCTTCTTCCGCATAGGTGATCGGGCCGAGCTCTTCCGACAGGCCCCACTTGGTGACCATGTTGCGTGCCATCTTGGTGGCGCGCTCGATGTCGTTGGACGCGCCCGTCGTCACCTTGTCGGCACCGAAGATGAGCTCTTCCGCCACGCGGCCACCGTACAGCGTGGCCAGGCGGCTCTCGATGCCGGTGCGGTTGATGCTGTACTTGTCGCCTTCCGGCAGGTACACGGTCACGCCCAGCGCGCGGTCGCGCGGGATGATGGTGACCTTGTAGACCGGGTCGTGTTCCGGCACCAGGCGACCGACGATGGCATGGCCGGACTCGTGGTACGCGGTGTTGAGCTTTTCTTCCTCGCTCATGGCCAGCGAACGGCGTTCGGTGCCCATGATGATCTTGTCGCGCGCGCGATCGAAATGATCCATGCGCACTTCCTTGCCATTCTCGCGCGCGGCAAACAGCGCCGCCTCGTTGCAGAGGTTGGCAAGGTCGGCACCGGAGAAGCCCGGCGTGCCGCGTGCGATGGTCATCGGCACCACGTCGTCGGCCAGTGGCAGCTTGCGCATGTGCACGCGCAGGATCTGCTCGCGGCCCTTCACGTCGGGCAAGCCGACCATGACCTGGCGATCGAAACGACCCGGGCGCAGCAGCGCCGGATCCAGCACGTCGGGACGATTGGTCGCGGCGATCACGATCACGCCTTCGCCGCCTTCGAAACCGTCCATCTCCACCAGCAACTGGTTGAGGGTCTGCTCGCGCTCGTCATGGCCGCCACCCAGGCCCGCGCCACGATGGCGACCGACCGCATCGATTTCGTCGATGAAGATGATGCATGGCGCGTGCTTCTTGGCCTGCTCGAACATGTCGCGCACGCGGCTGGCACCGACGCCAACGAACATCTCGACGAAGTCGGAACCGGAAATGCTGAAAAACGGCACCTTGGCCTCGCCGGCGATGGCTTTCGCCAGCAGCGTCTTGCCGGTGCCCGGCTGGCCCACCATCAACACGCCGCGCGGGATCTTGCCGCCGAGCTTCTGGAACTTGGTCGGATCGCGCAGGAACTCGACCAGTTCGCTGACTTCTTCCTTGGCCTCGTCGCAACCGGCCACGTCGGCGAAGGTCACCTTCACCTGGTCCTCGCCCTGCAGCTTGGCGCGCGATTTGCCGAAGGACATCGCGCCCTTGGCCCCGCCACCACCGCCCTGCATCTGGCGCATGATGAAAATCCAGAAGCCGATGATCAACAACACGGGCAGGAAGTTGAGCAGGATCACGCCCAGCGAAATGCCGCTGGCCGGTTCATCCTGCAGGATCTCGACGTTCTTGTTGCGCAGGACGTTAATCAGGTCGCGGTCGAACGGCGCGTTGGTGACCGATTGCTGGCCGCCATTGAGCGTGTACTGGATCTGGCCGACGCCGGAACGGCTATCACCGCTGAAGGTGACCTGCTTGACGTTGCTGTTGTCCACCTGGTCCAGGAATTCGGAGTAGGTGGATTTCTGCGCGGCCGCGCCGCCCAGCTTGGGCGAAAAGCTCTGGAACACCACCATCAACACGACGGCGACGACTACCCACAGCAGCAGATTCTTGGTCAAGTCGTTCATCCTCATTGACTCCGGGTTTCCCTGGTTGGCATTCCAACCTCGATTGTTACGTAACCTTACTTGATCTGGATGCGCTTGCCCTGCCCCAAGGCATACACCTCGGGAGAGCGTTTGCGCGATGCATCGGGCTTGCGGATCACCACCTTGTCGTAGCGTCGCCGCAGTTCCTTCACGTAGTCATCGAAACCGGTGCCCTGGAACAACTTGATCAGGAAATTGCCACCGGGTTTCAGATGACCGTCCGCGAAGTCCATCGCCAGCTCGGCCAGGTGCATCATCCGCGGCTGGTCAACCGCATCCACACCACTCTTATTGGGGGCCATATCCGACAGCACAAGGTCCACCGGCTGTCCGTCCAGCATGGCCAAGAGTTGGGATAGGACTTCATCCTCCCTGAAATCACCGTGAAGGAAGTCCACCCCGGCCAGGCTGGGCATCTCCAGGATGTCCATCGCCACCACGCGGCCCGTGTCACCCAGCGCCTTGCGCACGTACTGCGACCAGCCGCCCGGCGCCGCGCCCAGGTCCACGACCACCATGCCCGGCTTGAGCAGGCGGTCGCGCTCGATGAGTTCTTCCAGCTTGTAGGCCGCACGCGAACGCAGGCCTTCGGCCTGGGCTTTCTTCACGTAAGGATCCGCGAAGTGCTCGCGAAGCCAGCGTTGGCTGCTTTTGCTGCGGGTGGCCATGGGGATCTTGTGGGGTCCGGGACGCGCCGCGAGGCGGTCCGGGCAAGGAGCGCGACGGGACGCCATGATACCCTGAACCCCCTCAAGCCCCCGTACCGCAGCGCATGTCCACGACCCTCACTTCCACCCAGTCCCGCTTCCTGCGTGGCCAGGCCCATGGCCTCAAAGCCCTGCTGCAGATCGGCGCCAAGGGGCTGACGCCTGCGTTCCTGGCAGAACTGGACGCCGTGCTGGAGCAGCACGAACTGGTCAAGGTGAAGGTGGGTGGCGAAGACCGCGAGGTGCGCGAAGCGATGATCGCGGACATCGCGCAGAAGACCGGGTCGGCCGTGGTCCAGCGCATCGGCCATGTCGCCGTGTTCTACCGCCCCAGCAAGGACCACCGCCAGATCGTCCTGCCGCGCAAGTGATCGAAGCAGTCAATGGTGAAGATTGAATAGCAAAGGGTAAGAGCCAAAGCACGCCTTCACTCGTTCCTATTCACTCTTTCATCGTTCCTGCCTACCCGCCATGCAACTCAGCCACGAACTGCCCGACTACGCCTACAGCCTGCGTGCCGCCGATGGCCGCAGTGCGAAGGTCAATGACCGCGTGCTGGCCGCGAGCTTCATCCTTGCACCGAACGAATTGATCGAGGATTGGCAGGTCGGCGACAGTGCTTCACTCATGCCCGCTGCCATGGATGCCTTGTTGGCATTGAATCCGGAGCTGGTGTTGCTCGGTACGGGTGATCGCCAGGCATTCCCGTCCGCTGCCGTGATGGCCGCCTGCCTGACCAAGGGCATCGGCATCGAAGTGATGACCAATGCCGCCGCGGCACGCACGTTCAACGTGCTTGCCGGCGAAGGACGGCGCGTGGTGGCGGGGTTCCTGTTGTCGCCGTGAGAAGGTACAGCGAGCACGAATGGCTTGCGTGTAGAGCCAAGCTTGCTCGGCTGCTTTTGATTCCGCGCCGAGAGCTGCAGAGCAAGCTCGGCACTACGACAGCCATGGGAGCGACGTAGGAGCGACGTGAGTCGCGATGGATTTCCCGCGCAAGACCCTTCGCGACTCACGTCGCTCCTACGCTTTTATCGGATGCTCGCGTCCTGCGAGAGCGCGAGCGCACGCGACACCCTGTAGAGCCGAGCTTGCTCGGCTGCTTTGCACGGTATACACGGACGCAGCCGAGCAAGCTCGGCTCTACAAGAAAACGCTTAGCGCTTCGGCAAATACTGCAACGGATCCACCGGCTTGCCGTTGTAACGGATCTCGAAGTGCAACATGTCGCGCGATGCACCACTGCGGCCCATTTCAGCGATCTGCTGGCCGGCCTTCACGTTCTGGCCTTCGTTGACCAGGCGCTTGCGGTTGTGGCCGTACGCGGAGAGCCAGGACTCGTTGTGCTTGATGATGATCAGTTCGCCATAGCCGACCAGGCCGCCGCCGGAATACACCACCACGCCATCACCTGCCGCGCGCACGGCCTGGCCATTGCTGCCGCCAATGTCCACGCCCTGCTTCGACGCATCACCCGCCACGAAGCGACCCACCACCGCACCATCCGCAGGCCATCGCCACGCGAAGCCGCTGCTGGCCGGTGAAACGGTTCTGGCTGCGCCCGCAGGAGTGGATGCTGGCGGCTTGGGCCGCGTTCCAGTGGACGTGGCCGGCACGCGCGCACTGCTTCCCGAAGCCTGCTTGCTGCCGCCGGACGGATACAGGCGCAGGCTTTGCCCAGGATAGATCGTGTACGGCGCGCCGATGTTGTTCCACGCCGCCAGGTCACGGAAATCAATGCCGTTGCGGAAGGCAAGCCCATACAGCGTATCGCCGCGCCCCACGCGCACCGTTGCGCCGTACTTCGGCTTGGAGACCGCGCGCTGGGAGGCGCTGGACGACGAGGTTTCGCGCACCACGCTGCTGCTGCACGCGGCGAGCACGAAGACGGCGAGGCCGGCAGCCAGCACCGTGCGGAAGTGGATCGTGCGTTGCTTGCTCATCGTCCCGCTTCAATCCTTGTCGTTATGCATGCCAATGGGGCGCAATGCGTGCCGGCATTCCTGCTCAGCCGAAGATCCGCTGGAACAGTTCGTGGATGGCCACCCCACCGCCGCCGACCAAGATACCGAAGTATATGAGCGTCGCGATGTTCGCCAGATGGCCCAACAACATGGCGCCTCCGTCACGCTGGATCAGCCCTACCGAATAGAACAGCAGGGCCAGGCCAGGCAAGGTATTGCTGAAAGGAATGAATCCGAACGGCGCCATCAGCAATAACGCAGCCAGGATGAATGCGAGGTTATTGAAAAGGTTCTGCAGGCGCCCATCCACGAAGATGCGCAGCCGGTGCGGACGACTGATTTTTTCCAGTCGCTGCACCCACGCCATGCCGCGCATCAGTCCAGGCCGCAGCTTGTCCGCGGGCAGCGCGCGGTTCTTGAGCTTCGCAGGCAGCCACAGCGGGCGCCCTATCAAGCGACTGATGCCGACCAGCAGGATCGCCGCCCCGAACACCGTGCTGACGCCGGGGATCGACACCGGGATCAGGAATACCAGGGTCAACAGGATGGTCAGCAGCAACAATCCTTCATCACCGAATACATCAAGCAATTCGCCCAAGGTGAGCTTGTCTTCGGGCAGGTTGGCGATGATCGAGGCGAGCTGCTCGCCCAGTGGCGCGTTTTCGAAACTGCGCCCGCCATGCTGGCTGTCTGGCTGGGGTTGCATGGTCATGCCGTGCAGGAAGCGAGTGGGCCGGTGCAGGCGTTCAATCCAGCGTCCCCGACAGCAGCGGCACGAATACGACCGGCGCCAGAACCACTTCGTCCACGCCGCCATCCGCGCGCTTGGTCAGCTTCAACAAAGATTGCGAAGAGGCCCCACCGACCGGTGCCACCAGGCAACCGCCCACCGCAAGCTGGTCGATCAAGGCGCTGACCAGTGCAGGGGCCGCCGCAGTGACGATGATGGCGTCATACGGTGCGTGCTCCGGCCAGCCGACGCGGCCATCATCGTGCTTGCTGCGCACGTTCAGGCCCAACTGGCGCAAGCGTTTGCGGGCCTGGCGCAGCAGGTCGCCGATGCGTTCGACTGTATAGACCTCCAGGCCAAGCGCCGCGAGTATCGCGGCCTGGTAGCCGGAGCCAGTGCCGATCTCCAGCACTTTTTTCGGGGTTGGCTCCAGCAGGAGCGCTTCGGTCATGCGCGCGACCACCCACGGTTGGGAAATGGTCTGGCTGTGGCCGATGGGCAGCGCAGTGTCTTCATACGCGCGCATGGCCAGTGCTTCGTCGACGAACAGATGGCGCGGCACGGTGCGAACGGCGTTGAGTACGTTCTCGTCGACGATGCCCGCCTCGCGCAGGCGCTCGACCAGGCGGTCACGAACGCGTTGCGAGGTCATGCCCTGGCCGGAGACTTCCGGCTGCAGGCGAGCCCGCAGCGTCATGCCGACGCCTCCAGTGAAGCGCTGAGGCCACCGACCCAGCTGGCGACTTTTTCCAGCGCCTGGTAGCGCGTCAGGTCGACGTGGATCGGGGTGATGGAAATGAAACCGGTGCGCACCGCGTGGAAATCGGTGCCGGGGCCTGCATCCTGTTCCTGCCCCGCAGGGCCAATCCAGTACACCGTGCCACCGCGCGGATCAGGCTGCGGCAGGCAGGCTTCGGAACGGTGGCGATTGCCCAGCCGGGTAACTTCGAAACCAGCCACTTCATCCCACGGCAGGTCGGGCACGTTGACGTTGAGGATGGTGTCGGCGGGCAACGGATCGGATTTGAGGCGGGCCACGATTTCCACCGCCGCGCGTGCTGCTGTTTCGAAATTGACCGCTTTATGGTCTGCAGTCACCAGCGACATGGCCACGGCCGGCAGGCCGAGGAAGCGTCCTTCCATTGCGGCCGATACCGTGCCGGAATAAATGACGTCGTCACCCAGGTTGGCCGCATTGTTGATACCGGAGACCACGATGTCGGGCTCCACGTCCAGCATGCCGGTCAAGGCCAGGTGCACGCAGTCGGTAGGCGTGCCAGCGACGCGCCAGGTCGCCTCGTCCAAGCGCTTGATGCGGATGGGCAGGTCCAGAGTGAGTGAATTGCTGGCGCCGGAGCGATCACGGTCGGGCGCGACCACCAGGACCTCATGGCCGGCGGCACGCAGCCCCTCCGCCAGGATGCGGATGCCGGGTGCGTCAACACCGTCGTCATTACTTACCAGTACGCGCATGGGGTTCCTCGAGTGCATGCCAATGATAGCGCAGGCCGACGCGACGTTCGCACCTTGCGCGCGTGGAGGACGCGGAAACGATGGCCGATTTCCACGTTCCTTGTGGAAACCGCATGCCACCCACTACCCTGCCCGCATGCCACCGCCCACCGCTCCCGACGACGATGCCGCACTGTTCCGTGATGCCATCGGAGCGGTGACGAAGCTGCCGGAATCCACGCCGCCGCCCATCAAACCACGCCCCAAGCCGGCGGCGCGCATGGCCGAACGCGACGAAGCGGACGCACGCAGCGAATTCCAGCGCGGCCTGGATGATCTGTCGGCATTGGCCGCGGGCGACACCCTGGCCTACCGTCGCGACTCGCTGCCACCGCAGGTGTACCAGCGACTGAAACGCGGGCGTTTTTCCGCACAGGACGAACTGGACCTGCACGGCGCGACGATGGCCCAGGCGGAATCCATGCTGCGCCAGTTCATCGCCGAGGCGCATGCACATGACTTCGGATGCGTACGCATCATCCACGGCAAGGGCCAGCGTGGCAGCAACGAATGGCCGGTGCTGAAGAACCTGGTGGATCGCATGCTGCGCCATCGCGCGGACATACTGGCTTTCCACTCCGCACCCGCCGCGCAGGGCGGTACTGGCGCGGTGCTGGTGCTGCTGGCGAGGAATCCACGCTGAGGCGTGCATTCCTGCCTGCAATACGCTTACCGGTAGCGCTGCTTCGGTCGATTCACCCACACCACCTGCACGCCGCGTCGCCTGGCGATGTCCTCGATGCGCGCGACATACAGATCGTCCTTGTCGATCGGCGTTGCCTTGGCAGGCATTGCCGCAGGTACGGTGGAGTGTGAGAGCTCATGGGTGCCGGCACAGCTGGCCAGCAGGACGAGCGGTGCAAGGCTGAACACGGGACGCAGGAAAGTTTTCATGGTTGGCTCCTGGTGCACGCAGTAGTGACGCGACGGCCAGGGACCCGGCATGCACTCGTCATCGAATCCCTGCCTCGGCTTATACGCCCGCTGCAGGTGCCTGCCAGTGCCCGCCGGTGCTTTCCGATGAACGGCCATGCCGCCTTGAAGCGTCGTCCACCTGGCCGAGTTCCTGCAACAGCGCAGTGGCGTAGCTGCCCGGCGGCAACGCGAACGACAGCCGCAGTTCGGTGGCTCCAGGCCATGACCATGCCAAGCCCTCGGCAACCAGCCGCAAAGCACGCCGTTCCTGCTTGAGTTCGGCTTTCTCCAGGCCTGCGCGCAAGGCGATGGCGTCATCACCGGCCATCGCGGCCAGCTCGATTTCTGCGCAGCGGCCAGCGCTGCGCAGTTCACCTGCACCCCACAAGGGTCCGCTGGGATGGATGTCGAAGCTGGCCAATCGTCCTGCCAGGGCTTTGCTCCACGGCTCTGGCCCGAATACGCTGCGACTGCCGGACAGCAGCCACACTTCACCCGCCAGTCCCGTGTCCCAACTTCCGTCTTCGACACGGGCTGCAAGTACGCGATTGAACAAGGCCGAACGTGCCGCCGACAGCAGGATGGAACGCTGGTCGCGGCGCATGCGCCGGCCGGCGAACATCGACAAGGCCGACGCGACGTTGTCGCCATCGCGACCAAAGCGTTGCTCACCGAACCAGTTCGGCAATCCGCGTGCGGCGATCTGCGCGAGGCGCGCATCGATAGCCGCGCGATCGCCTTGCACATCACGCAAGGCCAGCACGAAACGGTTGCCTGCCAGCGCGCCACGCGGCAACTTGCGGTTGTGCCAGGTCGCCTCCAGCACGCGCAGATCGTCGGACTGCAGCAGGGATGTGTCCGGCGCGATGCGCTTGGGCAAGTGCACGCTGAAGCGCTGGCGCGTCACCGCGTGGCGATCCTTCATGCCCGCATAGCCGATCGCCATTTCCGGAAGACTGGCCCAGTCGGCGATGCGCTTGGCCGCTGCTGCGGTGGTGAGCCCGCGCTTTTCGATGGTCAGCAGGAAATGTTCGCCCTCGCCGCTCGGCTCGAACCCGGCGATTTCCTCGACGAAGAAGTCCTCAGGCGTGGTGCGGATCGTTGCACTGAGTACCGCTGCCCCAAAGGCGCTGGGCAAGGCTTGGGTCACGCCGCCACCAGCAGGACTACCGCCTGCGCGGCGATGCCTTCGCCGCGACCGGTAAAACCGAGTTTCTCGGTGGTGGTGGCCTTGATGCTTACGCCGTCGATATCGATGCCCAGCTCGCTCGCCAGCACGGCGCGCATGGCATCCGCATGCGGGCCGACCTTGGGCAGTTCGCAGATCACGGTGATGTCGGCATTGCCCACGCGCCAGCCGCGCTGTTTCAACAACGCGTTGCAATGGCGCAGGAAGGCGCGACTGTCGGCATCCTTCCACTGCGGATCGGACGGCGGGAAATGCCTGCCGATATCGCCTAGCGCCAGCGCGCCGAGCATGGCGTCGCACAAGGCATGGATGGCGGCGTCGCCGTCACTGTGCGCCACGATGCCGCGGTCGTGCGGCACGCGCACGCCGCCGAGCATGACGTGGTCGCCTTCGCCAAAAGCGTGGACATCGAAGCCCTGGCCGATGCGGATATTCAAGGAAGTAGGCATGGAATAGTCACGCGTCCTGTTCGATGGAACCCGTAGGAGCGCCCCATGGGCGCGAGCTTTTCCACTTCGATCATGCAAGAGCTCGCGCCCATGGGGCGCTCCTACCGGGAATGCTGGGAAAGTATGAACTCGAACCGCGCCAGGTCCGCCGGCGTGGTGATCTTGAAGTTGCCCTCGCTGCCTTCGATCAGCAGCGGGCGTGAACCCTGCAGCTCCATCGCCATCGAATCGTCAGTGACCTCGACGCCCGCCTTGCTGGCCTCTTCCAGTGCACGCACCAGCTGCATCCGGCGGAACAATTGCGGCGTCAACGCGCGCCACAGGCGCTGGCGCGGCTCGGTGGCATCGATGCCGCCGTCATCACCCGCGCGCTTGAGCGTATCGCGCACCGGCGCTGCCAGGATCGCTCCGACCGGGTCGTTGCGACCACGCTCCAGCAGTTGCTGCAGATCTTCCAGTCCCAGGTTGGGTCGTGCGGCGTCGTGCACCAGCACGAAATCATCAGCTTTCACCGATTCGGGCAACGCCTGCAGGGCAGCAAGCACGGACTGCGCGCGCGTGGCCCCACCCACACAGGTCAGCACTGGTTTGTCGGCGAAGGTGGTCCAGCCTGGCCAGTCGGCGTCGTTGTTCGAGATCGCGACCATCACGCCTTCGACCACCGGATGCGCGAGCAACGCCGCCAAGGTATAGGCAATCAGCGGCTGGCCAGCGACCTGCAAGTATTGCTTGGGCGTTTCGCTGCCGAAGCGCGTGCCGCGACCCGCGGCCGGAACCACGGCCCAGATGCCGGGCATCAGGGTTTTGGCTCCACGCTGTTGTCGGCCGATGCGTCTTCGTCGATGGGCGCGGGTGGCGTGGCGTTTGCTGGTGTTTCCACTACGCGATGGAATTTTTCGCCAGGCTTGATCATGCCCAGCTCGCTGCGTGCACGTTCTTCCACCGCCGCTTCACCAGACTTCAGGTCTTCCACTTCGGCCGCAAGCGCGTTGTTGCGCTCCTGCAGGCCTTCGTTCTCGCGTCGCTGGTGTGACACCTGGTTTTCCAAGGCAGTGACTTCGCCCCAGCTGCCGTCACTGAACCAGAGGCGGTACTGCAGCCAGCCCAGCAGCAGCACCAACACCAGCAGCAGCCATCCCAGGCGACGCATTGCTTACCGCTTCAGCGAAACAAACGCATCGCGGCCTGCGTAGCGTGCGGCGGTGCCCAGCGTTTCCTCGATGCGCAGCAACTGGTTGTACTTGGCCACGCGGTCGCTGCGGCACAGCGAACCGGTCTTGATTTGCGTGGCCGTGGTGGCCACCGCGATGTCGGCGATGGTGGTGTCTTCGGTCTCGCCGGAACGGTGCGAAATGATGGCCGCGTAGTTGGCGTGATGCGCCATGGCCACCGCTTCCAGCGTCTCGGTGAGCGTGCCGATCTGATTGACCTTGATCAGGATGGCGTTGGCGGTGCCGGATTCGATGCCCTGCTTGAAGATCTTCGGATTGGTGACGAACAGGTCGTCGCCCACCAGTTGCACCTTGCTGCCGATGCGGTCGGTCAACAATTTCCAGCCCGCCCAATCGTCTTCGGCCAGGCCGTCCTCGATGGTGATGATGGGATACTGCGCGGCCCAGTCGGCCAGGAAGTCGACGAACTGTTCACTGGTCAGGCGCTTGCCCTCGCCCATCAAGTGGTACTTGCCGTTTTCGAAGAACTCGGTGGACGCCACGTCCAGACCCAGTAGCACGTCCTCGCCTGCGGTGTAGCCGGCCTTGCCGATGGCCTCCAGGATGGTGTCCAGCGCTTCCACGTTGCTGCGGAAATCCGGGGCGAAACCGCCTTCGTCACCCACCGCCGTGCTCAGGCCGTGGCCTTTCAGCACCGACTTCAGCGAATGGAAGATTTCGGTGCCGGCACGCAGGGATTCGGCGAAAGTATCGAAGCCGACCGGCAGCACCATGAACTCCTGGAAGTCCACGTTGTTGTCGGCATGCGCGCCGCCGTTGATGATGTTCATCATCGGCACCGGCAGCGTGACCGGGCCGTTGGCCAGGTGCTGCCACAGCGGCATTTTCTTCGATGCAGCCACGGCGTGTGCGTTGGCGAGTGAAACGCCGAGCAATGCATTGGCGCCCAGGCGACCTTTGTTCTCGGTGCCGTCGATGTCGATCAGGCGCTTGTCCAGGCCTTCCTGGTCCACGGCGTCGAAACCCTTCAACGCGGTGGCGATGGCACCGTTGACGTTGGCGACGGCGTGCTGCACGCCCTTGCCCAGGTAACGGGTCTTGTCGCCATCGCGCAGTTCGACGGCTTCCTTGGAGCCAGTGGAGGCGCCGGACGGCACCATCGCACGGCCGAAGGAACCATCCTCAAGCGTGACTTCCGCTTCAAGCGTGGGATTGCCTCGGCTGTCGAGGATTTCGCGGGCGTGGATCTTGGCGATTGAGGTCATGGGGTCAGTGTCGATTCAGAGGGAGGATTCGAGGAAACCGTTCTTCTTGGTAATGCTGTCCAGCGCCATCAACGTCTCCAGCAGCGCTTCCATCTTGCCCAGCGGCCAGGCATTGGGACCATCGGACAGTGCTTCTTCCGGCTTCGGATGCGTTTCCATGAAGATACCGGCGATGCCGACCGCCATCGCGGCGCGCGACAGCACCGGCACGAACTCACGCTGTCCGCCGGATTTGCCGTCCATGCCACCGGGTAGTTGCACGGAGTGGGTGGCGTCGAATACCACCGGGCAACCGGTATCGCGCATCACCGACAGCGAGCGCATGTCGGAGACCAGGTTGTTGTAACCAAAACTGGCACCACGTTCGCAGGCCATGATCTGTTCGTTACCCGTGGCCTTGGCCTTGTTGGTAACGTGCTTCATTTCCCAGGGCGACAGGAACTGGCCTTTCTTGATGTTGACCGGACGACCGGCGCTGGCGACCTTGTGGATGAAGTCCGTCTGCCGGCACAGGAACGCAGGGGTCTGCAGCACGTCGACGACCGAAGCCACTTCGTCCAGCGGCGTGTACTCGTGCACGTCGGTCAGCACCGGCACGCCAAGCTGGCGCTTCACTTCGGCCAGCACCTTGAGGCCCTCGTGCACGCCGGGACCACGGAAACTGGTGCCCGAAGTGCGGTTGGCCTTGTCGAAGCTGGACTTGAAGATTAAATTGATGCCCAGCTTGCCGGTGATTTCCTTCAGCTTGCCGGCGACGTCCAACTGCAACTGCATCGATTCGATCACGCAGGGGCCAGCGATGAGGAAGAACGGCTGGTCGAGGCCAACTTCAAAGTCACAGAGTTTCAAAGGCATTGCTCCTGTGGGAGCGACGTAAGTCGCGAGGGGCTTTCACGATGGACTGGGAGATCGCGACTCACGTCGCTCCCACCACAGCACATCACTTGATCATTCACGCCCGCGCTTCCTTCAACAGCTTGCCGCCGGCTTTCATCTCACGCGCGGCGCGGATGAAACCGACGAACAGCGGGTGTCCGTCGCGCGGCGTGGAGAGGAATTCCGGGTGCGCCTGGCACGCCAGGAACCAGGGGTGCACGGCGCGCGGCAGTTCAATCATTTCCACCAGCAGGTCGTCCATCGACTTGGCGGAAATCACCAAGCCTGCATCTTCCAGTTGGGTGCGGTAGCGGTTGTTGAATTCGTAGCGATGGCGATGGCGTTCGGCAATCACGTCCTTGCCGTACAGGTCGCGGGCCAGCGTACCGGGTTTCAGGCGCGCTTCCTGCAGGCCCAGGCGCATGCTGCCGCCCAGGTCGGTGCGTTCGTCGCGCTTCTCGACTTCGCCGGTGGCCGTGCGCCATTCGGTGATGAGGCCGATCACCGGATGCGCCGACTGCTTGTCGTTCTCAGTGCTGTTGGCATCGGCCAGGCCGACGATGGTGCGCGCATATTCGACCACCGCGGCCTGCATGCCGTAGCAGATGCCGAAATACGGCACGACCTGCTCACGTGCGTAGCGCGCAGCGACCACCTTGCCCTCGAAGCCACGATCACCGAAGCCACCCGGCACCAGGATGCCGTCGACGTCATCCAGTGCAGACAGGTCGCCACCTTCCAGCTCCTGCGCTTCCAGCCACTTCAGGTTGACGCGCGTGCGCTGGCGCAGGCCGCCGTGCTTCAGCGCCTCACCCACGGACTTGTAGGCGTCCTTGTGGTCCACGTACTTGCCGACCACGGCGATGGTGACTTCGTCGAGCGGATTGAGCGTGGCGTCTACCGCTGCTTCCCATTCGGAAAGATCGGCAGGCTTGGTCACCGGCAACTTGAGCTGGTTGACCACGATTTCGTCCAGCTGCTGCTCGTGCAGCTCCAGCGGGATCTTGTAGAGCACGTCCACGTCGCGCGCGGTAATGACGGCGCGCTCCGGCACGTTGGTGAACGAGGCGATCTTGCGACGCTCCGAATCCGGCAACGGTTGCTCGCTGCGGCACAGCAGTACGTCGGGCTGGATGCCGATGGAGCGCAGCTCCTTCACCGAGTGCTGGGTGGGCTTGGTCTTCAGCTCGCCGGCCGCCGCGATGTACGGCACCAGGGTCAGGTGCATGAACAGCGCCTTCTCCTGGCCGCGCTCGGTGCGGATCTGGCGGATGGCTTCCAGGAATGGAAGCGACTCGATGTCGCCCACGGTGCCGCCGATTTCCACGAGTGCGACATCGAAGCCTTCGGTGGCTTCGTCGATGCAGCGCTTGATCTCATCGGTGATGTGCGGGATGACCTGCACGGTGGCGCCGAGGTAATCGCCGCGGCGTTCTTTGCGGATCACGTTCTCGTAGATGCGGCCGGTGGTGACCGAGTTCTTGCGGCTGAGGCGCGTGCGCACGAAGCGCTCGTAGTGGCCCAGGTCCAGGTCGGTTTCGGCACCGTCGTCGGTGACGTAGACCTCACCATGCTGGAACGGGCTCATGGTGCCCGGATCGACGTTGATGTAGGGGTCCAGCTTCATCATCGTGACCCGCAGGCCACGGGCTTCGAGGATGGACGCAAGCGAAGCGGCGGCAATGCCCTTGCCTAGCGAGGACACCACGCCGCCGGTTACGAATATCAGGGGAGTCATGGACGGGGCTCCGGAAAGCCATAGTTTACCGGTTGGCCCGCCCCAGCACAAAGCCGGACGGCCTTGCATGGCCGTAAAAGCACACGCCCCGACCAGGCGGGGCGTGCGTGGGCCAGATGGCCGCGAAAGTGTTGAAGACCGCAAGCCTTCAGGGAGTGTCGGTCTTTTCCTCTTCTTTCTCGGCGCCCGACTTGCGGGTGCTTTCGCCCTGCTGCTTGGCCTTGGCGGCCGCCGCTTCTGTCCTGGCGCGGCGTTCGGCGCGTTTTTCCGCCTCGGTGGGGCCGTCCTGCTGCGTGCTGCTGGCAGCGGCCTTGGCGGCGTCGGCCTTGTTGCCGGATTGCGCGAAGGCCGCTGAGGTAGCCAGGGCCGCGGCGATGCCGGCGAGGATCAGGATGCTGCGCTTGCTCATGTTGGGTTCTCCGATTAGCAGCCTGCCACCGCGGTGGGTGGACATGCACGGGGCAGGCGCGGCGACCATAGCCCAGCGCGACCCACCTGCCACTGAACGTGCAAAAACCGCAGGCAGGCCGCACACTTCGGGGCTGTAGTCCTGCACGCACATCGCAACGGAATCCATGAATACCCGCTACAACGCTGCCGATATCGAAGTCCTCTCCGGCCTGGACCCGGTCAAACGCCGTCCGGGCATGTACACCGACACCAGCCGCCCCAACCACCTGGCCCAGGAAGTCATCGACAACGCCGTGGACGAGGCGCTGGCCGGCCACGCCAGCGAGATCGAGGTGATCCTGTTCAAGGACGGCAGTTGCCAGGTCAGCGACGACGGCCGCGGCATGCCGGTGGACATCCATCCGGAGGAAAAAATCTCCGGCGTCGAACTGATCCTCACCAGGCTGCATGCCGGCGGCAAGTTCAACAACCGCAACTACACCTTCAGCGGCGGCCTGCACGGCGTGGGCGTCAGCGTGGTCAATGCGCTATCGAAGAAGGTCGAGCTGTTCATCAAGCGCGACGGCAACGAATACCGCATGGAGTTCCGTGACGGCGATGCGGCGTCCAAGCTGGAGATCGTGGGCAGCGTCGGCAAGAAGAACACCGGCACGCGCCTGCGTTTCTGGGTAGACCCGAAATACTTCGATACGTCCAAGTACAACCTGCGCGCACTGAAGCACCTGCTGCGCGCCAAGGCGGTGCTCTGCCCTGGGCTGACCGTGAAGCTGTTCGACGAGGCCAGTGGCGAACGCGACGAATGGCATTACGCCGACGGCCTGCGTGACTACCTGTTGGGCGAACTGACGGGACGCGAG
>CALCNV010000059.1 GCA_937897645.1 uncultured Lysobacteraceae bacterium
CATCACGTCCACGAGGGGCGTGACGTTGATGTCGGCCATGGGGCCGCCGCTGTCGTTACCACTACTGAAGGCCATTTTCGGGCTCCGTCAAATGATCTGTATGTCGACTTGGATACTGGATTAGCGAACGCGCGAACCAGTGGCGAAGAAGTCGTGCAGATCGTGCGCGAAGGTGTCGAACTTGGCGTTGGTGGCGCTGTTGGTGCGGTTGAAGAAGTTGTACGCCAACACCGCCGGGATCGCGACGAACAGGCCCAGTGCGGTCATGATCAGCGCCTCGCCCACCGGGCCGGCCACTGCGTCGATGGAAGCCTGGCCGGTCGCGCCGATCTTGATCAGGGCGCCGTAGATGCCCCACACCGTACCCAGCAGGCCCACGAACGGCGCGGTGGCGCCGACGGTTGCCAGCACGGTCATGCCCGACTGCAGCTTGGAGCTTTCACGGGTCACGGCCTGGCGCAATGCGCGGTCCACGAACTCGGAGCGATTGAGCGACTCGGCCAGCTTGGAACCTTCGCTACGCGAATGGTGGGCGGCGGCCTGGGCGGCGTCCAGCGCGATCTTGGAGAACGGCTCGTTGCGCGGCTGCTCTTCCATCAGGCGGATGGCGTCCTGTGCATTCGTGGTCTCCCAGAATGCCGTGGTGACGCGATCAGCCTGGCCCTTCAGGCGCGTGTTCTTGATGAAGTTGATGACGGTCCAGTACCAGGACATCGCCGACATGATCACCAGGGTAATCAGGACGATCCACGACACGGCGAATTCGCTGGGGTGGGCGGTCATCTCCTGGATCAAATGTCCGAAGCCCATGTTCTTCATTGCATCGGCGGCGTTGGTGCCCCCGGCGGCGGCGGTGATTTCCTGCAGCATGACGCTTACCTTTTATTGGTGATGATGAGGGTGATGCGGTTCTTAGTTGGATCTGTACGGGAATCTGTATTGCCGGGTTGGAGCAATTAGCTTGTCCGCGCTTTACATCTTGAAGTCAACAGGCACGCGTACGCGGCCCGCGGCCTTCTGGCCACCTGACTGGCCGGGGTTGAAGCGCCACTTGCGCGCTGCTTCCATTGCGGCCCGGTCAAGATCGCGGTTGCGGCTGGACTTCTCGACGGAGACATTGGTGACGTTGCCGCTGGCATCCACGTCGATGATCAGGATCACCGTGCCCTGGATACCTGCGCGCGCGGCGGCGGGCGGATACTTGGGCGGATTCATGTTCTTGGACGAAATGTCGACGCTGGCACCGATGTCCGGCTTGGGTGCCGGCGGGGATGGTGGCGACGGCGGTTGGTAGACGTCGGTAGCACGCGGCGTATCAACGTCAACCGGCGGTGCTTCCGGCGGCGGCGGCAACGGGGTGGTGGTCGGCGGCGCCAGGTTCTTAATCGGCGGCGGCGGCGTTTCATCCGGCGGCGGCGGCGGCGGTGGTGGCGGTGGTGGCGGCGGGGCGTCGACGATGGTCACCATCGTCTTCTGTTCCTGCTCGGCCTCGCCGGGCGGGGCAACCGCCGGGATGAGCAGCAACAGGAACGCAGCCGCGTGCAACGCGATCACGAAGGCTATGCCGATGATGCGCGGCCAGTTGAGCCCGGTCTGCTCTTCTTCCCGGTACCTGTTGTTTATGACCAGTTGTTCAGCCATGCGCCAATTGACTCACATTCTTGGGCCGACGAAGCGGCACCACCAAAGTTTGGGGCCCATGACGTTTCCGCCAAGGGAAAGACCAGCTTATACCAATCCCATACGCCAGTACCATCATTTCAGCGTGCGGAAGCTCTAATTCTTCTGTTCCGTGATCAAGGCAGGGCGATGATCTTCTTCGCGGTCTCGGGTTTCTTGACGCCTTTTTCGAGCGCAGCCTTGGCCGCCTGCTTGGCTTCGGGTATCCGATCCTCCTGCCAGAGGGCGGTGGCCAGATTCAGGTACACCTCGCCATCCTTCGCCAATGGCGCGGCTTTCTGCCACGCCTCGATCGCCTGGTTAATCTGGTCGGAGTAGTAATAGGACTGCGCCAGCGCCACGTAGGTATCGCGGTCGGGCTTGAGGATGCCTTTCTGCAGGCCTTCGTTGATCGCACCGATCACGTCCTTTTCCCGGTTGTCCAGGTTGGCATAGGTCGCATACAGGAGACGGTAGTCCTTCTCCTCGGTCAGCTGGCCGGCAGCGCGGAGCTTTTCCAACACCGCCGCCGCCTTGTCGTACTGGTCGGCCTGCAGGTAGATGTTGGCCAGGTTCATCTGCGCGCGCTTGTCAGTGGGCGATTTGGCGGCATTGGCCTCGGCCATCTTCAGCGCCTCGGCGGATTGGCCCAGCTCCAAATAGGAAGCCATCAACATCTGGCCCCACTGGTCCTTCGGCTCGGGCGAGGTTTCGATGGCCTGCTTCAGCGGGCCGATGGCCTCGGCATAGCGCTCGGCCTGGTACAGGCCCTGGCCCTTGAGCGCGAGGTCGTCTGGATTGGTCGACTTGGTCTCGGCGAAGTAGCGGTCCAGCGTGGCCAGACCTTCCGGATATTGCTCTTCCTGCAGCTGCAGGCCCGCCAGCATGTACAGCAACTGGTAGTGGGAGTTGTTGTCCAGCGCGTTGAAGTCGATGGCCTGCTTCAGGTAAGCCATGGTGCCGGGGGTATCGTCCAGGTTGTAGGCCGCGATCGAACCGAGTTGCGCGGCGGTGGCGCGGTCGAAATCAGCCGCGGCCGGATTGGCCAGCATCTCGTCGGCGAGCAGGCGCGTGTTGGGGTAGTCAGGCTTGTTGTAGGCGTCGATCAACTTCTGCAGCTTGGCCTGCACCTTGCTGGCGCCCTTGGCCTTGGGCTCGACGCGGGTCGCGTTCGGATACTTGATCTCTTCCTTCTCGCTGCCTTTCTTGCTGCGTGAAGAACGATCGCTGTCGCCCTCGGCGGCGAAGCTGGTGGCAGCGGTACCCAGCAGGCCAACGATGGCCAGGGACAGCAGGGCGTGTTTGCAATTGCGGAAGAGCATGGAATCACCTCGGGAGGACACGCAACATCGATTGAATTGACCACCGGTTTCAATCCGGGGCGGCAACGCTAACAGAAACGGCCATCTCTCGGAAACAGGGTTTCATGCTGCATAGCAGCAAGATTGTGCTCAGCCACACTTGGGTACGCGCCCTGCAGCGCGGGCCTGCTGATATACCGGGACCAACGTGCCGGCGCGCTTGCCCAGTTCCTGGATGCGCGACTGCGGATCAGGGTGGGTGGACAACCACTGCGGCGAACGGCCGCCGCTGGCGGCGATCATGTTTTCCCACAGGTCGACCGCCTGTTCCGGGTTGAAGCCGGCCTTCGCCATCAACTGCTGGCCGACCACGTCCGCTTCGCTCTCCTGCGTGCGTGATCCGGGAAGCAGGAAGCCGCCCTGCGCGAGCATGCCGCCGCCTTGGGTCACCAGCGAACTGTAATCGCCCGCCAAGACCCCGGCCACCTGCAACAGTCCGGACGCACCCATCTGCCGCGTGATGCGTTCGTTATGGTGATTCTCCATCACATGCCCGATTTCATGCGCCAACACCGCTGCCAATTGATCCTGGTTGCGTGCCACGCTCAGGATTCCGGTGTTCACGCCGACCTTGCCACCAGGCAACGCGAACGCATTAGGTTCCTTGTTGGCGAATACCGCCGTTTCCCATCTGATTGACTGGGCTTGGGCCGGCAACTCTTTCACCAGCGCACTGACCACGCAACGCACGTACGCATTCTGTTTGGCGTCGGTGCTCAGCGGACCCTTGGTCTTCGCCTCGGTGAAGGCCTGCGCCCCCATCTGGTCGAGTTGTTGCTGCGAGACGGCGCCTACGTATTGCTTGCGTCCCGTGGACGAGGTGGTGGTGGCACACGCGGCGACGGCTGCGGTGATGCTGGCAGCAAGGATCCAGTGCTTCATCTGCTTCTCCCTTTGATGGAAGGGAGTCTGGCGAGCGCGGCCTTAATTTTTCGTCAAACGGGCCGGGTTCACGCGCCGCCGTACAGATTCATGACCACCAATGCCACGGCATTGTTCAGCGCATGCGCCGCGTAGGCCGCCCACAGCGTGCGCGTACGCCAGTACACGCCCGCAAACACGGCGCCCATGAATCCATATGTGAGCCAAAGCACAATGGTGGCCTGCCAGCTGTTGCCATTGGTGCCGGGAACTTCATGCATCACTGCGAAGGCCGCGCTGCTCAGGATCAGGCCCAGCCACGGACGACCCGCCGCCCACAGGCGACCAAACAGGACGCGACGGAACAACAGTTCTTCATACGCAGGCGCGATGAGTATCGCGAACAGCATCAGGAACCACGGCTGTTGTGCGAACGCCGCTTCGATCACCGCCGCATTGCTGGGCTCGGGCGCCACGCCCAGGTGTTGCGCCAGGCTGGTGATGGCCGCACTGAACAGGAAGGTCGTGGTTGCCGCGGCAAGTATCCAGCCCCAGGTTGCGGGCCTGACGATGGCCCGCATGGAGTGGGTTATTTCTTCAGTGCTCGCTCGACGACGCCAGAAATACACCAGCAGCGATGCGCCGCCCGTGCTGACCAGCGTCATCCAGATCAGCAGGATGGGATCTGGTGCTTGCAGTGCCTGCATCACGTCATCGGCATTGAAGGCCGGACCGTTTTCAATGGCGACCTGCACGCCCACCAGCAGCGCCCACGCGATACCGCACATCATCGACAGCAACAGCAGCGCAGCGATGGCAATCAGCAGGTCGATGAAAAACCCGGCGACCGGGCGATCCATCCTTGCCGCGCGCTGCAGCGGCTGCGCTGCAGGCGGCGGTGCGCTTGGCAATTCCAGCGCGCCGTCATCCATCTACGTCAGACGTCCAGGTTGGACACCTTCAGGGCGTTGTCATCGATGAAGGCGCGGCGCGGCTCCACCACGTCGCCCATCAGGGTGCTGAAGATTTCATCGGCAGCGACCGCATCTTCAATGCGGACTTGCAGCAAGCGACGTGTCTCCGGATTGACCGTGGTGTCCCACAGCTGCTCGGGATTCATTTCACCCAGGCCCTTGAAGCGCTGGATGCTGCGGCCTTTCTTGGCTTCGTCCAGCAGCCACGCCTGCGCGTCGGCGAAACTGGCGATGGCTTGCGCCTTGTTGCCGCGCACGATCTGCGCGCCGTCGCGGACCAGGCCGTGCAGCACCGCCGCCGCTTCGCGCAACGGACGCAGTTCGCCCATCTCGAACGCTGACAACGGCAACACCTGGGTGAGTTCCTCGCCCATGTGCTTGCGCGTGGACAGCAGCGCGGCCGGACGGTTCTCGTTGGCGACCTGCAGGGTGAGCGAATAACGCGCACTGCCGATGCCACCGCGATTGAGCTTGGCTTCCAACGCATCCAATTCGTGGCGCTCGTCGATGTTCTGTGCCAGGTGCGCGGCATCGAGTGGCGAAAAATCGATCAGTGATTCGAGCAGGATCGGATCGTAGCGGTGCGCATTGCGTGCGATGGCATCGCGAGCGCCGGCGAACGACAGCAGCAGTTTCTCCAGCGCTTCACCGCTGATCGGCGGCTCGCCTTCGGCGGGGATCAGTCCGGCGTTTTCCACCGCGCTGTTGGCGAGGTAGACGTTCAACGCCGCGTCGTCCTTCATGTACATCTCCTGCTTGCCCTGCTTCAACTTGTAGAGCGGAGGCAGGCCGATGTAGACATGGCCACGCTCGATCAGCTCCGGCATCTGCCGGTAGAAGAAGGTGAGCAGCAAGGTGCGGATGTGCGAACCGTCGACGTCGGCGTCGGTCATGATGATGATGCGGTGGTAACGCAACTTGTCCGGGTTGTATTCGTCGCGACCAATGCCGGTGCCCAGCGCGGTGATCAGCGTGCCGACTTCGGCCGAAGCGAGCATGCGGTCGAAGCGCGCGCGTTCCACGTTGAGGATCTTGCCGCGCAACGGCAACACGGCCTGGTTCTTGCGGTTGCGGCCCTGCTTGGCGGAACCACCCGCGGAGTCACCCTCGACGATGAACAGTTCGGACAGCGCCGGATCCTTTTCCTGGCAGTCGGCCAGCTTGCCGGGCAGGCCGGCGATATCCAGCGCACCCTTGCGGCGGGTCAGGTCTCGGGCCTTGCGGGCGGCCTCGCGGGCGCGGGCGGCATCGACGATCTTGCCGGCGATTGCGCGGGCCTCGTTGGGGTGTTCTTGCAGGAACTCCTCCAAACGTGCACCGAACGTGCTCTCAACGACCGGGCGAACCTCGGAACTGACCAGTTTCTCCTTGGTCTGCGAGGAGAAGCTGGGATCCGGCACTTTGACCGACAACACCGCGATCATGCCTTCGCGCATGTCGTCGCCGGACAGGGTGATCTTGGCCTGCTTGGCGATGCCGTTCTGTTCGATGTAATTGGTCAACGTGCGCGTCAGCGCAGCACGGAAGCCGATCAGGTGGGTGCCGCCATCCTTCTGCGGGATATTGTTGGTGAAGCAGAACATCGTTTCCTGGTACGCGTCGGTCCACTGCAGGGCCACATCGACGGTGATGCCGTTCTGTTCGCCGGTGACCGAGATGACGTTGGGATGCAGCGGCGTCTTGAGCTGGGCCAGGTGCTCCACGAAGGAGCTGATGCCGCCCGCGTACTGGAACAGGTCCTGGCGACCTTCGCCACGCTCGTCGCTCAGCGCGATCTTGACGCCGGAATTGAGGAACGACAGCTCGCGCAGGCGCTTGGCCAGGATGTCGTAGTGGAACTCGACATCGGTGAAGATTTCCGCCGCCGGCTTGAAGCGCAGCAGGGTGCCGCGCTTGTCGGACGCTTCGAGTTGCTTGAGTGGATACAGCGGTTCGCCCAGCGAATATTCCTGCTGCCAGTGGAAACCATCGCGCCACACGTCCAACCACAGATGCTCGGACAGCGCGTTGACCACGGACACACCCACGCCGTGCAGGCCGCCGGAGACCTTGTAGCTGTTGTCGTCGAACTTACCGCCGGCGTGCAGCACGGTCATGATGACCTCGGCCGCGGAGACGCCTTCTTCCTTGTGGATGTCGACCGGGATGCCGCGCCCGTTGTCGTACACCGCCACCGAACCGTCCTGCAGGATCTTCACCACCACGTCGTCGGCATGGCCGGCCAGGGCTTCGTCGATGGCGTTGTCCACCACCTCGAACACCATGTGGTGCAGGCCGGTGCCGTCATGCACGTCGCCGATGTACATGCCGGGCCGCTTGCGGACCGCTTCCAGGCCGCGCAGGACGGTGATCTTGCTGGAGTCGTAGTTGGTGTTCGGGGTGGAGCTTGTTTCGTCAGTCATTCGCTTCTGTCGGCTGCAGCGCACCTGCATCGGCCGGATTCCGCCGTGTTTCGCGGAAATACGGGGCGACACATTAGCTATAGGGAGTGAGGCAGGAATTATAGCAGTTTGGCGGTTCGGCTTTTTCCTGGTTGGGGTGGGTTGGGGCCGAGACAAAAGCTTTTGGACACAGATCAAGGCAGAAACAGCCGATAGAGCAAAATGCCTGTATTTATTGCTTGATCCGCCGTTTCCGCCTTTATTCGCGTCCAAAGCCTTGTTTGCTTGGGGAAGGAATAATGGTTCGTGCAGCCAGTTCAGCAGCGCTGGATCTGTCCGTGTTCCACGTGGAACCTGGTGGGCGTCACGGCCAAGCCATCGAGTGCCGAAGGCGCTTCGGTCCCGGTGACGAAAATCTGGGCGCCACTGGCCAGCAGCCGCTCCAGTACGCGGCGTTGGTGGGTGCGGTCGAGCTCGGAGGCCAGGTCGTCCAGGGCCACGATGGGCCATTCCCCGCGGCGTTCGGCATAGTCTTCGGCTTGGGCGAGCAGGGCGGACAAAGCCGTCAGTTTGGCCTGGCCGCGAGACAGGGCCTCCCGGTTGGGATGGCCCGCATAGTCGATACGCCAATCGGCCCGGTGCGGACCAACCGAGGTGTGGCCTGTAGCGCGGTCGCGGTCGCGGGCGAGCAGGAGGGCATCCGCCAAGGACAGTTCGTTGCTGCGCCAGCCGGGCTGGAACTCCAGGCGGCTGGCCCCCAGGCCGGGCACCAGCTCCGCTGCCACCTTCAACAGGCGACGCTGGAGTTCTTCCAGGTATTGCCGGCGGTGGCGGGTGAGTGGCTCGCCGGCCTCGGCCAGCTCATGGTCCCAGGCATCCAGTTGCTGTCCGCCAGCCCCCGACTTCAACAAGGCGTTGCGCTGTTTCAGGGCCCGGGCGTAGTGGCGCCACAAGGACAGGAAGCTTGGTTCCACGTGGAACAGGCCCCAGTCCACGAAGCGCCGCCGTGGTTCGCCGCCGCCGGTGACCAGGGCGTGGCTGCCGGGTTCGAAGCTGACCACGGCCAGTGCCGCGCACAGTTCACCCAATTGCGTGACCGTTTGGCCGTCCAGGCGCCCCAGCCAGGTTTGCCCGGTATGGCGCAGGCCGGCGCGCCGGTGGCGGAGCTCCGCGCCTTCCCGCCATTCCACGAACACTTCCACGGCCTCGGCGCCGGACCGGACCAATCCATCCCGCACCCGTCCACGGAAACTGCGGCCGTAGGCCATCAGATGCAGGGCTTCCAGGACGCTGGTCTTGCCGGCGCCGTTGTCGCCAGTAATCAGGTTCAGCCCAGGGGAGGGTTCGATCGCCACCGTGTCGAAGCGCCGCAGGCCGGACGCGGTCAGTCGGACTACCTGCATGGTGGGGCCGCGGGGCTCGGGAATCCCGGAGACAGGCCGGGAAGACGCTTGAGGTCCTGTAGAGCCGAGCTTGCTCGGCTGCGCTTCGTCGGAGTGTCTAACAAGGAGCCACCGAGCAAGCTCGGCTCTACAAAGTCGGACACTCGGTGCGATTCCAGAAAGTGGACCACCAAACCAGAACGCCCGGAAAAATCCGGGCGTTGGGAGTGTTCCACGTGAAACACGGCAACCATCAGAGTCGCAGTGGCATGACCACGTGCCGGGACTTCTCGCTGCTGGCTTCACGCACCAGGGCCGACGAGTTGGCATCGCGCAGCTGGATAACGATGTGTTCGTCGCGCAGGGCGGACAGGGCATCCAGCAGGTAGTTCACATTGAAGCCGATGGCGAGGTCGCTGACCTTGGTATCGGCTTCGATCTCTTCCTGGGCTTCTTCCTGCTCCGGGTTGTGGGCGCTGATCTTGAGCTGGCCGGGCGAGACTTCCACGCGCACGCCGCGGTATTTCTCGTTGGACAGGATCGCGGCACGCTGCAGGGCGGCGCGCAGGACTTCACGCTCCAGCTTGACTTCGCGGTCTGCACCGATCGGTATCACCGCGGCGTAATCAGGGAAACGGCCGTCGATCAGCTTGGACGTGAAGCTGACGTCGTCGCGCTTGACCCGAATGTGGTTGCGTCCGATTTCAAGCTCCAGCTCGCGGTCGCCGCTTTCCAGCAGGCGCTGCAGCTCGGTCACGCCCTTGCGCGGCACGATGATCTGGCGCTTGGCGGTGGCCGCGCCTTCCAGAGTGGTTTCACACATGGCCAGGCGATGGCCGTCAGTGGCCACGCAACGCAGGGTCTTGTCGCCCAGGTCGAACAGCAGCCCGTTGAGGTAATAGCGGACGTCCTGCTGGGCCATGGCGAACGCGGTGCGTTCGATCAATTCCTTCAGCGCCGCCTCGGGCACCGTGACGCGTTCCGTGGCTTCGACTTCATCCACGGAAGGGAAGTCGTTCGCTGGCAACGTCGCCAGGGTGAAGCGGCTACGCCCGGCCTGCACGGTGACCTTGTCGCCGGTCTGGCTGACGGTGACCTTGCTGCCATCCGGCAGGGCACGCACGATTTCGAACAGCTTGCGGGCGGGGATGGTGGTTTCGCCGTCCTGCGCATCGTCGACTGCGCTGCGGGCAATCATCTCGACTTCCAGGTCGGTGCCGGTCAGCGACAGTTGCCCGCCTTGTACCTGTACCAGGAAATTGGCGAGCACCGGCAAGGTCTGCCGGCGTTCAACCACGTTGACGACCTGCGTCAACGGCTTCAGCAATGCTTCGCGTTGCAGACTGAAACGCATGTGGTGCTCGCCCCTTATGCTCTGGATCTTGAAAAGAGTATTAAATCAAAAACTGGTGGTGATGGTTTTGCTGGTTTCGGTTGAGAAGTAGCGCAACACATTGAATCAACTTGTTTTTATTGCGGCCTTAAGGCGTGTATCAGGCCCCGCGTAAGCAGGGTGGAAGCTGTGGATAACTCTAGCGGTTTTTTTCGTCCCCAACTTATCCACAATGCTGGAGCGGTGTTATTCACTGAGCTTACGGATCAATTTGTCCCAGTCTTCATGCAGTTTGCCATCGGTTTCCATCAGGTTGCGGATCTGGCGGCAGGCGTGCAGGACGGTGGTGTGGTCGCGACCGGCAAAGGCATCGCCGATCTCCGGCAGGCTGTGTTCGGTCAGTTCCTTGGCCAGCGCCATCGCCACCTGTCGCGGGCGCGCCAGTGAGCGCGTGCGCCGCTTGGACAGCAAATCCTTGATCTGCAGGCCGTAATAGTCTGCCACGGTCTTCTGTATGTTGGGGATGCTGATGGCCTGTTGCTGGGCGCGCAACAGGTCGCGCAGGGTTTCCTGGGCGAACTCCGGGGTGATGGCGCGGCCGGTGAAGTTGGCGCGCGCGGTCAGGGTGTTCAAGGCACCTTCCAGGTCCCGCACATTGGAGCGCATCTTCTTGGCCAGCAGGAAGGCGACGTCGTCGGGGATCTGCGCGCCGCGTTCGCGGGCCTTGGCCAGCACGATGGCAGCGCGGGTCTCGAAGTCCGGTGGTTCGATCGCCACCGACAGGCCCCAGGCCAGGCGCGATTTCAGCCGTGGCTCCAGGCCTTCCACTTCGCGCGGATAGCGGTCGCAGGTGAGGATGATCTGCTGCTTGCCGTCGAACAGGGCATTGAAGGTGTGGAAGAACTCTTCCTGGGTGCGATCCTTGCCGGCGAAGAACTGGATGTCGTCGATCAGCAGTGCGTCCACCTGCTGGAAACGGCGCTTGAACTGGTCCATCGATTTCTCGATCAGCGCCTTGGTCATGGCGCTGAAGAATTGCTCCGAACGCAGGTACAGCACGCGCGCAGCCGGATTCTGCCGACGCAGTTCGTTGCCGGCGGCGAACATCAGGTGGGTCTTGCCCAGTCCGGTGCCGCCATACAGCAGCAGCGGGTTGTGCGAACGGTCACCCGGCGCCTGCGCGGCCTGCCAGGCGGCGGCGCGACCCAGCTGGTTGCTGCGGCCTTCGACGAAATTGTCGAAGCTGTAGTGCGAATCCAGGTTGCCGGCATACGGTTCGCTGGCGGCGAATACCGAGGTTGCCGCCGCCGCGGCAGCGCCGGGTTCGGCGATGCGGGCGCGCGATCCGATTTCCACCGACACGTCGCGATGGCCGGCGAAGTGGCCCAACAGCTCCTGGATGCGCGGCAGGTAGCGCTCGCGCACCTGTTCGACGATGAAGGCATTGGGTGCGTACAGCACCATGGCGTCACTGCGCTGCTCGGCCTGCAAGGGCTTCAGCCAGGTGTGTACGTCTTCGGCCGGCAATTCGGCTTCCAGGCGTTCGAGGCAGCGGGGCCAAGCATCCATCGCGGGCGGGCACATCTATCGGGAGGCGTTCGCGCGGTGATGCCGGGCGCGGGACGCGGTGAAGGGCGGGGTGGAAATACAGCGGTGAACACCAGCCCGGCAGATTATCACGCGCGGGCAGGCCGCACGGGACAATGCGGGCAGGCCATTGCCCGGCCTTGTGGTGGTAGCGGGTCGTCTTGCAGGAGTTGACCGCGGCGCCTCTGGGCTTTAGAATTTCCGGTTCTTTCCATCGCTATCCGCCCGAGGGCCCCATGGCCACCAAGCGCACTTACCAACCCAGCAACCTCAAGCGCAAGCGCGACCACGGCTTCCGCGCCCGTATGGCCACTGCCGACGGCCGCAAGATCCTGGCCCGTCGCCGTGCCAAGGGCCGCGCGCGCCTGAGCGCCTGATGGTCCTGCCGCAGCCTGCGGCCACGTCCATCAACGCCTGTGTACCGCAAAAGTCCGCGCAGTCCTGTGCGGACTTTTTCGTGCCTGCATGAACGCCTCGTTCCCGCGTAGCGCCCGTGTCCGCACCAGCGCCGAATACGCCCGCGTGTTCGAACTGGCCAAACGCACGTCCGATCCCATGCTCAGCCTGCACTGGCAAGCGACCGATTCGCCGGCCCGCCTTGGGCTGGCCGTGTCGCGCAAGGTCGATCCGCATGCCGTGGGCCGCAACCGCATCAAGCGGGCTTTGCGCGAACAATTCCGCCAACTACGCCTGCAGCTGCCCGGCGGCGACTACGTGGTGGTGGCACGTCCGGCAGCCGCGAAAGCCAATCGCGAACAGCTCAGCGCCACCTTCCTGCGTACCTTGATCCGGGCCGGCGCATTGCCCGTATCCGTCGCGCCCGGCACAATGCCGCCGGTCAACAACGCGCCTTCCCCTTCTTCCCGCACCACGTCCAAACCGGACTCCCGAGCCGGTTGAGAATGCCTGTCCGATGAACCAGACCCGTGCTTTCCTTCTTATCGCCTGGCTGATGGTGGCGACTTTGCTGTGGGTGGAATGGGGCAAGTTCAATGCGCCCAAGCCCGTGGCAGCGCCTACCCCGATCACGCAGACCACCAATGCGCCCGCGAGCAGCACCGTGCCGGGTGCGATCCCGGCCATGCCGGCCGCCACCGCCGGCACCACGCCTGGCGTGCCGACCCTGCCCGCTACCACCACCAGTCCGGCCAGTGCCGCGCCGGTCGCCAGCGCACCGCGCGTCACCGTGAGCACGGATGTATTGCGCCTGGTCCTGGACGGCGGCAGCGTCCTCGAAGCCGACCTGCTGCAGTATCCGCAGACGAAGGCGGCCGGCAGCGCGCCGGTGAAACTGTTCAACCAGGACCCTGCGCATTACTACACCGCCCAGAGCGGATGGATCAGCGCACAGGGCGGCTCGGCCCCCAGCCATGAGTCCGGTTTCGTGCCCGAGCACGGCAGCGCCGACGTGGTGCTGGCGCCGGACGCGGCGGAAGTCTCGGTGCCGTTCGTGTGGACCAGCCCCGATGGCGTGACCATCCGCCGCACCTACACGCTCAAGCGTGGCGACTACGCCTTGCGCGTCCGCGACGACGTGGCCAACACCGGCACCGCGCCGTGGCAGGGTTATGTCTATCGCCAGCTGCTGCGCGTACCGCCGGTCATCAAGACCGGCATGACTAATCCGGAATCCTTCAGCTTCAACGGTGCCACTTGGTTTGACGGTGAATACAATCGGCGACCGTTCAAAGGAGGCTGGTTTCAGGGTGAATATCTTGTTGACGGAGAAAATCAGGCTAATGCAAAGGGTGGCTGGGTAGCGATGCTGCAGCACCACTTCTTCTCGGCATGGATTCCAGATGCCGGGAAGGAGTCACTTATTGAAGTCGTTAAGCTGCCTGTAGCGAACGGCGGCGAACAAAATCTGATTCGGGAAACAGACAAGATTCCAACTGTCGTCCAGCCGGGACAGCGGATCACCAATGAAGCGCGTCTTTATGTGGGACCGAAGCTTGTTGGGGATATGAAAGCGCAGAACGTGCCCGGCTTGGATCGCGCGGTGGACTACAGCCAGTTCTCGATCTTCGCGCTGATCGGCCAAGGCTTGTTCTGGATCCTCAACCACCTGCATTCGCTACTTGGCAACTGGGGCTGGTCCATCGTCGGTCTGGTGGTGCTGGTGAAACTGGCGCTGTATCCGCTGTCGGCGGCGCAATACAAGAGCTTCGCCAAGATGCGCCAGTTCCAGCCGCGCATCGCGCAGCTGAAGGAACGCTACGGCGACGACAAGCAGAAGTTCCAGACCGCGATGATGGAGCTGTACAAGAAGGAGAAGATCAACCCGATGGGCGGCTGCCTGCCCATCCTGGTGCAGATGCCGATCTTCCTGGCCCTGTACTGGGTGTTGAATGAATCGGTGGAATTGCGCCAGGCACCGTGGCTCGGTTTCTGGATCAACGACCTGACCGCACGCGACCCCTACTTCATCCTGCCGGCCATCAACATGGCGGTGATGTGGATGACGCAGAAAATGACGCCCGCCGTCGGCATGGATCCGATGCAGCAGAAGATGATGCAGTTCATGCCGCTGGTGTTCGGCGTGATGATGGCCTTCATGCCGGCCGGCCTGGTGCTGTACTGGGTCACCAACGGCAGCCTGGGCCTGCTGCAGCAGTGGTGGATGACCAAGCAGCACGGCCAGCCGCCGGCGGCACCCGACGCCAAGGCCGTCAGCAAGTAACAAGTCGGTGAAATTGAAGAAATCAGAAACCCGCATACAGGCGGGTTTCTTTTTTTGAACGGTCTTTATCCCTATCCCGTTCGTGGTGAGCCTGTCGAACCACGCTCTTGGCGATTACGGCTCGAAACCGAGGGCTGGATTTTGCCGTCGAAAAGCATGGTTCGACAGGCTCACCACGAACGGGATCTTCTAGAGGCGCGCCCCGCGCAACCGGGACGGGCTTGGGAATATGTAAGACTCATACGCATGGAATCTGCAAACCCATGAGTGACACCACCGACACCATCGTCGCCATCGCCACCGCAGCAGGCGCAGGTGGCGTGGGCATCGTGCGCCTCTCCGGACCACGGGCGCACGCCATCGGCGAAACCATCAGCGCCCGCGCACTGCAGCCACGGCATGCGCATCATGCGCGGTTCCTCGATGCGGACGGTGGCGTGATCGACGACGGCATCGCGGTGTCATTCCCCGGCCCGCGCAGTTTTACCGGTGAAGACATCGTCGAACTGCAGGCGCACGGCAGTCCCGTGGTGCTGCAACAACTCGTCGCCCGCGCCTGCGCACTGGGTGCACGGCATGCGCGGCCGGGTGAGTTCAGCGAACGCGCCTTCCTCAACGAACGCATGGACCTGGCCCAGGCCGAGGCCATCGCCGACCTGATCGCCGCCTCGGATACGCGCGCTGCACGTGCCGCGCGCCGGTCGCTGGACGGCGTGTTCTCGCAACGCGTGGATGCGTTGG